>JACNHV010000272.1 GCA_014383445.1 Candidatus Desulfobacula maris | reverse complement strand
GCGGAGGGCTGAAAGTCCCCAGGATCATGGGCAGTTATTCAACCTATGTGGGCGGTAAAATAGGCGGGTTTCTGGGAAGACATCTGCAAAAAGGGGATATTCTTGAAACTCATGATGCCGGGGTTTTAAATAAACCGCGTTCCACACCTATGGATTATATACCCCAATATCCTTCCAATGCCTTTATCCGTGCTATCCTGGGACCCCAGGACTACTACTTTGATCAAGGTATTATTACTTTGTTTGCAACAGGGTATATGGTTACTGCAAAGGCTGACCGCATGGGATACCGTTTGCAGGGCAAGGCCATACCCATAAAGAGCGGCATGCCCAAAAGCATTGTTTCAGAACCGTCCATGCCCGGAAGTATTCAGATCCCGCCGGATGAACAACCTATAATTTTACTGGTTGAACAGACTGTTGGCGGATATGCCAAAATTGCAACAGTGATTTCGACAGATCTGTCAAAGGTGGCACAGACAACCCCTGGGGATACAATAACATTTGAAAAGACTGATTTGAAAACTGCACATATCCTCTATAGGGAAGAAAGAAATAAAATAAACAAATTAAAAAATTGTTTTTAAGCGGATAAAGGCATTCAGGAAAGCTGGTTAATTGAATTAAAGATGTTTATATTGAAAAAAATCTCTTTGAAGAGGAGATTGAATATAATTTAAAGATCTCTTCTTGACAAAAAGCCATATCTTAACTTAATTTGTAAAAACAACAGGCTAAAAGGCTCCATTAAATGATTTTCAAGTCGTTGGGGTATCTGTATGATTTTGTCACGACAACCGTTTTCCAAAGTTTTTTTCATATGTCTTCATCTGTTCCTTTTGATCAGTTTTTTTCCATCATTGATTGTTGCACAACAATTATCTGTCAATCAATGGGGGTTGGACCAGCCCAAAACAAGAAAAGAATTGCCCGAATATACCGGCTCCATGGCCGATTCAAAGATTTTGCTACCCAAACTACCCCCCACGCTTGACAAGGATCAGTTATCACTAATTCCCATTGTGTTTGTAAAGCAATTTCAGTTTATGGGGAACAAAGTAGTTTCCAATGAAACGCTTAGTGAAATTGCAAACCCTTATACCAATAGAAAAATCAGCACGACAGAACTCCATGAATTGCGCTACAAGATCAATGAATATTATGCAGGTAAAGGATATATTAATTCCGGAGCTATTCTGCCTGATCAAAAAGTGTCAGCCGGTGTAATTTACTTTCGTATTATCGAAGGTAAGTTGACGAAGATTGATATCACAGGGAACAAGAGAATCCAGAGTTCCCTGATCAGAACACACCTTATTTCAGAGAAGGATTTACCACTAAATGTTTTTGATCTTCAGGAAAAACTTCAGTTGCTCGACAAAAATCCATTGATTGAAAAAATTAACGGAGAACTGATCCCGGGTATGACACTTGGAGAGGCGTCATTGAAGATTACGATTGTGGAATCAAATCCTTTAAAAACCATTGTCAAATATGCAAATGACAGTCCACCGAGTTCCGGCAGTATCGGGCAAGAAATCATGGTTCAATATCTTAATCTGTCAGGCGAAGGGGATCAATTTTCCGCACGCTGGAAAAAAACCCAGGGAGCAGATGACTATGCAGTAAGCTATGATATTCCGTTCAATCGTAAGGGATCCAGACTCTCTGCATTCTATGAATATACGGATTCCCGGATTATTGAGGAGCCATTTGATCTTATTGACATAACAAGCGAATCTGTAAGTTTTGGATTCAACTTTATGTATCTTTTGACCCGGAACCTTAATCAGGATCTGTTCCTGACATTCACAGCAGAAAGAAGAACCAGTAAAACATTTCTTTACGATAACCCCTTTTCTTTTGTGGAGAACTCGGATGATGGTAAAACAGAACTCAGTATTGGCCGATTATCCGTGGATTTGAACATTTACAGGCCTTCCCATGTATTTGCCTTTCGGTCGGTTATCTCAAAAGGGGTTGAAGCGTTCAATGCAACCGCTTTTAAAAGCGAACCGGATGCTGATTTTATAAACTTGCTGGGCCAGCTCCAGTGGTCAAAAAGATTTGATTTTATTCCGGGAGATCAATTTATAGTTAAGACTTCTTTTCAGATCAGCAGGGGTCCTTTGCCGTCATTAGAAAAATTTGCAATAGGCGGTCACGCAACAGTGCGGGGATATCGGGAAAATCAGCTTGTCCGGGATAATGGCCTCATCGCATCAATTGAATACCGGATGCCGGTGGCAAGGTTGCCTCTAAAAGGTGTGAGCACGAGTCTGCAAGATGGGATCATTCAGCTATCCCCGTTTTTTGACTGGGGAAGATCCTGGAACCATAATGCCGGTGCAGACATCATTTCAAGCGTTGGAGTGGGTATCAGGTGGGATCCCAGCAAAAAAATTCACTCCCGAATATATTATGGTTACCAGCTGCAGAATATGATTCATGGCGATCATGATTTACAGGATTCAGGAATCCATTTTCTTTTTCAATGGAATCTTTTTTAAATCAGGAGAGGGTGTTTTTTTATGAAGTGCTTAAAGAAGATGTTTCTTTGGGGGTGTGTCTTTTGTTTTTTAAGGATTTTGAGCCCAGTGACATGTCCATATGCCGAAGTTGTCCTTGACGGAACATTGGGCATATCAGGTTCTCTTAACGGCCCCAATTATTCCATTACCTCGGATCTTGGAACCCAGGTGGGTCAGAATTTGTTTCACAGCTTTTCATTATTCAATCTTGATTCAAATGAATCTGCAGTTTTCAAAGGTCCGGATACAGTTTCAAATATTATCAGCAGAATAACAGGTGGTCAGTCATCCTATATTGACGGCAGTTTAACATCCGAAATAGCCAATGCAAACCTTTATCTTATGAATCCATCCGGAATTATATTTGGACCCAATGCCCAATTGGATATTACCGGGTCCTTCCATATCAGCACCGCAGATTATCTTACCCTTGGTCAGAACGGGATGTTTCATGCCAATTCATCAGGAAATAGCATTTTAACATCCTCACCTGTTGAGGCTTTTGGATTTTTGACACCCTTGCCTTCTGCCGTCAATATTGACGGCAGTCTGCTTTCTGTACTTCCGGGGAAAAATATTTCAATCATCGGCGGCCCCATTACGATTGAAAACAATGCTATTTTACATGCAAAAGGCGGTCGGATTGATACTGTCTCTGTTTCCTCAAGCGGTAAAGTGATACCTGAAACTAATGGTGTTGATACCAATAGTTTTAAAAAAATGGGAAATGTGGATATTTTAAACGACTCCTATCTTTATACCAGTGATGATAACGGCGGACAGATCTATATTTGTGCAGGCAACCTCATGGTTCAAGATTCAAATATCTGGGCGGAAACCCAGGGCAGCGGCCCAGGGGGCAGCATTGACATCATTGTGGACGATTCCATTGTTCTTGATTCAGACAGTGCGATATCAACCAGTACTGTGGCAGACGGGGTGGCCGGAAATGTCTCTATCATCACGGGCAGCCTGGATTTAAAAGATAAATCCAGTATCCTGGCAATCAGTCTGGATCAGGGAACCGCCGGAAACATTTCAGTGGATGCAGATAATTATATTCTGATTAACGGCCCTGGAAATGGATCTTTTTCAGGTATGTTGAGTTATAGTTTATCAGGAGATGGTCCTGCAGGGGATATCAGCATTAAAACTTCTGATTTGACGTTGAAAGAAAATGCTTTGATCAGTGCCAGTTCAAGTGGCAGCGGTGATTCAGGCACCATCATAGTGGATGCAAAAAATCTGGACATCTCAAGCGGGTCCCAGATATTGACCAATACAAAGGAGGGCATAGGTGGAAATATTGAGATTTCCCTGGCAGATTCCTTAAAGATTTCCGGGGATAGCAATGGATTCACCAGTGGTCTTTTCACCACTTCAAAGGGTGGTGGAGACGGTGGAGACGTTATCATTTCCACCTCACTATTCCTTTTGGATGCGGGAAGAATAGGAGTTCTGGCCCTGGCATCCGGTAATGCAGGATCTGCATTTATTGATACTGATACCCTGTCTGTCCTGAATACAGGTGCCATAGATGTCTATACGGAAAGCAGCGGTAATGCCGGAAGTATTGATATCCATGCCAATAATTCAATTTGGATTGATGGCACTGATGGTTCAGGCTATTACAGCCGGCTGGCCGCCTATACCAATGGCAGTGGAAAGGGTGGATATTTGACCCTTGATTCTCCCAATATTCTTGTGAGCAATGGCGCCACAATCTATAACCGGACATTTGATACAGGTACTGGAGGAGATATTTTCATCACCGGAGACTTTTTGGATGTGACCGGTACAGGCCAGATTTCCTGCAGTACATTTGGCAGTGCCCCGGCTGGAAATATCGTTATTAATACCAAAAATTCGGTTAACATATCCGGCAGTATCGGCACTGATCCCAGCGGCATTTTTGCTGCAAGTTATGGCAGCGGAGCCGGAGGACAAATACTTGTAAACACAGAAGATATTAAAATATCAGATGGTGGTGTTTTTCAGGTGACCAGCACGGATACAGGTGAAGGAGGGGCCATAATCCTTAAAGCTGACACAATTAAAATTAAAAGTGGCGGGACAATATCAAGTGGTGCGGAAGGCTCGGGCAAAGGCGGCAATATAGTTGTCACTGCAGACAGTTCATTGGACATTTCAGGTCAGAATCCATATTTTTATTCCGGATTATTTGCCAATACCAATGCTGCCGGGAACTCAGGCAATGTAACAATATCCACAGGCCATCTTTTGATTTCAGAAAATGGTGCAGTAGAAGCCGGAAATATCGCAGGATCAGGAAATGGGGGAGATATATCCGTGAATGCCGATACTATGATATTGTCCAACCAGGGAGGGATATCCACTGCTACGGCAGATACGGGTAAAGCCGGGAACGTCCAGATTGATGGTGCTAAAGTTTCACTATTTGATGGGGCCTATATATCCAGCAGTTCATCAGGAACTGGTGATGCCGGCACCATCAGCATTAATACGCCGGATCAACTCTTTTTAGAGAATAGCAAAATCACAACCGAGGCAAATTTTTCAGATGGCGGCAACATTTTTATCCAAATAAATAATATTTTCAGAATGGTAGATAGTGATATCACCGCCACTGTGGGCGGAGGTCTGGGAAATGGAGGGAATATTAGCATTGACCCGATATTTGTTATTCTTGACAACAGCCGGGTGATTGCCAATGCTTACCAGGGTAACGGGGGCAACATTCATATTGTTGCAGATTATTTTTTTTCAGATACCAGTAGTATAGTTAATGCATCATCCCAACTCGGCATTGACGGGACCATTAATATTGAGACTCCAAATATTGATTTGAATTCCAGTTTTGCAGTCTTGCCGGAATATAACAAGATCCCGGTCCTGGGGAGTGATCAATGTCAAGTTAGAACCAATGACACTGTCAGCAGCTTGATAAAGAGTGGCAGGGGGGGGCTTGTGCCAGGTTTCTTTATTCCTTTATCTGCTCCAGTTATGGGTTTGGAAGATCTTTAAACCTTCCTAAAGCCAGTTCCCTATCAATAAAAAAGGCGCCCAGTATGTCGGATGCAGATAGGCATCTTGTTCCAACAGGTTTATCTGGGCTTGCTGAAGGGCCTGGGCTTTGGTGATGGTATCAGAATTCAAAAGCCGCCTGTAAAAATCAATCAGCAGCATTGAGGCCGCTTTGTCATTTATAAACCACAGGCTGGCCAGAGCGCTGCGTGCACCGGATTTCACTGCTATCCCAGCAAGCCCCAGGGCAGCTCGGTCATCTCCAACAGCTGTCTGGCACGCACTTAAGCTTAACAATTCCACGGGGTCTTGACGAAAATTGCTCAACGCCATTAATTTTTCAAGACTGTCCAGGGTCAGCTTACCATTATGGGTTAACACAAAGGTTTTTTCAGGATTTTTGTCAAACTGGCCATGGGATGCGATATGAACAATGGAATAGGGTGTATTTTCAAGCGCCTGCTGCATAGATGGGTATACAAATGTCTCATTCATCAGTAACTGCCCCTGATACATCCTGTTGATCTCGCGTAATTCCATATCCACATATGGTAATGGAGAAAAATTCTGCACGGATTCAGTCAGTCCGTTCAGCAGCAGTTTAATGCCCTTACGGCGCAAGGGGACCAAATCTGTAAGGGTCAGGCTTGGGGTTGTTGCGATGGCAAATTTCTTGATGAGAAATACTTCACCGTCATGGAGGCATGACATGGGGATTGTTCGAAGCGGGCCGTCCGGCACAAATATCAAGGTATGTATATCATGTTTTTCCAGTTCTTTTTCGATCGGCTGTATTATCCATGTGTACAGCTTTTTGGCATGTCTGATGAATCGGCTTCCCGGTTGCTCAAGTTTTTTTCTCAGCCATCTGACTTCGTCGGTCAGCATTTTTTTTGACACGTTAATCTTGAAGCTTTTCTTAACACCTCCTAAAGTAACGATGATTTCCAGCCTTTCCGGCAGCAGAACCGGATAGATGACTGCAGTTCCCGGAAGTTCGTTGTCAAGGCTTGACTGCCTTGCCTTGAGCGCAATCAAACAATCATCCTGGAAATAGTCCTGCAGTTCCAATTGTTTTAGCTGTTCAATCGTATTTTGAGCAGTCGTCAGGTCCATTTGTAATTTTGCCGGATCTTTTTTTTGGGCACTTCGCTGTAAAAGAAGATCTGCCAGTTCAAAATACACGGGGCCGATAGCCTCCCTGAAGGATACATTGGACTTACGCTTACAATCATTTTTTAGATCTTCCCGGATTTCTAAAATACTTTTCAAGGCATGTTTATAGGCCGCAATGGCATTGTCAATATCCCCTTGTAACTTGAATTGCCTGCCGTTATCCCATTGCCATTGATATAAAATATCAAACGCACCAATTTGCTGAGCAGCAAATATGGCCTGTTGTGTATAATAAACAGCTTCTTCAAGCTGGTCATTTTTTTGATACAGTTGTCCCAGTGAGCCAAGCCCATAAGAATAAGACCAGTCGTTATTGATCCTTTGGGCGACCTGGATGCCTGCCTCAAATGTATCATAAGCCATTAAAAGAAGTTCCCGCCGTAAGGGCAGTAATTGATGATCAGCCCATTCCTGACTAACAATTCGACCAATACTTATAAGAGAAACTGCCTTATCAAAACTGTCTGCCAGATCCACTGCCTGTAAGAATGTCTGTTTAAGCAATGGGTATACTGTGGCGTGATTCTTTAGAACAACCTGGGTTTTTGCCAGATTCACGGCGGCTTTGACTGCCAGGGAGAATTGTTTTTGTTGTTGGGCTTTTTCCATGCTTTGACGATAGTAACCGGCTGCCTCGCTAAATTTTTTTCGGGCAAACAATATGTTTGAGTAGTTCAGAATAATTGTTGCTTCCAATTTTCCTTTATTCTGAGTTTTCATTTGCTCCAGGCATTTTTTGAGGATGATTTCTGCCTGATCATGATTTCCTGTTTGATAAAGGATTTTGCCAAGAGTTGCCCTTGTCTTAAATAATAGTTCCGGGTCATTGATGCTGCCGGCAATATCCACTGCCGTGTCAAGACGGTTTTTAGCCATCCGGACATTACCCGTTGCCTCGAGAGCTTCTGAAAGATGAATCAATGCCTTTATGTGCTCCGGCAAATGCTTTGCTTTTTTATGCAGCAAAGCTGCCTGTTCCCACAATTTGACAGCAGTTGCAAATTTGCCATATCCGTAAGCGTCAGCAGCATTTTTTTCAATTAATAAAACCTGGCTGGATATAGTGCTCCCATTTTGGCCGGGCTCCTTGTTTAAAGTCATCTCGGCTAAAGCCGGTGATTCGGTCATAATAAGGATAGTCAGTATGATTATCAGTATATGGTTTTTCACATTTGACTCTCCATCCACCTGGACAATTCTTGAATTGTGGAATTGTCAGGCTGCTTTTGTTTCATGGTTTCAACCAAACCGGACATTTCCCTGAACTGGTCATAGTCGGCAAGCACACTGAAGAGATACAATTCCGGCGTGATGTCGGTTTTTGAAGAATTTTTCAAAAGCATTTTGTAAGTATTTTTAGCCAGATCAATTTCCCTTTCTTCACTGACATCAAGCTGAACCGGGGGAATGGATTGTGCCGGGTCATTTTTATTTTCCTGGCCCCGGACAATGACCGCGCCTGACGTCTGCAATCGGGAGATATTAACGATTTTGGAAGTCCTTCTGACTTCATTGGTAACGATCGCCGGCAATGAAGTGATTTTGGGCGCAGCACCCTTATGATCAATGGCAACTCCTTTTAAATGGTCCAGGTAAAAGCTTGCCGGCCCTTCCCAGGTCTCTTTCCGTCCATTTTCAAAAAAGATGAGCTGCAGGAGTGAGTCCGGCTCAAGGATTATTTTATCTCCTTTGTAAAAATTCATAAAAGATTCGGGCGGTTCATTCTGCTTTTTGTCTTTATGAATATAGGAAACCCTACCTGAAACCTGGGTAATCATTCCTAGGGCAGTTTCAGAAGAAAATGCTGATGTTGCCATGACCAGGTTCAGTGTCAAAACTATAAAAATTATCTTGCCGGATGGATAAAAGTTTTTATATTTTTTCATTCGTATCTCCCTTATTCCTGGTGTCGGGTTTCATTCCAAGCACCTCAACGATTTCAATTGATCCTGATCTTCCTCTGGGTTGGATTTTTTCTTTACGTCCAAAAAGCACTTTGTATTCAAATGCTTTTATCGTAGTTCGACTGGCAACAATTGTCCATCCCAATTTTTTGCATAGTCCTTCAAGACGTGAAGCAATATTAATGGTATCTCCTATGGCCGTATACTCCATCCGCTGCTTGGAGCCGATATTTCCCACCAATGCTTTGCCGGTGTGAATACCGATACCAATCTGAAATTCAGGGATATCCCGATTCGGGAATCGTTCCTTCAACCATACCTTAAATTCGATGGCCGTTTCAAGCATGGAAAATGCGGTTTTCAAACATCGCTGCCCGTGATCGGGTGTGGGCAGGGGTGCGCCAAAAACTATCATTACGGCATCTCCTATAAACTTGTCAACAATACCTTTGTTGGAGGTTACTATATCACAGACCTGTGAATAATAATGGTTAAGCAACTCTACTACCTCCGCAGGAGACAGTTTTTCAGAAAGGGTCGTAAAATTTCGAATGTCTGAGAACATGGCTGTTATCTCAATTTCTTCACCCCCCAGTGCAGGCAATTTATCCTGTTTGATAATTTCTTCTAATACAGATTCAGACACATATGGGCTGAATTTTTTCTTCATTTTAAGCCGTTCTTTTTCCTCATGGGTCAATTTTGTGCTGAGAATTCCCAGATAGGAGAATATAGATGAGAATGCAAGGTTGATGATCGGGGCCAGTATTCCTGTAAGGAATAAAATATAGGAAAGAGATGCGAAAATTACCAGCATAAGAGCAATTAAAGCCAATCCCCTCTTTGGACCCAAAGCCTGTGTCAAAAAAACGGATGCAGATACGGCCACAATCAGCCATGCCACCCTGAAAAAAACCGGCAGGTCCTTTAGTGATTTGCCTGCAATGATGGTTTCAATAATGTTGGCATGAATTTCCCCTCCCTTCATAAGGTTGATGTTCCCGGAGAAAAACCCGCCAGAGTAAGGTGTGATATGTGAGTCATTGAATCCTTCCTGTTCAACTGAAATAATAACAATTTTATCTTTCAAAAGAAGCGTTAATTTTTCTAACTCTTTTGCCCCGGTAGTGAACAGATCCATGAATGAAACCCTGGGAACAGTATCGGGTGGCCCGACATAGCCAATACGATTAATTTTTGAACCCGGGTTACCATAACCTGCTTTCATTGCCAGGAGCGGTGCAAATGCAGTATCAGGTTTCCTTTTATCATTAAATAATTTTTCGAAAAAAGAACGGACAACACCATCGCTGTCCTGAAATAGATTAACCAATCCCACAGACGCAGGTCCATCTGAAAGGGCATACATGTATTCAACAGCAGGGAGGTTAAACTGTTCATGATTCTTTTCTGACCAGGTGACCTGTCCTGCCAATACGATTTTTGAAGAATTAATCTGTTTTTGAAATAAAGTATTAAATGATCGTGTGGCAACTGATTTATCAAATTTCATTTTTTGCAGCCAGGATACCGGGTTGATGGAAAAAATCAGGTCTATTCCTATGGCAGTCACACCGGCCTTGCGTAAGGCGGAAATGGCTTGGGCAAAATGAGGCCCCCAGAATACGAGAGGATCTTCTTTAAAATAATTCAGGGTTTTATCATCAATGGCAATAATGACAACATGCGGCGTATACTGGGGCCGTACTTTGGCCATGCGATGATAGGTATCATAAATAACCTGCTCCATAGGAGGGAGCCAGTTATTGTAAGTACAGATTTCGACCAGAATACAGCTGATAAAAATGATTAAAAGGCTTTTTTTAAAAAGCATTCGCTGCCTTTTTATTATAAAAATTCTTTTTCAAGTATTATCAAGACACAATTCACCTATATCAGTCCAATTCATTTTTTTCAACTCCAACCAAATGATATTTAAATTAAAGCTATCGTTCAAATTCATCCAGGTTTTTTTGCAGATTAAATCCTACAGGCTAAAATCGATTGCTTTTTCATTCAAAGTTGAAGCTGAGGCTGAAAGCCACCCCTCATGATTGGGTGTTTTAGCAAGATACCACAGGTGTCCTTCCTTTACATAAAAATCCAACTCTTTTATCTATTCAGCACCCTTTAATATCATCGTATATTCAGCATTTTCTTTAATTTTGGATTCGCTTACATAGTCAACATGGAATTTTCCATTTACATACAATTGGGTCTGGTCACCATAATGTCTGCTTGCAGGAATTCCAGAGTTACCTGTTGGAATAACTGAAAATGATTTGTCCCATTCAGAAAGGTCATAAACATGTCTTTGGGAAGGGCCATGGTTTACTTTAAAAGGTTTTCTAAAATCATAGGCATATTGAGGGATAGTATGAATACTTCCTCCAAGTTCATAGGGGCCCTTGTTTAAATTAAATACCATGTCAAGAATCTTTACAGAGCCTAAAGGGTGATTCAACGTAAAAGTGTGCATTTTGCCCCATTCCCATGACTCAGCAGTTGCACCCAATTCCTTCTCAAGTTTAGCTATGGAATCTGAAAAACTCTTTTGAATAATATCAGTAAAAGTCTCTTTTTTATCGGTATTTATATTATCAAACCATTGAGAATCTGTATTCCATATTTGCTCAACAGCAAAACCCACTGCATGTTTGTTTTTAATATACCCTTGATACAGGTCATCGCCCATTTGATCTTTAAAAGTATTTTCAATAAAATAAAGTTTAAAATTTTCAAAAATTGCTGCTGCACTGCTCTTTGACTCCATTGAAAAATCCCAGGCTTTAAGTATTGAGAGTGCATCTTTTTCAAGCTTAGTTAAATCAGAGCTTTTGTTTGTCTCGGCAATAATCTCTTTTATTAAAAGCTCAGAAAATTTTGATTTCATATCAACTTGCATTGTTTTTATATCTTCAATGGAAAACTTATCTTTTGATTTAAGGATTTCATTAATTCTTTCGAGGCGATAAGGGCCGCAAAAGCCCCATTTATTAATATAGTATGGGAAATTTTCTGCAGTAATATAATTTGCTGATGAAACAAAGCCTTTATCAGGATTATAAGAAATAGGGCGTTCATCAAAGGGAACGACTCCTTTCCATTCATGTTCTCCAGTCCAGCCGGGTTGAACACGAGTTCCATCATTTGATGGGCGGATAGGGATTCCTGCTGCACAAACAAGACCAATATTGCCGTTTGTGTCCGCATAAACAATATTCTGACTGACAGCTATAAATTCTTTTGCCGCTGTTTTAAAATCATCAAAATTTTCAGCCTTATTGAGCAGATAAACACCTAAAAGCTCATTACTGTATTCAAAACCCTGCCATTTAGCAGAAATCACCAGATCTTTAATATCTTCTTTTAACTCAGAAACAATGGGGCCGTGACCTGTATATCGGATATCAATCTCTTTTGAATCTTTATCTTTTATTTTTATCATCTCTTTTTTTGTTCTTATTTTTTTCCATTCACCCTTGTACAGATATTCATCAGGATTATCAGGATTGATTTTTTCAACAAAAAAATCAAGGTTATCAACCATCACATTGGTCATACCCCAGGCAATATTATCATTGTGGCCGGCTACTATAAAAGGGGCTCCTGGAAGCGCAACACCCGTAACATTTAATTTTCCTTTTATATTCTGGTGCATTTGAAGCCAGATCCCTGGAGAATTTAACCCTAAATGCATATCATTGGCTAAAATCGGTTGTTGAGTGGTGCTTTTCGCTCCTGAAACTGCCCAGTTGTTACTTGCTTTAAGTACCTGGACTCCAAGGTGACTTATCGTATCTTTGCTTAAAACAAAATCTTTGTATAATTTATCAATAAGATCTGCCTTAACATAATCCGGAAAAGTCGGGGAATGTTTATCAAACTTTGGTGTTATTTCTTCTATTAAGGTGGCACCCAATTTTTTCTCAAGGTTGCTGATAACAATTTCAGAATCCCAGCCTCCTGCCAGGTCCCAGGCCATATATCCAATCAAATTAAGAGTATGAAGTGGCTCCCAAAGATCCGGGGTATATCCTAGAATATTATATTCCAGAGGGAAATTTCCTTTATGCTCCTTTATATAATAATTTACACCTTGAGCATAGGCATCAAGGTGTCCTGATAACTCATCTGAAATTTTACCAAGAACCATTTTTGATTTTTGAGAAATATCCAGGGTTCTAAAAAGTATATCTGCTTTGAGCATCTTTTCCCCAAATATCTCACTTAACCTGCCCATAGTGACTCTTCGTATTAAATCCATCTGCCACATTCTATCTTGTGCCATGCAATAGCCTGTCGCAAGATACAGATCATGCTCATTTTCTGCATAGATATGGGGAACAGCATATTTATCGCGATATATCGTAACCTTTTGTTGAAGCCCTGGAATAGAGATAGTTTGATTGTAATCAGGAAGTCCTTTTTTTGAGAAAATATTAATGAATATTAAAAGACCTGCTGCTACAAGGAATAGGACAATAACAACACCAGTTAAAATTTTTTTTGCTTTCATCTCTTTTCCCTTACCTGGTTAGCAATAATTGTAATCAATTATGGTTTGGTTTTTTAAGAAAACAATGCTACTTGTTTTGAATATCCTATGTTCATAAAGAAATTTGAAAAATATTTCAAGTGCTTTGAGCTTTATTTTTATTGATGAGCCATGATTAACTCAGGTTTTAAATTTTCTTTTTCTTGACAAAAAGCAAGTTTTTATCTTAACGTCTTTTTTTTAAAATCGGCTCTATACTGAACTTTTTTCCAAGTCTTTTGCTTTTGCAACAGGTGCCGAAGGAATAATTAAAGACCTGTTGGAGGAGTTTGAAGCTGATGTGATGGGAAAACCAGCGTGACATCTTTTAAACGAAGAAATTAAAAAATTGCCGTCACAGTCCCTGGGATAATAAATAAAGCAAAGGGTGACAATGATGAATCTGGAAAAAAAATATTACCATTTTCAAAAAGGATTTCAAAGGGTGGCAGATGCTGCCACAGGAACGGCTGATCAGGTGCCAGTGTATGCCCAGATTTGTGAATTGCTTCCCCGGGAAATGAATGTTTCAGCCAGAGAGATTTTTCATAATGCAAAATTATTGAATATTGGAACCTTTGATATTTGTGACAGATATGGTATTGACGTCCCATCAGTGGATTTAGACACTTATAATATTGAAGCTGAAGCAATAGGTCAGAAGATACTCTTTCACAATGCAATCATGCCGGACATTGATCGGGCACATCCATTGATCCAAGAGGAACGTGATATTAAAAAAATTGTCACCCCTGATTTTGATAAGGCAGGCAGATGTCCCATTGTCATTGACATGTATAATATTTTTGAGAACCTGACAGGGGTCAAGGCAAGCATGGCTTTCTGCGCTCCTTTCAGCCTTGCAGCCAACATAAGGGGAATTGAAGCTCTAATCATGGACATGTGCCTGAACCCAGAATTTGCCCATGAACTTATGACAAGGGTAACAGAAGAACTGCTTATTCCATGGCTTGAGTACCTGAAGACAAAATTTCCTCAGACACCGGCATTGGTGGGGGCTGATGCTCTGGCTTCCCTTCCCATAGTCAATATAAAGCTCATGGATGAATTCATAGCACCCTATGTTGAAAAGCTCCGTGAAGCATGCGGCCCTAAAGTATGTGTGCCTAATTGGACTGGGGAAAGACATGCCAGGAATCCCGAAGAGGTAATGGATATCCGCCTGCGGGTCAACCCGGGGTTTGTGGAAGGCCAGGATCCAGATGTTGAAGCCTTAGGACCGGAATTTTACAAAGCCTATGCAGAAAAGCATGACCTTCCGCTGCTCCTGGGTGTGGGAGCTGTTTTTCTTAGAACCAGTACTCCTGAAGAGGTGTTCAACAGAGTGAAACATTATGTGAAGGTTGGGGGGAAAAATGGTCGTCTCTGGTTCTACCTGTGTAATATTGAACCAGGTACTCCCATGGAAAACATAAAAGCTGCAGTGTCTGCAGTCCATAAATATGGGACCTATGAAATACGATGAATTTTTTGCTCTTTTCCACATATCTGATTTTTCCCACTAACACCCATGCCCTTGCGGGCACAACAAAAAATGAAAGAGTAATGAGATGTGAGATATGAGATGTGAGGGGGGATAGACTGATGGTTTTTTCTCACTACTCAAAACTCAAATCTCACTACTTTCATATAAACCCAATTGCGAAATTGTCATGCAGGACTGAGGATCTTGGATACGATCCAAAACTTTGTCGATTTTTTTTGAATTATATCATTCATGTTAATCCCTTTAAAAAAATGAAAAAGGTGTCAGACGTACTTTATTATCACTCATGCATCAGGAAAATATTTTAGATTCTTTTTACGCCAACTGCTTTTTAATAATCTCCTGGATGACCTTGGGATTCGCCTTGCCCTTGGAGGCTTTCATGGCCTGTCCCACAAGGAACCCCATGGATTTTTTATTGCCGGCTTTATAGTTGGTTACGGCAGAAACATTGTCAGAAATGATCTTATCAACGATTTTTTCAAGCTCTGCCGTATCAGAGACCTGCCTGAAACCGAATTGTTCAACAATTTGCCCGGGTGTCTTATCAGTCTCAAAAAGTTTTTCCAGCACAGACTTGGCTGAGCTTGAATTGATTTCACCCTTTTCAAGCAATTGGATCAGGCCTGCAAATCTTTCAGGCGTGACTTTTGTGTTCGCCAGGGTCTGCCCATGGGCCTTTAATGAAGGAAGAAGCTGGGTAGCTATTCTGCCAGCTGCCATGCGGGCCCGTGCGCCAAGGGTCACAACGGATTCAAAAAACTCGGAAAGACCTCTTTCAGAACTCATGAGGACGGCTTCGTCGTGGAGCAATGAATAATCCCGGACAAATCGTTTTACCTTTTGACTGGGCATCTCTGGAAGAAGAGATTTTATCTTTTCAAGCCAGGAATTGGTCAGGACTATCAAAGGGACAGATGGATCGGGAATGCAGGGTCCTTCAAACTTGCCCCGCATGGCAGTGGTAACATGTTTTTCAGGATCCCACAGACGGGTGTGCAGCACAATGGGTTCTTTGTTATTGACAGAGTCGATCTGGCGTTTGATCTCATAGGCAATGGCATCACCCACATGGTGGATGGAGTTCATGTTTTTGATTTCCACCTTTGTATTGAGCTGGTCACTGCCTGCAGGCCGAATGGAAATATTTGCATCGCACCGCATGGTTCCGGATTCCATACTGCACTCGGCACAGCCCGTGTATCGAACCTGGTTTCTTAAGACCTTTAAAAATTCCATGGCATCATGGGGGCTTTTGAGCTCGGGTTCTGTGACAACTTCGACAAGGGGTGTGCCTGCACGGTTGAAATCCACCAGGCTTATGGGAACCCGGCCTTCGATTTCATGGACCAGCTTTGCCACATCCTCCTCCATGTGAACATGGTGCAGTCTGAGTTTTTTCAAATTTCCCTGTTCATCCAGAATTTCCACCCAGCCATTTCTGGCAAGGGGCTTATGGGCCTGGGAAAGCTGGAATCCTTTTGGAAGATCAGGATAGTAATAGACCTTCTGGTCAAAGGCACTTTCGCCCTGTACCTCGCAATTAAGGGAGAGACAGGCAAGAATTGCCTTTTCCAGGACTTCAAGGCTTAAGATCGGAAGGGCTCCGGGCATCCAGAGACAGACTGGGCAGACATTGGTGTTTGGATCATCACCCGGGTTGTTGGCGCAGTCGCAGAACATCTTGGTGGCTGAGTTCAGTTGTATATGAATTTCAAGACCGATTACTGCTTCATATTTCATGGTGCATCTCTCCTGTATAGATGTCAGATATGCGGGCTGCAAGGGCAAGCAGCCGTGCATCATCAACCCTTTGACCGATAAGTTGAAGAGCAGACCTGGTGTTGCCATCATTGACAGGCCCGGGGATTGAAATCGCCGGGTTCCCCGTGAGGTTTGCAAGAAGCGTCAATGAAAACACATCATAGAAATCAGATACCGTGTCCGGCTTTTGGGTCGTTGCACAAGGTTTGTCAGAAACGGGTAGAATGATCATGTCCACGGTTTCAAATGCTTTTTCAACGGTTTCAATCAAACTGGCCCTGATGCGGCAGGCATCCAGAAAAGCGTTGTAATTCTTGTACTGGAAATATCCCCCCTGGAAAAGATAGGCTTTGACCAGGGGACCAAAGGATTCACCCCGGGATTTAATGTACATCTCATTCCAGTTCTTTACCAGGGTCCCTGTCCTGTGCCCGTAGCGGACACCGTCAAACCTGCCGGCACTGGACGATGCCTCAACTGTTCCGATCACGTTGTGACTGGTCCTGGCAAGGGAAAAGTCTTTGATGGAGACCTCTTTAATCTGAACACCAGCCTTGCCAAGTTTTTCGCAAGCCTGTTCAAATTCTTTGTTCCCTTCATGGCCCATGGCTGAATTCAATTCCCGAACCAGGCCCACGGTCAAAGGGCAATCCTGGAACTCTTTTGGGTGATTAAACTGGGACATGGCCCGGTCAATGCCTGATTTATCCATTGACGGATCACGCTCATCAAGGCCGGCCATGGTGTAAATAGTTTTTGAGATTGTTTCAAGGGACCTGGAAATGATGCCGCAGCTCTCCATGGATGGGATTAAGCTGAACAGGCCGAAACGGGAAATAAGGCCATAACTTGGCTTAAACCCGAAACAGCCAGAGGCCGTAGCCGCCATCCTTGCCTCGCCCGTGGTGTCTGTCTTCAGTGCCACATCAGAAAGCCCGCTGTTTATGGCATCACCACAGGTATCCCTGTCAAGGCCCAGACCAAGTTCCGCCATAAAGGTTCTGCCTTTGAGATTTGCTCCGGCATTGCGCAGGTGCTGGATCAGGGTGGCGTCTTCCAGGGCCACATAGTTTTCAAGGGCCACAGATTGAGCATTGCCAGGCCAGTTGGCAACTGATATGCCGGACTCAACGATAACACTGGTTCCGGCCATGGAGCCGTCCGGCCTGGGCTGGGTTGAGACGTTTATATATGTAAAGATTTTAGATTTCATGAAACATCCTTTCGTGTTTCCCAATTATTCAAGAATATTTGCAACCTTGAAGTAATCCCCCTTTACAAAAGGAGCATTTTTAAACAGGTCTGATATTTTGACAGATGAAGACCTTGTGGCTTCACTGCCTTTTCTGAAATGATTCTGTCCCCTGAATACGGAGATAGCAGGCTCGTATTCCCGGGCATTGCCGGAGAGTTCTTCTGCCATCCTCACTGCATCTTCAAGCGCGCTTTGGATTATGGGCCGTTCATCCTCCTCAAAACCAATTCTGGAAACCCAGGAAATATAGTCGATGATCTCCTGCTCCTGGTCTGAACCCGGCAAAGCCTCGGTCTTGCCAAGATCCAGCAGGCCCAGTTCAAAAAGCTGCTCATGGGCCACCAGTGATGGCGCCCGGGTCAAGGGACAAAATGCGCTTCTGTTCTTGGGAAAGGCCGTCACCTCCCGTATGGAAGGGGTATTCAGAATCATGGCAACCACCCGGTCCATGCCCAGGGCAAGGCCGCCGTGGGGTGGAGGTCCAAAATTAAGGGCCTGGAGGAAAAAGCCGAATTTTTCTTCTGCTTCCTGGGGCGAGAGTCCCAGAGCAGTGAAAACTTTCTTCTGGATGGAAGGATCATGGATACGTATACTGCCTCCGCCTAATTCCTCGCCGTTTATAACGATATCATAGGATCGGGACAAAAGGGAGAGAAGATCTTCCTGGTCGCTGGGATCGAAATCCATTCGGTCCGGGGCAGTAAAAGGATGATGGCTGGATGTAACCCCATCTTCCGTGGCTTCAAACAATGGAAAATCTGTGACCCAGACAGGAATGAAACTATTTTTGGGAATCATGTCAAGGCGATTTGCAACATGGAGGCGGAGACGTCCCAGGGCAGAATTAACCACCTCAAGGGAGGCATCGGCTATGATGAGGATCACATCTCCATTGGAGGCATTGAATAGTTCAATGATGGATCGTTGTTCCTGGGCATTGAAGAACTGGACGATGTTGGAATCAAGCTTATCTTCTGTCACCCGCATCCAGGTCATGCCCTTGGCGCCAAAGCCGGGAACAATCTGTTTTGCGTATTCGTTCTGGAGAACGTTTTTGCTCAGGCCTTCAGAAGCCTGTTTGACATTGATTCCCTTGATCACCCCGCCCCGCTGTAGGATCTGTTTAAAGATGCTGTAGCGGGTCTGACTAAAAATGTCAGTTGCCTCGACAAAAAGCATTTCAAACCGCAGATCCGGTCGGTCTGATCCGGTTTTGTCCATGGCTTGCTGCCATGTCATGCGGGGAAACGGCCTTGGAAGACTTGTTCCACCGATTTCAAACATCCGGCACAAAAGATCTTCAATAAGATTAAAAATAAATTCTTCATCAATGAACGAGGCTTCAAGGTCGAGCTGGGTAAATTCCGGCTGCCGGTTGGATCTCAGATCTTCATCCCTGAAACACCTGGTGATCTGGTAGTATCGTTCAAACCCTGCAACCATGAGGAGCTGCTTGAAAAGCTGGGGTGATTGCGGCAGGGCATAGAAATGCCCTGGATTAACCCTGCTTGGTACAAGATAGTCCCGTGCACCTTCCGGCGTGCTCTTGGTCAGAATCGGCGTTTCAACTTCGATAAACTCCTTTTGGTCCAGGAATTCTCGAATGCAGGCGTTGATTTTGTGACGTTTAATGAGAAATTGCTGCATGCCCGGACGTCTTAAGTCCAGGTAGCGGTATTGAAGTCTCAAATCTTCGGACACGGGTTCACGGCTTTCGATTTCATTTGCGCTGCCAACCATGGCTTTTTCAGTGATGGAAAATGGAAGGGTATCGGACCGGCTCAGGATTGTCATATCCGTAACTATAATTTCAATGTCTCCGGTCTCAATATTTGGATTTTCCGTTCCAAGGGCCCGTTTTACTATCCGGCCAAAAGCTGTAATGCAGTATTCGTTTCGAAGGGATGTTGATTGTTGGCAAACCTCTTCAGGGGCAAATTCAGAGCTGAAAACCAGTTGAACAATCCCGCTTTGATCCCGAAGATGGATAAAAAGGACTTCCCCGTGGTCCCGAAGCGCATCAACCCAGCCTGCAAGGTGAACTGTTTTACCGATATCGGCCGATCCCAGCCGGCCGCAATTGGATCTGTCATGGTATAGCATAACACAAGCTTCCTTTTCCTAATAGGAGTAATGGTAAAAACCACTATATTCCCGATTGCTATAAAAAAGAAATTTCTTTTTGTAAAGAAAAATAAAAGAATTTCTTATGATTCAGAGACTATGGTATAAAACACCATTTTCAGCATTAAAGCTTGAAAAAAACCATATATTTCTTGAAGGTTATTTTAAATCGCTTTTCTAATTATAGTGCCGGGTATCTTTTTTTGCATCAATCATTAAAATAAAAGCACCAGGTCAAATTTATTCTGGATACTGTTCTAATACCCTGATAATTTGAAGCACTGTTTGATTCGTCCGAGTTTCCACACCATGGGTAATGCCCAATTCAACTACTTTTCCTCCAAAAATTT
>JACNHV010000050.1 GCA_014383445.1 Candidatus Desulfobacula maris | reverse complement strand
TGTAATTGTTTAGCCCGTTAAAAGAAGCTATCTCAAAGCCCTGTCTGATGGATATTTGCAGGAGGTTAAGCGTTTAGCATCGAACAAAAATATCCATCGGATAGGGCGGTTTCAAGCATAAGAGCTGAATAGTTACTTGACTTTTAAGACATTTCCCGGAATTCATCCATGGATCGACCCCTGATGGCTTCAGCAATTTCAAACACATAATCATAAATATGAAGCCCTTTGGATGATGCAATAATTTCACCATTTTCAACGCCGATCTGTTCAGCACAATATTGTTTCATCATTTCAATGGCCGCAAGGTTTGCAGGGAATCCCCCAAATAAATCCCAGGATCTGAAATAAGGGAAAAAATGAAGTTTCCCATCCTGGATTCGGGTATCAATGTGTCGAAGGCAGGGTGGATCAAGCAGTACCATATCGTTCGGCTGTCCCACCTGTAAAATCATCTGGTTGTTCCTGTGCCCCTTATTTTTATAGGTCCAGATCATCATCTCCATCTGGTTTACAAAGTATCTGCCGTTTTCCTCAATCAAAATATTTCTATCTTCCCAGATTTCTTTTTCCTGTACCAGGATTTCTGTCAATTTTTTATAATCATCGGGTAGATATTGAAAATCACATTTACAGATCCTTTGTCCATATGTATATGACTCTCCTTGTTTTTCCTCTCCTGTCATGAGATATGGCAGGTAATCATCCAGGTAACCCTCTTCCACGGGATCAGGAAATCCCAGTGCCGGGTTTACCTTTGGCAGCAGGGGAATACTTGACGGGTGGGTGATATGGATAGTGATAAAATCAAACTCCAGTCTTTTCTGGCCTTCAAAAGATCCCCGATTAATGGTAAAGGCACGGCCCGCTTCAACACACCTGTAAAGGGTTTGAAACCAGGCATCTGAAAGGCTTGTGGCTTTTATGAACAGCGGTTGTAACATGGGTTGCTCCTTGTTTAATTTTATCTGGTTATTTGAGTTTAAAACATATACTTAAATCCAGATTGTGACAACTATAATCTGGTAAATTTCGGGGTCCTGATCACAAAAAAAAGTTGTGAAAAAAATCCTGGATATCATCGACTGGATATCATCCGTGGCCAAAAATTTAATTTTTATTAATTCAATTTTTATTATTGACAAAGGACAATAGCCTAATTAATATATGAACAATTGCTCATATGAAGAGGTGATAAATGGATATATGTGATGAAAAATGCATTAACGAAAAAATGGTAAGGAAGACTGCAAAAACTATCCCCCAAAAGGAAGTAATAGAGCAGATGGTCGATATATTTAAGGCCCTGGGTGATCCGACCCGGCTTAAAATAGTTCTTGCACTCTTAAACCAGGAGCATTGTGTCTGTGACATTGCCGTTCTTTGCAATCAAACTGATTCTGCCATTTCTCACCAGCTTCGAATATTAAGGACAATGAAAATTTTAAAAAACCGCAGAGAGGGCAAAATCATTTACTACTCTATTGATGATGACCATGTCATCTCTCTTATTAACATGAGTCTTGACCACGTAAGACACTGAAATTGAGGTATCATTCACCATGTTTATTATATATGAAATTTTAAAAGAATCCTGGTATATTTATCTTGATGTTGCAATCTATATGCTGTTTGGTTTTTTTGTTGCAGGCATTTTGTATGTTTTTTTCAAAGCCGATAAAATAAAACAATACCTTGGAACCGGCAAAATAAAACCCGTCATTTTAGCTGCACTCTTTGGTATCCCCATCCCCTTATGTTCCTGCGGTGTTGTCCCCGTTGCCACTGGGCTTAAAAAGCAGGGGGCCAATAGCGGGGCTGCCTTATCCTTTATGATTGCCACCCCCGAGTCTGGTGTGGATTCCATTGCCGTGTCCTGGGCCATGCTGGACCCGATCATGACTGTGATTCGGCCTGTTGCCGGATTTATTACCGCGATTTCCACGGGAATTGCCCAAAACTTTTTCGGAAAAGATGATGGACCTGATATGCCTGATAAACAGACCATAAAAATCGAGACCAGTGGCTGTGGCTGCTCAGGAAGCTGCTGTGCACTTGCAGCAGAAGACAATGAAACCCTGCATGAACGACTGATGCGCGGATTAAAATATGCCTATGGAGAATTGCTAACGGATATTGCAAAACCATTTATCATAGGAATCTTCATTGCCGGTATCATCACTTTCTTTTTCCCGGATGACCTGACAGTCTGGGCCAATCAACACAATTTTCTATCCATGCTGATCATGCTGGCAGCCGGAATTCCCATGTATGTCTGTGCCACATCCTCCACACCCATTGCCGCCGCCTTGATATTAAAGGGCCTGAACCCTGGTGCAGCACTGGTCTTTTTACTGGCCGGTCCTGCAACCAATGCTGCAACCATAAATATTGTAAAAAACATATTCAATACACGGGCACTTGTCATATATCTGTCCATGATTTGCCTTTGTTCCCTTGCCATGGGATTTTTTGTTGATTTTTTGTATAATATTCTGGATGTACAGGCAAGTGCGGTTGTGGGGCAGGCTTCTGAGCTTTTTCCCGAGAGTATCCAATTGATTGCGGCAGCCATACTCACAGGACTCATAGCCTTTAATATGGTATCAAATTTCAGGCAGAGAGCAAGGCATGCGCACGCCAGTTAGTGGATGGGGTCAGGCTTTCCTTATTGTGGTTTTTATCAAAAATACATAATAAAAAAAGCCTGACCCCTATGACTCCTCAAGCTTGTGGCTGTCCTGCGAGGTCAGGTCCAGTTCATATATACTTTTCAATTCCTTAATTTTTTCCAGATTTTTTTCGCTGAAAGGGGCTTTGCCCTCAAAGGCATGCAGTACGATGCCTTCAATCATGTTGCCAAGGGTCATATCGTGGTATTCAGCAAGTCCCTTTAATACCTTTAACAGCCTTTTTTCAATTCGAACGCCTGTCTGCACCCTTTCAACCTTACGTAACGGGTGTAGAGACAATTTTTCTTCCCCGGTCATCTTTTTTCTCCTTATACAGCAGAAATGAAATAATACTCAATGCCATTAGTACCAGCCCTGAAACCATTAGCAAAGCCTGATAATCATATTTTTCCAATAAAACCCCATAAATGATCATGGCTCCCGGTATGGCGGCATTCCCCACTGATCCTGCCACGGCAAAAACTCTTCCTGCAAATTTGTTATCAATACTTTTTTGCAAAAGCGTCTTGAATGAAATACTAGCACAGATAATGCAGCAGCCAAATAAAAATATCATGGCAAGAAAAAGGGACAACAAAACTATTTCATTCCCTTTAAAAAAGGATGCCGCAACATAGAGCAACCCGATACAAAAGACACTTGTTAAAAGTACCGTTTTTTCTTTTCCAGAAATACTTTTAATACTCAAAACAATCGCCATTATAATGGTTCCAAGCCCCAGTGCAGCCTGGAAAAATCCAAACGTTTTTGCCCCATCCCGACTAATCACATCGGCAATCACTGGTATAAACACTTCTATGGAACCCACAAAGAAATGGATGATCATCACCATAAACAAGAGGATCACCAATACCCTCCTTGAAAAAATATATTGATACCCCTGTTTCATATCCTCTAAAATCCCTGATCTTTCTTCATTCTGAGTGTATTTAAGTTTAGAAGGAATATGAATAAAACATTCAAGCCCGGCAGACAAAATAAATGAAACAGAATTAATGACAAAGACCCATAGATATCCAAATGATGAAATAAAAATACCTGCTAAAAAAGCCCCGGCAATGGTGGAAAATCCATTCACAAACTGGTGCTTTGAATTTGCCGAGGCAAGGTCTTTTTCATTGACTATCTGTGGAATCACAGATGGTATGGCCGGGTCAAAAAAGGCTGCATTGACACTCAAGAGAGCCTGCATCA
>JACNHV010000172.1 GCA_014383445.1 Candidatus Desulfobacula maris | reverse complement strand
GGTTATAAATTCTTCAAGCGGCTTCATTTTTTTATTCCCTTATATGCTTTAAAATATGTCCAAGTTCCGGAAATATCAGGGCATTGCAGGCCAGTTTGCAGGCCTTGATGCTGCCAGGCATGCAGAATATAATGGTGTTTTTGATGATTCCGGCTGTGGCCCGGGAGAGAATGGCTGCAGAATCAATCTCTTCAAAGCTTAACTGGGTGAAAAGGGTGCCAAAGGCAGTGAGTTCTTTTTCAAACAGGGGCTTGACAGCTTCAATGGTAACATCTTTAGGGCTGATACCCGTGCCTCCGGTCATGATGATGGCATCCGGGCTGATCTTTTCAGTGACATGCCGGGTTAATTCTGTGATGGCATCTATATCATCTGTTACCGTCTGATGAATCACCACTTCATGGCCTTCTTTTTTTGCCTGTTTTTTTATCCAGGTACCAGCTTTGTCATCAGCCAGTCCCCTTGTTGTTGAGACTGAAATCACTGCAATTTTAATGTCATCTGGCAGGTTTTGTTTGTGTAAAAGTGTACTCATATCTTAATCCTGTTCTATGTAAACCATATCGTGTTTGTCATGTTCAGCCACCAGGACGTTGATCATATCCTGATGTTCGGTGTCTATGGATAAGCCTTTGTAATCCGCCTGGATGGGAAGCTCTCTGTGTCCCCTGTCAATAAGGATGGCAAGCTCAATGCGGGAAGGCCTGCCAAAATCCATTAAAGCATCCATTGCAGCTCTGATGGTTCGCCCTGTAAACAGCACATCATCCACAAGGATAATGTCCATGTCGTCCACGGAGAAAGGAATGTTGGAGGGTCGTACAATTGGCTGGTGGCTGATTTTTGTCCAGTCATCCCTGTACATGTTGATATCCATGCTGCCAACGGGAAGGGTTACAGCTTCTATTTTCCGGATTTGATCTGCCAGCCTTTTTGCAAGAAAATCACCCCGTGTCTGGATTCCGACAAGGGCAAGGTTTTTAGTCCCTTTGTGTTTTTCTATGATCTCGTGGGACATCCTTGTGATGATCCGTTTGAAATCCTGATCATTCAGGATGGTTTTTTTCTTTTTCATATATCCGCCTTCCCTTGATTTATTATAGTCTTAGAATCTTTATCATCTTTTTTTATAGCGGGCAACACCTTGATTTTAAGTTTGAGTTGCTATAACCAGTATAGAATAAAAATTAATTTTTGGCAGGGCAGGTGTGAATGATATTTGACTATACTGGTGTGATACTGGCTGGAGGGAAAAACAGCAGGCTTCCAGGGGGGAAAAAAGCCTTTCGAAAGATCGGAGATGAGATGATCCTTGAAACTATTTATGAATTGTTCTCAAGCCTGTTTAAAGAGGTCATTATAGTGGTAAATGAGCCCAGAGAGTTTGCAGGCTGGGATATGACGGTGGTGACAGATATTATCCCGGCAAAGTGCGCCCTGGCAGGTCTTCATGCAGGACTCTTTTATGCCTCCTATCCCTATGCCTATGTGACTGCCTGTGATACCCCCTTTGTCAAACGATCTGTTATCGAATATATTGTGAGCAGTATAAGACCTGGATATGAAGTGATTATTCCCCAGACAGATGACGGGGTTGAACCGTTGTCTGCAGTGTATTCAAAGGATTGTATACCTTTGATAGAGGAGAACCTTAAAAAAAATATCTTTATGATTAAAAAATTTTTCAGAAAAAAAAAGGTTAAGGAGATTCCAGTGGATAAATTAAAAATGCTGGACCCCCAGATGCAGTTTATTTTTAATGTGAACACACCAAAAGATCTTGAAAAAGCTGAAACAATTGCAAATCAGCAGGAAAATAAATAGTGCCCGAACGAAAATCCCGTGTTTGGGCGAAAAGTTGCCCATATACAAGGCGCAAAAAATCTTGAAACCGGAGTGTACTACTGTACATGAGGATTTCAGGATTTTGCAGCAACGCAGTAGATGGGTGAGTTTTCGTTCAAACACTAAATAAGGAGAGAGATATGGATATTAAAACAATGATGGACCAGATAAAACAACACCCTGATTTTCATAAGGCAGGGATGATTTTATGCCATAATGGTGTGGTCAGGGCCACATCCAGGGAAGGCGATGAAGTGACAGGACTTGAAATTGTTGTTGATCATACTAGGTTGGACCAGATTATAACTGAACAAAAAAAAAGGCCGGGTATTGTTGATATTTTGATCCATATTAACGAAGGCAAACCACTTGCCGTTGGAGATGATGTGATGTTTCTTCTGGTTGCCGGGGATATCCGGGAAAATGTGATTGCAACATTGACAGACACCTTGAACCTGGTTAAGACTCAGGTAACCAGCAAAACACAATTTTTTGTTGAAAGGTAATAAAAATGACAGATTTTACACATCTTGATAAGGACGGCAGGGTTAGAATGGTGGATGTGGGGGACAAGACCCAAACCAGGCGGGTTGCCGTTGTTGCAGGCAGGATTTTTATGGAAGCGAACACCCTTGCCAGGATCATGGATGAAAAAGTGAAAAAGGGAAATGTCCTTGAAGCGGCAAGAATTGCCGGTGTCATGGCAGCAAAGAAAACATCGGACCTGATCCCCATGTGTCATCCATTGAATATAAGTCATGCCAGGGTTGATTTTTCTTTTGATGTTGAAAATCATGCCATTGATATTGAGGCTGAGGTGTCGCTGATCGGGAAAACCGGCGTGGAAATGGAAGCTTTGACAGCTGTTTCTGTTGCGGCCTTAACCATATATGACATGTGCAAGTCTTATGACAGGGCCATGAGAATATCTGATATCTATTTGAAATCCAAATCAGGGGGTAAAAGCGGGACATATACTGCAAAATAATATGGTCACCCTTGAAAATCTGGCATATCTGGGGATCGGTTTTTGTGTGGGGGTTCTTGTCTGCGGTATTCTTGCAAGGTCAGGGATTTTATTTTTTTCAAAAAAATTGAAAACACTGTCCCATGAGGCGCTGTTTGATAATTCCACCAGATTCATGGAGTTTGCAGATAAATATTTTTCTTCCTATGTGAAAGAAGCCAAAAAAGATTTTGATATCAAGGGAAATGATATTTTAAGAACCATTGATCCTGTAAGAAAAACCCTTGATCAATATGAGGCCCACCTCAATATCATGGAAAAAGACAGGGAAAATGCCTATGGTTCCATCACTGAAAAACTTTTGGAAATGGGAAGAAATCAGACCCTTCTCCATATTGAAACGGGAAATCTTGTTAAGGCATTAAGGGTTCCCCATGTCAGGGGAAGGTGGGGGGAAATTACCTTAAAGCGGGTGGCGGAACTGGCCGGCATGACTGAGTACTGTGATTTTGAAGAACAGCTTTCATCCGGAGGCGGCAAAGGGTCTATCCGTCCTGATATGGTGGTCACCCTGCCGGAAAACCGCAAAATTATAATTGATTCAAAGGTTCCTTTGATGGCCTATCTGGATGCGCTGGAAGCTTTAAGCGAAAAGGAAAGGCAGGAACGAATGAAAGATCATGGACGTCAGGTGCTGATGCATATTTCAAACCTGTCATCCAAGAATTATTTTCAACAGATTTCTCCCACCCCTGAATTTGTTGTGCTGTTCATCCCGGGAGAAAATTTTTTTTCTGCTGCCTTATCGGTTCATCCGGACTTGATTGAAAAGGGGATAGAAAAAGGGGTGATCCTTGCCACTCCCACCACGCTGATAGCCCTTTTAAAGGCTGTTTCCTATTCCTGGAAACAAAAAAAGAGTTATGAAAATGCCGAAGAGATCAGAAACCTTGGGCTTGAACTTTTTTCAAGGCTTTGCACCATGACCGATAATATTAACCAGCTTGGAAAGGACATTGAAAAAACTGCGGCAACTTATAACAGGACAGTGGGTGCAATGCAGACGAGGGTTATGTCTACAGCAAAAAAACTTGCAACCCTTGAGGTGTCTTCTCAAACAATGGAGGATCTGCAGAAAATAGAAGATTCAAAAACAATGACTAAAGGATTTAACAGGCTGTATCAAAATGAAGAATAACCTGAAGGTCACACGTAAAATGTCGTTAAAGCCCATCTGGATCTTTTGGTTTGTGATCATAGCCTGTTGTTTCAGTGGATGCTATCCCGGGATAAGAGAAGAAATTACACAATTTAGTTCTTTGAAAAAACTAAACCCTGAAACCTATCCTTTATTTGTTGATAATATTGAATTTCAGGGCTTAACGGCTTCAATTGATAACAGCCTTTTGTATTTTAAGAAGGTCCCTTTAGAAAGAAAATTCCATTATGGGAAAGAGATATACACTGCCGGTCATATAATTTTGTCTTTGGAAACCTTTAAGGCCTTCCTGGAAAAAGAGCCTTCCGGC
Source organism: Candidatus Desulfobacula maris (assembly GCA_014383445.1). GTDB lineage: Bacteria > Desulfobacterota > Desulfobacteria > Desulfobacterales > Desulfobacteraceae > Desulfobacula > Desulfobacula maris. The sequence goes on along the minus strand of JACNHV010000172.1, from coordinate 16,008 downwards.
AAAGCCTTAAATGATTTTATTAAATCAGATTTTATTGTTTATGAAGCAGCGGGAAATGAGGATGATAAGGTTCTTTTTACAGGGTATTTTGAGCCGATTTTTGATGGGCGCATTGAAAAGAGTGAAGAGTTTTTATACCCGGTTTATTCCAGGCCACAGGATTTGCTGGAAATTGATCTGTCAGCATTTTCCGATCAGTACAAGGGTCATAAACGGCTGATGGCCAGAGTTAACGATTCAACAAAGCGCGTGGTGCCCTATTATTCAAGGCAACAAATTAACGCTATAGAAGATTTTCATACAAGATCCAAGCCTGTTGTGTGGCTTAAAAGCCGGGTAGACCGATTTTTTCTGGAAGTCCAGGGGTCAGGAAGAATTAATCTGGGCAATGGGGATGTGTTAAGGGTTCACTATGCAACAAGCAATGGAAATGCATACCGATCCATCGGGCTATATCTGATCGGGAAAAATGAAATTTTAAAAGAAAACATGTCCATGCAGGCCATCAGAACCTGGCTTGAGCAGCATCCGCAAAGAATGGATGAAGTCTTGCATCACAATGAGAGCTTTGTATTTTTCCAAACAGAAGATGGCGGGCCCTATGGCAGTCTTGGCGTTGAAGTTACTGCTCTTCGTTCCATTGCAACGGACAGCAGCTTGTTTCCAAAAGGGGCCCTGTGCTTTATGCAGGCCCAATTGCCGGATAAAAAAAACAGCCCTTATTTAAAAGAGTGGGAAAATGTTTCTTTTTTTGTGTTGAATCAGGACACAGGTGGCGCCATTAAAGGGCCTGCAAGGGCAGACCTTTTTTGTGGAAACGGTGACTATGCCGAATTTACCGCAGGTCATATGAATAAATATGGGAAGTTATTTTTTCTTGTCCTGAAACCGAACCAGGGATAATTTTTAAATCCATTCAACATCATGTGAGTGAAAATAGAGGATTACTTTTTTGCCTGGATAAAGATCAAGCCGATTTATTTGATCTGGAGAAAGCAATACTATTAAGGAAAGATCGTGGACAGATATGGCGGCCACGATGGTCTCGCTCTTTTTTTCCAAAAGCATGGAAGTTATATGGCCGGATAATTGATTGATATGGCCATTCCCAGATTGTTTTTCAAGAGCAAGGCAGATATTTTTCTTTCTGATAATGGCTGTGCTTGCAGTTTGGGAAGGAGCATTCAGCGTGATGATCTGTCCGTCCTCAAGTTTTTTTATAAGGGTTTTTTGATCTGATTTTTCAAAGGGACCTGTGATAATGTTTTCCACGCCTGTGGAAAATATATTCCCTTTAAAGATGGAAAGCTGATGGTCACAGATGGAATACAGCCATTGCAGATCATGGCTTGCAATAACCAGTGTGGTCCCCCAGTTTTTCCTGGCGTTTAAGGATGCCTGGCGGATCAGCCCGGCGCTTTCAATGTCAACACTTGCAATGGGTTCATCAAGTAGGAGAACTTCAGGTTTTAAGATAAGCCTGGCAGCCATGGCAACCCTCTGGGCTTCTCCACCGGAAAGTTCGTGCCAAAATCTTGTGGCAAAATCCTGATAATCAAGCCCGACGTTTAAAAGCGCCTCTGCCACTCTTTTTTCAAGATTATTTTTTTCTTTTCTGATCTTTAGCCCATAAACAATATTTTCAAAAACAGTCCTTTTTAACAGATAGGGTTTCTGGGTCAGAAGGGTAATTTTTGAGCGGATTGATGAAGAAAATGGTAGTTCCAGGCGCCCTTTATAAAAGATTTGCCCCAAGGTTGGTTTCTGGGCAAAGGCCAATAGTTTTAAAAGCGTGCTTTTCCCGCTGCCGTTGGGTCCAATAAGACCTGTGATGGATCCTTTTTCGATTTTAAGGTCATCAATATCCAGCACTTTTGTGTTTCCATAATAGTGTTGAATATCTTTTAAATGGTATGCAGGATTTTTTCTTGTGACCTGTATGTTATTTGTCATTGTTTCCTTAAAAAAGACAGGGATAGATTCACAATAAATGCAATCATGATCAGAACAAGCCCCAGGGCAATACCATCGGCAAAAAGGCCTTTGTTTGTTTCAAGGGCAATGGCAGTTGTGATCGTCCGGGTGTGGTACTTGATATTGCCGCCCACCATCATGGATATACCGACTTCTGTTAACACGCGGCCATAAGCTGTTACCGCAGCTGCCAGGATGCCATACCTGACCTCCCAGAGACAGGTGGCAATGATATTACGTCTGCCCGCGCCCAGGCTGACAAGAGTGAGTTTAAGGTCGTGGTCTATGTTTTCAATGGTTGTGGCAGTAATAGCAGTTACAATTGGGAAGGCAAGGATGGTCTGGCCGATGGCAATCCCTGTTAAAGTGAACAGCAGGCCCAGTTCGCCCAGAGGCCCCTGTCGTGAAATAAATGCGTATACGGCAAGGCCGATGAAAACAGTTGGAAGGGCAAGCATGGTATCAAGAATCGTTCTTAAATGCTTTTTCCCTTTAAAGTCAAAATATCCAAGAACAAAGCCGCAGGGTAACCCGGCTCCAAGACTCAAGAGCATGGAGCCTGTGGATACCTTTATAGTAGCCCAGACCGCAGTCCAGGTTGCTCTGTCGCCGCTAATCAGAAGCTCGATGGCTTTGATAAAGCCTGCAACAATAAAATCCATAAAGTCCTTTTATTATTTTGCGTTGGGTATAAACAGCTTTTGTCCAAGAAGTTTGAAGTCTCTTATCAGATCCTGTCCATTTTGTGAAGCCATCCAGTCTGAAAATTGAAGCGCCAGGTCATATTTTGCATTGGCGCAGTTTCTGGGATCAAGGGTTAAGACGCTGTATTGGTTCAAAAGGATGCTGTCTCCTTCAACAAGAATTTTTAATGGGGCATTGCCGCCTTTGTAAGATTGATACTTAATGTATGTGCCTCGATCTGTCATGGTGTACCCCTCTTTTTCCTGGGCAACATTGATGGTGGCAAGCATTCCCTGTCCTGTCTGCACATACCAGTTTTCTTTGTCCGGTAATGGGATATTGGATTCCTGCCAGAGCTGTTTTTCTTTTTTGTGGGTACCGGAATCATCCCCGCGGCTCATGAACAATGCCTGTCTGCTTTTGATGGTAATTAAAACATCAGATATGCTTTTACCTTTAACGCCGGCCGGGTCGTTTGCTGGGCCTATAATGATAAAATCGTTGTACATGATTTGTCTTCTGTCTTTCCCATATCCTTTTTCAATGAATTTTTTTTCTGCAGAAGGTGCATGAACCAGGAGGACATCAACGTCACAATTCTGACCCAGCTTTAATGCCTTGCCCGTTCCTGTAGAAGTCCATTTCAATACAATGTCGGTTTGTTTTTCAAAGTGTGGGATAAGATAATCCAAAAGGCCTGTGTTATCAGTGCTGGTGGTGGTTGCCATCATCAGGCTGTTATCTTGAGCCTGGGTATTGATGACCATTATCATTGTGAATATAAGTGCTGATATAAAGGTAAAAATTTTTGATCTGTTCATTTCCAAGTTTCCCATAAAATATTTAAAATTAGCTTGATGAAATGAGGTTGGAATATGTTAATATCAGGGAAGAGTCAATAATATATTTAAAAATACGAACAAAAAAGAAATATACTTACCAATACAAACCAATAATTACAATAATTGTTATCAATCTTTTAGGAAGAGACTATGATATTCATCTTCAGAAAGATGGCTCTTTAATTTATCATTAATAAACAGGTATATTTCTTCGAGTTCCAGATCAGACAACCTTGGGAGAAGTACTTTTAAAAAAGAGTCTTCGGAAAATTTTTGAAGATAAAACATTATGGTTTCTTCATCTGTTTTCCGGTCTAGGCCAAAAGCTCCCAGGCCTTTGTATTCCTGAATAAAATTGTGTGTGTCTTTTTTCATATAGGTGAATCCTTTATTGGTTAATGCCGATGTCAGCATTTTTCAAACCTTGTAAAATAAAACCCTTACTTTGAAAATGCCAGGTTAGTTTTTGTTTCTGAAGAAATTATCCAAACAATAAGAAAGCATTTTTACTTAGTATTTGTTCCTTTTGAAGGGTGTTAATATTGGAGTTATCAATATCCTTGTAATATCTATCGGGAATCAATAAGGGAAAATCCGTTCCAAAAAGAACTTTTTCTATCACGCCTGCATCGACTGCAAGATTATAGATTTGTGAATCATATAAAAACGGGGAAGCTGCCGTGTCATACCAGATATTTTTTAAAACGCTTTTTGTTTCTTTTTTCATTATGTTGTAAAAAAAGATTCCCCCTCCCCAGTGGGCCAGTATGATTTTATTGTCAGGAAAGGTTTTGGCAAGCGTGTATATTTGTTCCAGGGTAATGGGGGTTTTTCCGGGATATTTGTGTCCGACAGGTTCATTGGTGTGGATCATGCAGGGCAGGTTACCTTTCTCTCTTAAAACGGTCATGACAGGATCAAGGAATGTCAAAGCTGCTTTGTCAATCCCGGAAAGGTAGAATGCCAGTTCTCCTGCACCGCAAAGACCTGCGTCAATACATCTTTTAGTTTCATTGGCTGCGCCTGCCCAGGCGGCATCAAAACAGGCAAGCCCCTTAATCCTGTCAGGATATTTCCGGACTGACTCAATGATTACATCATTGTTTGTCTTTGCATGGTCAGGGGTTCGCCAGGGGAAACCACAAATAATTGAGATATCAACCTGATACCTGTCCATTGATTTTAATAAGTCAACAATATTGCAAATGTCTGCTTTTGGTGAGTTGTAAAGCAGTTTGAACTCTGGTTCATTGTTAAAGTATCTGGAACGGTCCTGTTTGACCTGTTCCGGGAAAATATGGGTATGTGTGTCAATAATCATGTCAATTATCCTAAATAACCAGGTTAGTTATTGTAAAATAGCCTATGGCAATATATATTAGTTTATTCTTGCAAACAAGGGTTTGAATAGTGTTTGATGGAAAATTGGTGGTTTTAGGTATAGCACTAAATAAAGGACGGCAATGAAATATTATCCCATATTTCTTGATATAAAAGACAAGGATTGTCTTATCGTAGGAGGGGGGCCTGTAGGTGCGAGAAAGGCTGCAACCCTTCAAAGATGCGGTGCAAATGTAAAAGTGATCAGTGATCATTTCTCGTCCTGGTTTGATGGTTTAGACACAAAATCTATTTGCCTTGAAAAAAAAGAATATGAGCGACAAGATGTGAAAGGGATGTTTTTTGTTTTTGCTGCCACCAATAATGCTGATTTGAACCGGCAGATAAAAGACGATGCCTCATTGCTCAATATCCTCTGTAATGTGGCTGATGCCCCGGATAATAGTGATTTTCTGCTTCCTTCGATAGTGGAAAGGGGGGATCTGATTGTGGCTGTTTCAACATCTGGATCAAGTCCTGCAATGGCAAAGAGAATCAAACAGGATCTTGAAAATCATTTTGGTCCTGAGTATGCGCAATTTTTACTTTTGATGGGAAATATTCGAAAAAGGCTTTTATCATCTGGCCGTGCTCCAGATGATAATAAAGCAATATTTCATGCCCTTATTGAGAAAGGTGTCCTTGAGTTGATCCAGGCCAATGATGATATAAAAATAAACGCGGTCTTATGTGATGTTCTTGGAAAGGAATATACTTATGAAAATCTTGTTTCTTCAAGGAGTGATGAATGAATCTTCAAACTGCCCAAATGGTGCTGCAGATAGCAACCCTGCTTTATTTTATAAGTATGTCAGGGTATATTTTGTTTTTATTTAATCAAAAGAAAATCTATCAAAAAATAGCCTTTTGTTTTATTTCAACAGCAGTTGCGTTTCATTTTATCAGTATGATGATTTACACCATTGCAACACAGCATGTGCCCATACAGAATTTATCCCAGAGTTTATCTCTTGCAGCATTTTTTCTGGGCTGCATGTTTTTATTTTTCCAGTACAAATTTGATCTTAAAATTCTCGGGGTATTTGCTTCAATATTGTTATTTGCCATCATGGTGATTGTATTGATAATGCCAGAGGCACCCGTGGAGAAAAATATTGTTTTAAAAGGGTTCTGGCTTTATTCCCACATTGTTCTGGTGTTTACAGGTGAGGCATCTCTTGCATTGGCATGCGGAGCAGGGATTTTGTACTTATTGCAGGAAAAAGGGATTAAGACAAAAAGACCTGGCTTTTTTTATAAACGACTACCCTCATTGGATTTTCTGGATAATGTTGGATATACCTGTTTGACCACAGGGTTTGCCCTGCTGACCATCGGACTTGTGACAGGGTTTATTTATGCAAAAGTAATCTGGGGCAGATTCTGGAACTGGGATCCCAAAGAACTATTCTCTGTGGGAACCTGGCTGGTGTATGCTGCCTTATTGCATCTACGCCTTTATTCTGGGTGGCGGGGTAGAAAGTCAGCTATAATGACTATTATCGGATTTTTCATCATCATATTTACGTTCATCGGGGTCAATATGCTGTTAGGCGGGTATCACCAAACCTTTACAAAATAAAGAAATAACAAAATAAAGAAATAACAATGTCAAAAATTATATTAATCGGGATAAATCATAAAACTGCACCTGTTGAACTCAGAGAAAAACTGTCTTTTTCCAGTGAAGAGACAATAGCTGCATTTGAATTATTAAAGCAGGACAATGATATTAAAGAAAGCCTTATCTTTTCTACCTGTAACAGGACAGAAATTTTATATATCCCTCGAACGGGTGAACAGGTTGATAAAATTATTGAGTTTATTTCACGTCATAAAAAAATTGATATTTCTGAATTTAAAAGTGCTTTATATGTTTATAAGGAAGATGAAGCGATCCTGCATTTATTTAAGGTTGCATCAAGCCTGGATTCAATGGTGGTAGGCGAACCCCAGATTTTGGGGCAGGTTAAACAGGCCTATAGGACTGCCGTGGAAAACAATGCCTCGGGTGTGCTGCTGAATCGGCTTATGCATAAAACCTTTAATATTGCCAAAAAAGTCAGAAAAGAAACCGGGATAGGGGATAATGCGGTTTCCATCAGCTATGCAGCCATTGAACTTGCCAAAAAAATTTTTTCAGACTTATCCCAGAAGAGTGTCATGCTGCTGGGTGCCGGGGAGATGGCGGAACTGGCAGTGGAGCACCTGTTATCAAATAATGTAAAGCAAATTATCGTTGCAAATCGAACCTTTAAAAAGGCAGTGAATCTTGCCGCTAAATTTAATGGACAGGCCGTCAAGTTTGAAGAAAGGGAAGATGCATTAAAGGATGTTGATATTATTATCAGTTCAACCGGTGCAACAGATTATGTGCTGACTGAGACCCAGGTCAAACAGGCCATGAAAAAAAGGCATCATAATACGCTTTTTTTTATTGATATTGCCGTTCCAAGGGATATTGATCCTAAAATAAACACGATTTCCAATGCCTATGTTTATGATATCGATGATTTGAAAAATATTGTGGAATCCAATATTGAGCAGAGGGGAAAAGAAACGGTCAAAGCTGAAAGATATATTGAAGAAGCAGTGGTTAAATTTCGCAAATGGATGGAAAACCTTGCCATTGTTCCGACGATTAAGGCTTTGAACGATAAAATGTCTTCCATTGTTGACATTGAATGTAAAAAAACCCTTTTAAATTTGAAACACCTTTCTCAAGAGGATATGGAGGCAATTAAACGTATGACCCAGGCCATTGCAAGCAGAACCATTCATGACCCCATCCTTTTTTTACGCAATACCGGTGACCACAGGGATGATTCCCTTTATCTCAATGTCACACGCCAATTGTTCAATATAGACCTTCCCGAGGAAGAATAGCCAAAAGTGCCAATTAAAGTTTGTGCTATGCTTTAACATCTGGCTGGAATTGGGCTATTTAATTCTTTACATTTTGTTTAATTTTAGTGTATTGTTTTGTTCTGGATGTTCCTGTAATTTAAGATAAAGGGCAAATACAATGAAAAAGAAAGATTTAGATTTTTTTAGAAATCTTTTGAGTGATAGACTTAAAGAGCTCCTTTCACATGCTGACAGCACTGTAACCGGTATGACCAAACCAAAAGAAAATTTTGCCGATCCAACGGACAGGGCTTCCCATGAAGCTGAGAGAACTTTTGAACTTCGTATCAGAGACCGTGAACATAAATTGATCAAAAAAATAAAAAAAGCACTTGTGCGTATCGAAAATGAGACATTTGGAATCTGTGAAGCTTGTGGGGAAGATATTGCCTTGCAACGGATTAAGGCCAGACCTGTTACCACACAATGCATTGACTGTAAAACCCGTGAAGAGGATATGGAGAAGGCTCTCGGAATTTAGCCTGCACAAGATAACTCATTGATTGATCTTCATGTACATTCTACAGCTTCAGACGGATCCTTTTCCCCTTTAGAAATTATGACCCTGGCCAAAAAGGTCGGGGTTCAGGCTATTTCTATAACAGACCATGATACCATAGACGGTGTTAAGGAAATCTTAAAATATCCCCTGCCCCCATTTCCTGAATTTATTACCGGAGTTGAAATCAGTTGTGAGCCGCCATCAGAGTTCAGGGAAGTGGGAAGCGTTCATATGCTTGGGTATGGGTTCAGTGTTTATGATAAAAACCTTAATACTATTTTGGATGATGCAAAAATAGCCCGGACCCAGAGAAATCCAAAAATCATTGAAAAATTAAACAGCCTTGGATTCAATATCACCATGGAACAGGTTGAGAATCGCTTTGGCGCGGATCAGACAGGTCGCCCCCACATTGCAGAGCTTATGATGGAAAAAGGATATGTCAAAACATTTAGAGAAGCTTTTGACAAATATCTTGGAAAAAACAAGCCAGCTTATGTGGATAAATATAAGATCTCCTGTGGCCAGGCAATTCAAACGATTCGCCAGTCAGGCGGAATTGCGGTCCTGGCGCATCCGGGTCTTTTGAGGTTCAATAAAAGTCATCAAATAGAAAATTTTATTGATGTCCTGATGGCTGATGGTCTTTCAGGAATAGAGGTATATTATACAGATCATGACCATCGAATGACATCTTTTTATCAAGACCTTGCAGATGCAAAAAAGCTTATGATGACCGGAGGTTCTGATTTCCATGGATCATTTAATCAAGGTGTTCACCTTGGTTCGGGTAAAGATAATCTGAATATCGAATATTCTTTGTTTAAAGCATTAACCCTTGAGTTGGAAGAAATCAAAGAAAAATATTTAGATTTTCGCATGCTTGAGAATAATATGGGATATTCATTTAAAAATAAATCATTGTTAAATAATGCCTTGTGCCATAGGTCTTATTTAAATGAAAATCAAGAGTCATGTCTTCGTGATAATGAGCAGCTTGAATTTTTAGGAGATGCTGTTTTAGGGTTATGCATCGGACACTTGCTTATGGAAAAAAGTCCATCAAAAAATGAAGGAGAACTTTCAAAGCTAAGAGCCAACCTTGTCAGTGAGTCTGCACTTGCTGATATGGCAAGGTTTATTGATCTTGGCAGATTTGTCAGACTTGGAAAAGGAGAAGCCTTTTCCAGGGGGTTTGATAAAAACTCCATATTGTCAGATGCCTATGAAGCAGTTATTGCAGCTGTTTATCTGGATGCAGGGTTTGATACTACATACCGGCTGATACATGATCTTTTCAACGAGAGCCTTGAAAAAAATTTGATTAATGATGAGACCCTGGATTATAAAAGCATGTTACAGGAATTTGTTCAGGAGCATGGTGCAACAACACCTCAATATGAAGTTCTCAATGAGATCGGCCCTGACCATGATAAAACCTTTGAGATCAGTTTAAATATTTTTGATATCCATTCTAGGGGTCTTGGGAAAACAAAAAAAGCAGCAGAGCAGGATTCTGCAAAAAAAGCCTTAAAGATGTTAAAAAAAATAAATCCCTGATGGTTTGACTGATGGATTCAGTAATGGTTCAGGCAAAAAATCCCCTTGTTATCCCTGTATTTATTCCCCATTCCGGGTGTCCTCATCAATGCGCCTTCTGCAACCAATCTATTATTACAAGTCAAAAATCAAGTCTGCCGGATAAAATTGCTATTCATCATATTGTAAGTCAGTATCTACAATATAAAGGCACGCGGGAGCGTGTTGAGCTTGCTTTTTTCGGAGGAAATTTTTTGGGGCTGCCTCACGATACTATTATTCAATTGCTGGATATGGTTCAGCCCTATATTAAGGAAAAAAAAATTGACGGCATACGATTTTCCACCCGACCGGATACCATTACCCGACCAGTGCTGGATCTTGTCAGGCCCTACAATATATCTGTTGTTGAACTGGGAGTCCAGTCCATGAATGATGGGGTTCTGTTAAAATCCAAAAGGGGTCACAACAGCATGGACACAATAAACGCCATAGGCCTTTTGAAGGCATATCCATTTAAAATAGGTGTCCAGGTCATGGTTGGGTTGCCGGGTGATACAAAAGCCTCTTTGTTTGAAAGTACAAAAAAGGTGGCGCACCTTACCCCGGATTTTGCACGAATTTATCCTTTAATGGTATTAAAGGGCAGCCTGATGGAACACTGGTATTGCCAGGGTATATATACGCCTTTGAGTCTTGAAAAAACTATTGGGCTGGTGAAAGAAATGGTTGGCATATTTAAGGCGGCTGATGTCAAAGTGATTCGCATGGGGCTTCAGGCTTCCGACATGATGGAAGATGAATCAATGGTGCTTGCAGGCCCCTGGCATCCAGCCTTTGGCCATCTGGTTTTTTCTGAGATTTTATATGATCTTGCCTGTAATAAGATAGATCAATACCAGGGGGGGGTAAAATTCAGAAAACTTTTTTTAAGGGTTCATCCAAAATCAGAATCACAATTGAGGGGCAATAAAAATATTAATTTAACAAGGCTTAACCAACGGTATTCAGAATTTGATTTTTTAATCCGACCGGATGAAATGATCCCGCTAAACCAGGTAGAGGTAGGGGAAAAATGAAATTTTTTATCTCCTAAATCCCTTCTTTAAAAAGGTCTTCAGAAGCAGAAGCTGTATTTGGTTTTGGGGTATGTTCCGTCGGCAGGGTGCCTTCCTTAAAGCATTCAAATATTGTGTTTTCAGATTCTTCTATGGGAAGCAGTCCGGTTTTGGCATCAATCTTAGCAAAAATAATGCCTTCAGGAACATTAAAGGTTCTGACTGGTTTTCCCTCCAGCGCATTTTCCATAAATTCAAGCCAGATGGGACTGGCAGCTCTTGAGCCGGTTTCTCCTTTTCCAAGAGGAGCTTCCTGGTCAAGTCCAACCCAGACTCCTGTGGTGTATTGCGGTGTATAGCCCAAGAACCAGGCATCAAACAGGTTATTGGTTGTTCCGGTTTTACCTGCCACAGGGCGTTTAAGGGCTTTAATTCGCTGGCCGGTCCCAGATTTTACAACGTCTTCCATTATATTGGTCATAATATAAGCTGTTGTCATATCAATGACCTTTTTCCGGATCAGTTTGGAGGTTTCCAGCAGGTTGCCGTCACGGTCAAAAATTTTTGTGATAAATACAGGCTCAATCAGGTAGCCCAGGTTTGAAAAAACAGAATAGGCATTGACAAGTTCAAGCAGAGACATTCCAGATGATCCCAGTGCAGTGGATAAATCCCGGCTGATATCCGATGTAATACCAAGTTTTCGGGAATAATCAATAATATAGTCTATCCCCAGATCCTGAAGGATTTTAATTGTGACAATATTCCGCGATTTTACAAGGGCCTGCCTGAACAGGGTCGGGCCAAAGAATTTTTCTTTATAATTACTGGGTTTCCAGATAAAATCACGTTTTGTGTCTTCGTAGACAACCGGGGAATCCATGATCACGCTGGCAGCAGTATATCCCTTATCAAGGGCAGCGGCATAAATAATAGGTTTGAAGGCGCTTCCCGGCTGGCGCCTGGATTGATATGCCCGGTTAAACTGACTGTTCCTGTAATCACGTCCGCCAATCATTGTTTTTACATGGCCTGTTTCCGCTTCAATACTTAATAATGCAGACTGGGCAGCAGGTTCTTGTTCCAGGGAGAACTCTATCTTATTGTCTTCAAATATTTCGTTGAGTACTTTAACCTGGATAATATCCCCAGTTTTAAACACCTGGGAAGGCTTTTTGATTTTATTTTCATAAAGGGCTATTTCATGATCAGGTTTTCGAGCCCAGGTAATGGTTTTAAGTTTGATTATGCCATGGAAATTTCCCACTCTGACCTTGGTAATACCCTTCTTATCATCAATGCTGAGCACAACTCCCTCATAAATACTCCCTTTTTCCAGCGGCTTATTTCCTGTATTGCCTGAAACTTCTGCGCAAAAACTTTCGATTTGAAGGTCAGGGATGTTTTTTAAAGGTCCTCGATAGCCCGTTCGCCGGTCAAGATCAGTCAAACCTTTGTTTACTGCATTTCTCCCGATTTTCTGGAGTTCAATATTGACGGCTGTATGGATTTGAAGCCCCTGATTGTATAGAGCATCTTTGCCGTAATGTTTTTCTACATATCGCCTGACATGCTCTGTATAGCAGGGAACTCTTTCAATGAACCAGTTTTTTCTAGGTTTTATATCCAGTTTGAGATCAATGGCTTCTGTGGCTTCAAGGTTTGTGATAATGCCATCTTCCTTCATCCGGTTCAAGACATAAATCTGACGCTGTTTTGCACGGTCTGGAAACCTGAAGGGGGAATATCTGCTGGGTGCCTGTGGCAGACCTGCAAGCATTGAACATTCTGCCAGGTTAAGGTCTTTTGTATGTTTCCCAAAATAATTCTCAGATGCCGATTCCACGCCATGCGCACCGTGGCCCAGGTATATCTGGTTCAGATAAAGAAAAAGAATTTCATCTTTTGTGAATTTTTTTTCAATCCGGTATGCAAGAATTGCTTCTTTAAGTTTTCTTTTGTAGGTACGTTCCGGGGTCAGTAAAAAGGATTTGGTGACCTGCTGGGTAATGGTGGATCCTCCCTGAACAATGGTGCCGGCTTTGAAATTTTTTAAGGAGGCCCTTATTATGGAAAGGATATCAATGCCGGCGTGTTCCCGGAACCTTGAATCCTCAGCTGAAACAAAAGCATTGATAAGGTTCTTCGGCATTTCGGAAAGAGGTATGACAATCCTTCTTTCCTCGTAAAATTCTCCGATTTTTCTTCCGTCATCGGAAAAGACACTGGTAACTATGGCCGGGCGATAATCCTTTAAGGTGTTTATCTTTGGCAGATCCTGGATAAGATAATAGTAAAGCCCTGCAAGGCCTGCACAGCCCAAAAGAATTAAAAGGACAAATAGAATAAAAAACCATTTGAAAAGAAAACGAAAAATGTTTTTTTCTTTTTTTTTCCCTCTTTTTTTCAATACGTCGGATTTACTTTTTCTTTTTGCCATGGCAACCTTAATTATGCTACAAAATTAATGGTTTTTCAGATGGTTATTATCAGATTACATATTATATAGCAATACTTATGGAGCTGCGAAACAGGGTAATCCCAAGTAGCGGTTTAAAAAAATCATATTTGCATGCATTGCCCAGAGGATAGATGTTTTGCTGTCGTTGCAGGCTGGAAGGGGTCATGCTATAATATTAATTTTCTCCATAACAAGGGATATGAATGATTCACACCATAACGCTTAGAATCCAGCCCGATAAACTTGATGACTTGGAATTTATCAAAATATCGGCGGCAAAACTCCTGAAACTGGATGTTCAGGATATTGACCTGGTACAGGTGTTAAGAAGATCTGTTGATGCCCGGGGAAGTAGGCCTGTCTTCCAGGTCCAGGTGGCTGTATATCAAGGTGAGGATGCAACTGAGCTATTTTGCCCGGTTTTTTATCAGGGGGTAAAACAGCGGAAAAAAGTTTTGATTGTCGGTAGCGGTCCGGCCGGATTGTTTGCAGCCCTGCGATTGATTGAGAGGGGTTTGACCCCCATTGTCCTGGAAAGGGGAAAAGATGTTAAAGCCCGACGTTTTGATCTCAAGACCCTGCAAGCAGCGGGACAGGTAAACCCGAATTCTAATTTTTGTTTTGGTGAGGGTGGGGCAGGAACCTATAGTGACGGCAAATTGTATACCCGGTCCACCAAAAGGGGGGATGTCAAAAAAATTCTGTCCATAATGGTTCAGCATGGTGCTGTTAAGGATATTCTTGTCAATGCCCATCCCCACATAGGTTCCAATAAATTGCCCAGGATCATAAAAGCCATTCGTGACACCATAGAAAAGTGCAATGGCCAGATCCATTTTAACTCACGGGTTACAGATCTGATTCTAAAGAATAATAAAATTCTGGGGGCTCAAACGGAAAACAGGGAATTTTTGGCAGATGCTGTAATCCTGGCAACCGGGCATTCTGCCAGGGATATTTATGAGCTCCTGGACAAACGCCATATTCTTATGGAAGCTAAGGATTATGCCATGGGGGTCCGTGTGGAGCATTCCCAGGAATTGATTAATGCAATCCAGTATGGGACATACAAGGATAGTCATTTTTTGCCGGCGGCCAGCTATTCTTTGGCCTGCCAGGTGGGAAAAACAGGGGTTTATTCTTTTTGCATGTGTCCCGGCGGTATGGTAATTCCGGCAGCCACAGCAACGGGCGAGCTTGTATTGAACGGAATGTCAAATTCAGCACGTACCATGCCCCATGCCAATGCAGGTGTCGTGGTGACCATTGGGCAGGCTCAATACCAGGGATACGAAAAATTCAAGCACTTTGCTGGCCTTGAACTTCAAAAAGAGACTGAAAAAAAAGCATTTCATGCCGGGGGCAGCACACAGGCTGCACCTGCACAGCGGCTGACAGATTTCATAAAGGGCAGGATATCCAGTACCCTGCCCACCACATCCTATATTCCTGGAATGGTCACTTATCCATTACAGGAAGTGTTGGGGCCCCATATTTCAGGTGCATTGAAACAGGCGTTTCAGATTTTTGGCCAAAAGATGAAGGGATATGTAACAGAAGATGCAACCCTGCTGGCCGTAGAAAGCCGGACCAGTTCACCTGTCAGAATTCCCAGGGTGAAGGATACATGGATGCATCCACAGATAAAAGGACTTTTCCCTCTGGGCGAAGGGTCAGGCTATGCCGGCGGCATTGTTTCATCAGCCATTGATGGTGATACCGGTGCTGATGCTGTTTGTGCCTATCTTGGATAAGTTGATGCAGAGAACGCTACAGGCGAGTCTCAGGCAGCAGTCCCATTTTTCAATTCTTTGTAATGATCATTGACGGCTACCTGTCTGCTGTTCTTATCATACCACCCGTCAAACAAAATAAGATCAGGGTGCCCTTCCAGGGAGGAATAGTTTTGTACTTTTACACCCTTGTCATGGGCTGTGACCGCATCAAACGCTCGAAAATCAAAGCAGTCTTTTTTGTTCTCTTTTTCGATCACAACTGATTTAAGTGCCCATACCCAATCCGGGTCATATCCCAATTGAACAACCATATACTTTCCGACGTCCTGGGGCAGATCCTTTGGTTTAGCTTGTGCTTTGGCCGGTTTAACTTTAAGGTCAGTTTTCTTTTTTTTCCAAAAATTCCAGTTCATTTAAGTTCCCTTTTATAAAGAGTCATTGATTATTGTAATGATTCATAAAGCATTAAGCATGCCATTTATCATAAATACCTGAATTTAAAGAAATATTTTTTATTAATCAAAGATTTTCGCCAAAAAAATCTTTAAAAATAAGAAGTTTTATATCTGAATTTAGTGACAACAGGAATATAATATTCCTTATTAAGCAACAAAATCAAATGATAACATAACGATCCTGGGGTCCTGGTTCCTGGGGTTTATAATTTGACTTTTTTAACAATATCGGTTATTTAATGCCTGACCGAATACTCTTGGTTTGGGCGAAAAGTTGCCCATATACAAGGCGCAAAAAATCTTGAAACCGGAGTGTACTACTGTACATGAGGATTTCAGAATTTTGCAGCAACGCAGTAGATGGGTGAGTTTTCGTTCAAACATTATTTAGTTAAATTTTGATTATTATTTTCTAAAGGGAGTTGCTGGATGTCATGGTAAAACTTGATTTTGAGCTTAATTTTAAAAAG
>JACNHV010000220.1 GCA_014383445.1 Candidatus Desulfobacula maris | reverse complement strand
GCATTCCCCACGAATGGGTACGGCTGATGAAGGAAACCATAAAAAGCACGGCTGCTGGATTTTCTGCCCGCCGAATGGTCAAGCAGTACATTGAAAAATTTTATTCCAACTGTATGGAGGGTGCTTTGATGGAAACTGCGACAATTCAGCCGTCAGTATCTGACCGGATATAAAAATTACAGTGCAAGATTGGCTTGTGACATTGGTTGTGGGCCATAAAGTTGAATATAAAAATCAATGCTAAAAAAACTCTATATACCAGATATTGAGGTGTCCAAATCTTGTCTGGATTAAGTCTTTAAAATATCAGTGAACGCTGTTGTTTTTCAGCCGAAACCCCATATAAATAAAATAGGGCTCACTTTCTAATATCATCATTTTATGAAAACGGATCGCAAAGTATCTATGATTTTCTCTTTTTCAAAAGGAGCGGATTCAATATTTGTTCCTATATCTTTCAAAATCAGTTCAAGATCGTTCCATTGAGCATATTTTTTGAATTTATCTTGACGATGTATGCCGATCGCATCAGCCACAAGATTTACATAATTAACAATGGTAAAATCAAAATCCATCTCTTTGGATGCAAAGGTTTGGTTGCAATAATGACAAACTGTAACCATCTGGTCAGCCCCGGTTTGTTCAGCTTCCCTAAGCCGGTTGTCCTGAATTTGAACACAGCTGTCTGGAAACCAACAAACGGCTCCACTACCGCAACATAACGTATCAGCGCCATGATGTTTCATTTCCTTTAAAGTAACGCCGGGCAATTGGGAAAGTACTTGACGAGGCCCGTTCAAATCTACTCCAGTATAGGCTGATTTGCAGGGCTCATGGAGAGTCAGGATTCTATCCACTACAGTATCAACCAGCGGCAGTTTTTTCATATTTTTTGATAGATATTGGGGAAAAGACATCACCTTGAATGGAATATCCATTGAAGGTGAGATGTACTTATTGAATCGACAATGGCAGGTGGGACACCATAAAATTAGGGTTTCCGGATTGTATCTGGCGACTTTAGTTATGAGCTCATCTGCAATACAGCTGCCCTCTTTGTGATACCCGAAGAACAAATGGTTATCGCCACAACAATAATCTAAGCCTGGCAGGAATGCATATGGGTCACCTATCGTTTCCATGATATCCAAGGAATTTAAAATTTTTTCAGGTTGAAAGTAGACGTTACAACCTGGAAAAAAGACATATTTTACATCCCGCTCGGGTGTGGGGGTCATGATACGTTTGTATTCATCTTCAGAGACCTGAATACCGGCAAGTATCCGTTGTGGGCTGCCATCTTTTTAAAATAGGGGGGATCAAAAAAAATCAGGTCTGGTTTTTTACCTGAAGGAAGCGGCCAGGTCGTGTTTTACGGATGCAGATTGAACATTTGAAGGAATGTCGGTTAATAAAATCAGATCATTAAGCAAAAAAGATCGCCATTTCAATGGTTTAGGCAGGTTTTTGAAAATCAACTCTACCTGTCCTACATATTTGTGGGACAGGTCCTTGTCAGTCTCTAAAACAACAGACCCCCGTTCCTTGCTCCGCCTTATGAAATCTAACTTTGACAGCAATTGATAGACCCTTTCAAGGGGTGTTTTGCCTACCGTCAAGTACCAGGGATCTTTGCCCATTTCCACATCAATGATGTCAATGGTCGCTTCAATGGATTCTATGGCGGATAAATCCTGCCTTAAACGGTTTTCAGTAACGCTTATCCTTCTTGCCTGAAGATCGTCTACATCAGCGATCTTTGCCTGGATCATGCCCATAACAGACAATAAAAAAATTAAAAAATCGTATCGCACAGGTCAAGATAAGTTTTCCGAAATCACTTTCCCAAGCCTGCGGGCACCTTCTGCCAATACTTCTTCATCATAAAAGGCAAAGGAAAGGCGCATGTAATTCTTTAATCCTTTTTTGTGTGAAAACAAGGCTCCCGGATGAAAATCCACATTCTGTTTTTGGGCGGCTTTTCTGAAGGATTTGGTATCAATATTATCCGGTAACCTCACCCAGATAAAATATCCGCCCTGTGGAACCTTAAACACGGCCTGATCCGGCAGGTGAATGCGCAATTGATCGCAGAAAATTTTAATCCTTTGATGGTAGACGTTTTTAAGGCGCTGGATATTGGCCTTTAAAAACCCGAGGCTAATGACTGAATTTACAATTTCAGATGTAAAGGGATTAAAACCGCCGCCACTGTCTATAAGACCGGACATTGTCATTTTTTTAATTAAATCAGGGCTTGTATGCATCCATCCCAGTCTTAAGCCTGGTGCCAGGATCTTTGAAAAAGACCCCAGACTTATCAAGGGGCATTTGTCGATCCAGTTTCCCATGGGAGGGGGCGGATCATCCGTATAATTGAGAAAATGGTAGACCTCGTCCGCCACCACCAGCAAATCCTTTTGTGCACAGATTTTAACCAGGTCCTGCCGCCGTTTAAAAGACAGGGTAACACTGGCAGGATTATGATAAGTGGGAATGATATACAGGAAGGAAGGCTTCAGGGTTTCAAGCTTTTTTTTGAGGACATCTGTTACCATCCCGTTATCATCCACGGGAATACTCACCAGATTGAGCTTTCGATCGGCAAATATCCTCAGGGCCAGAAAATAACTGGGCTCCTCCACCAGCACTGTATCTCCTGGTCTGGCAAACAATGTGCAGATAAAATCAAGGGCTTGAGAATTTCCATTGGTGATCATCAATTGCCCTGGATCCACTGGATTTGGATATTGACCCGTTAAAAATTCAGCCAGGGTTTGCCTGAAATTAGCATTACCCCTTTCTTCTCCATAGGCAAGAAAAAAACTGTTTTCTTTTGACAGACAATGGGCAGCTGCTTTTTCCAACTCTTTTATGGGGAGCAGATGGTTGCTCGGCTGTCCCAGTCCAAGGTGGATCATGTTTGGGGGAAGATCAACCTGTGGGAGAGTCTGGTTAATATCCATGATATACCTCCATTTACAGGTTACCCGATCAGATCTTGAACAGGGATAAGGGCGACGGGCATAAGGAATCCATTACAGCCAGGTCTTTTGCTGCACAATATCCCTTGGAAAGATATCCCTGGTCAAATCCTTTCTGGGTAATAACCTGAAGATGGGTATGGTAAAACCAGTTCCCGTTTTCATGGAAATCCCCGATAAAGGCAAAACAGTCTCCGGTCTTGAAAAAGGTATGGACAGCAGGAAGCCTTTCCCTGTTTAAATGGCCATAAAAGCTGTAAAAAGTATCAAAACAGGGGCTTTCATGCATTAAAAGGACATAGCCTCCATAATTTCCTTCACCCTCTTCATATCCACTTTCCTTGACCCTGGCATCCAAAGGGGCGTGCAAGGGAGTTGCCAAAGGAACAATGATATCAAGCCCCAGATGGTAAAACCTTTGTTCTTCAACCATCTGGGGGCATTGTGACAATACAATCTCACGGTTTTCAAGATAGGATGAAACACCCCATGTGTACCGATCTTTCATATCATCATCCAGAAATTTCTGAAACCCTTTCTGATCCCTTACATCAATGGTATCAAAAATAGTCGAGTCAACAGACATGTCTACGACCAGTGGATCACCCGTCAAATTTTTAAAAATGGGCTGGATATCAATGTTTTGACTATATGCTATATAGGGGTAATTCATCATTTTTTCCTTTGAAAACCGATAAGTTTTCATTCAAACACTGCTTATGAAACTGGGAATTGGTTTGTTTTTATAAGTCCTTCTATGGGCACCACAAGAGATCCATCATCATCTATGGTAATGCCTTTGGAAAGCACAAACTTTTCATCCAGGCCTTTATAGTAGGATAAATCATAACAGCCAGGCTTTATTTTTAAATGACCATTATCGTGAACAAAAGATGATGTCAGGCCATAATCCACTTCTCCTAAG
>JACNHV010000051.1 GCA_014383445.1 Candidatus Desulfobacula maris | reverse complement strand
CCTTTTTGCTGAAGATCAAAATCAACCACACAGGTTACGCCGCCGCAGGCCGCTGCAATAGTCCCTGTTTCATAGTCATCCTGGGCAAAGGTTCCCATAAAAGGCATGGCCAGATGTGTATGGGGATCAATGGCACCTGGCAGAACATATTTTCCCCTGGCATCAATAATTGTCTGGGCTGCATTATCTAAATCTATACCTATGGTTTTTATTTTACCCGCTTCAACATATACATCTGCTGTATAACTGCCCGTAGAAGTGACAACCAAACCGTTTTTTATTAATAAAGACATCTTAAATTCTCCTTGTTTATGAGGATATTAAATATTGCTGTTAAATGGCTGAAATTTAATCTGGGTTTCCAAAGATCTGTCCATTACGCAAGCATCCTGTCGTTTCCATGTTCCAGGCATCTCTGTATAGGAAATAATGCCGGAAACAGGGCAGACAAAACTGCATATCATACAGCTTAAACATTTATCTTCATTTAAAATTGGACGTCTTTTTTCCTGATCCCATTCCAGTGCAAATCCTGCGGCATCCCGGCAGACGGTATAGCATTGGCCGCATCCCACACAATTTGTAAGATCATACTCTGCCCGGCCCTGTCTTTTCAGATCAAATTTATCTGTTGTTGTAAGATTGGGTAAAGCCTTGCCTACAAGATCTTTAACCCTTGCTATCTTTTTTTCAACCATAAAGTCGGTCAACCCTTCTATCATGTCCTCAACAATGCCATAACCATAATGGATGATGCCCGTGGTTACCTGTATTGTTGAGGCACCAAGAAGAATATATTCCAGAGCATCAATCCATGTTTCAATTCCACCGATACCAGACAGCGGCAAAGAGAGTTCTTCACACTTTGCCATATCTGAAATAAACCGCAGGCCAATGGGTTTAATTGCAGGGCCGGAGGTTCCGCTCACGGATCCTATCCCAAAAACATTTGGTTTTGGGATAAAACCATCCAGATCTATCTGGGAAATACCGCTGACAGTATTTATGGCGGAAATGGCATCAGCACCGCCTTGTTTTGCATACATGGCAGGCTCGGTCATGTCTGTGATGTTTGGGGTCATTTTTGCAATGACGGGTATGGAAACGCATTGTTTTACAGTGGCTGTAAATTTTTCAATAAGATCAAAGGCCTGTCCCACATGATGGCCCGCGCCTTCCACTGCCATGTGGGGGCATGAAAAATTCAACTCCAGCATATCAGCACCATTATCCTCGGATACTTTGGCAAGATAGGCCCACTCGTCATTGGAAAAACCCATGATGCTGGATATCAGAACATGCCCGGGATATTTTTTCTTTAAATATAAAAAATCCGCTAAATTATCTTTCAAAGGCCTGTCAGAAATCATTTCAACATTCTGAAGCCCCACAAGTCTTTTATTGCCATAACCATAACCATTCATCCGGGGAGATGGATGAATAATAGGGGTTGTGTCTGAATTCAGGGTCTTGAAAACAACACCACCCCACCCTGCTTCAAAGGATCTGGCAACCATTTCAGCGCTGTTAGATACAGGAGATGAAGAAAGAAGAAAGGGATTTTTGAATGTTACGCCACAAAAATCAATGGACAGATCAATATTATTTTTATTCATTTTCATCCCTCCTTAGTTGTGAGCTTAGCTCTTTTTCGAACCAAATAGCTGTCTATGGCCTCTGCCGCTGTTTTCCCATCCTGGACGGCATTTACAACAAGAGCCGGGCCCCTTACAATGTCTCCTCCTGCAAAAATTCCCGGCTTTGATGTCTGGCAATTGTCAAGCTCTGCTTTGATCAATTTTTTATCATCAATATCAACACCTGGATACAAGTTGTTTGAAAGATCAAAGGCTTTATTACCAATGGCTTCCACAACCAGATCAATATCAAGAACCCATTGGGAATCTTTGATTTCAATGGGTGATCTTCTTTGGGCACCCTTTGCCTGTGATAATTCTGTGCGAACAAGTTTAATCCCGGATACTACACCTTTGTCATTTGTGAGGTAAGCCTTTGGCTGATTAAGTATCAGAAAATGAATATTGTTCTCAAGGGATTCCACCTTCTCATCTTTTTCAGCCGGCATCTGGCAAAAGGATCTTCTGTATACCAGATAAACATCTTTTGCCCCGAGACTTGCGGCAAACCCGGCACAATCCATGGCAACAGAGCCACCTCCGATAACAGCCACTCGTTTATCCTTGACCTGATCTTTCAGGATATCCAGACGACCTGTATGGGGGCTTGCCAAAAAATCCACAGAATCGTATACGCCTTCAGGTTTTTCATCAAAAATACTGGCCGCGTCCCAAAGACCCGTTGCAATAAAAACCGCTTTAAAGCCTTTATTAAGAAGGTCTTCAGCCTCACCATCCTTTTTTATGGCATGGCCGCATTCAAATTTTACTCCAAGATTTATTATATCTTCAAGCTCGGCCTCAAGATACTCTTTGCTGAACCGATAGGATGGCACCCCATACCGCAGAACCCCGCCAGGCTCATCCATTTTTTCAAAAATGGTGACCCTGTATCCTTTTTTGGCAAGTTCGGCCCCGCAACTTAATCCTGCAGGTCCTGATCCAATGACAGCCACTCGTTCAAGGGTTGATGCCGGGCTTTCAAACACTTTAAAACCAATGTCACGACCATACCGGACTAAAAACTCCTGTATTCTGCCGATCAGTATTGGCCGATCAAGATGAGAACTGGCACACTCTTTTTCACATAATCTGGCCGTGGGGCATAAAATACCGCAGGCTCCACCCAGAATATTATTCTCCTTTATGGTACGAATGGCACCTTTTATGTTTTGCATCTTAAATTTTTTTATAAATTTTCCTGGATCTGTATTAGCCGGGCATCCTTTGGAACATGGCGCATCATGACAAAGAAGGCATCGATCTGCCTCTGCCCAGGCCTGACTGAAATCATATCTTTTATCCATAAACGACTCCTTGTATTTATTAAAAACTTAACACACCGCAAAACAAAAATAACAATACATATAACTTGATTGTCATCGAACATATTTACTTTATATTGATCCCTGACAAATAACACCGACCCTGCCGTAAATGTCAAGAATAAATTATTGATATTGGAAAATTTAAAATTCGAAAATAACTTGACTTTGATTTTGATTTTTTTAATAGTTATTTTCAAAACAACGAACAGATATTATATCCAAAACGTTATAAGGAGGCAAGGAGGCAGTCATGTCAAGAATAGTGAAATGTGCCCATATCCAAATGTCAAATGCTCAATCTGAAGGGACTGTTGCCCAGATAAAAGAAGCCATGATCCAAAAACATATCCCCATGGTTATAGAAGCCGGGGAAAAGGGCGTAAATATTTTATGCCTCCAGGAAATTTTCCATGGACCCTATTTTTGTTGTGAACAGGATATAAAATGGTATACAGCTGCAGAAAAAGTTCCAGGCCCGATAACCGAAAGATTCAGTGAATATGCCAAAAAATATAAAATGGTTATTATTTTACCTGTTTATGAAGTCACCATAGATGGGGTCTACTATAATACAGCTGCTGTGATTGATGCCAACGGAGAATATCTTGGCAAATTCAGAAAAGTTCAAATACCCCACACCTGGCCCGGATTCTGGGAAAAATTTTATTTTAAGCCTGGTAATCTGGGATTTCCCGTGTTTGAAACCGAATATGCAAAAATCGGTATTTATATCTGTTATGATCGTCACTTTCCGGAATGCGCACGCATTCTTGCTTTGAACGGGGCACAAATCCTGTTCAACCCTTCTGCAACAACAACAGGGAAATCTCAATATCTATGGGAACTTGAACAACCTGCACAAGCAGTTGCAAACGGAGTTTTCATTGGAGCAAATAACCGGGTTGGACTGGAAAAACCATGGGAATTCGGGGAATTTTACGGATCCA
>JACNHV010000079.1 GCA_014383445.1 Candidatus Desulfobacula maris | reverse complement strand
GATTACTTTCGCTGACCGCCATGAACTCGCTCATTCTTCGCTCAAACACCATGGCGGCTTAACCGCTATAGTAATCAAGAGCTTGTAAGCCATGATCCATAATGCTCCCGTAAGGCAACCACCCTTTCACTGGAAGGTATAGCAAGTTCGTAAATGCTTTTTATAAAATAACGTCCAGAATTTCCAGTGGAGATTCAGGTTGTTTTGTCCAACGGGTTTGCCTGTAATTTTTACGTGTGACCTTCAGGTTATAAAAGTTCCAAAGGTCTGGAATGGTTAAGGCAGGTAAGATAGCCAATGGTCTGCACTTATTATTAAAATTCTATTCTGCTTGTATGAAATTTTTTTACAGATACCTGGTTTGTCAACCAATAGGACTGCATCAATATTTAACATATTTTGAAATTTAATAAGACTTTTGCCGGGACTATCATCTGATAATTTGGTTTCAATTAAAAGAAATGGTTTATTGTTTTTGATAATTACAAAATCCACTTCCTGTTTTTCCCTGTTTCTTATGAAATTAAGGGAAAAATCTCCAAGGCCCTTGTCATTCCAGTTGCTGACAGCTCTGTATAATTCAAGCGCCACCATATTTTCAAACTTTGCGCCCTTTGAATCAATTGAAGCATAATCAAAAAGATATATTTTCCTTTCCTTTGTTATGGCCCTTGAAATTTTTGCTGACCATGGCAAAATCCTGAAAACCATGAAGAATTTTTCAAAAAGTGCAAGCCAGTTTTTAATGCTGTCAAAGGACACTTTAATATCCCGACTGAGACTTGCCATGGATAAAAGACTACCGATTTTTGAAGGCAAAAGAGAATAAAGTATTTCAACATTTTCAGAACTTCTAAGGGAGGCCATGTCACGGATATCTTCACGGAGAAGCTGTTTTTTATACGTATTAGACCAAATTTTATAAAACCTGGTATCTTTTTGCAAATATGGATCAGGAAAACCAGAATATAGTTTTAGATCTTCCCAAATTTGGATACTTGTATCTTTTTTTAAATTGATTTCAAGGGGATTTTTTATGAATTTTTCAAAATTAAGATTAGGTCCTGACAACTCTGCCAACGTAAAAGGCCATAAATTAAAAAGCAGATAACGTCCTGCAAGAGAATCTCCCCCCTTTTGAAACAAATCGAGTTTTCCTGATCCCGACACTATAAATTTATAATTTTCTTTATCCCGATCAAAAACGTTTTTAAGATAATTTTTCCAGTCTGGAAATTTATGAAGTTCATCAAAGATCACCAAAGGAGTTGAATCATCCTTTAAATGCATATTTTCATAAAAAGAAGGGTTTTCTACAAGTTTTCTTTTTTCATCAATGATATCCCAATTAAAATAATAAGAATTTCTGAATTTTTCGGCAATCATTTTTGTCAGAGAGGTTTTGCCTGCCTGTCTGGGTCCTGCAATAAAAACCATTTGCTTATAACTGATTAAATCCTGGAATAGGCTTTGATACATTGGTCTTTTCATAACACTGACAATATTCCATACAACACGAGTATTGTCAAGGCAATTTCCAGATACACTCTAATATTGTCAGTATTTAATCAAAAATAAATTTTGAGTAGTTGTCACCTTAGTTTTTCGCTTTTGAATCTGTATCATAAAATACTTTTAATTTTTCCTGGATGGTCAAATAATTGTCAATATCTTTAAAAATTTCAAGGTTACACTGAGAAAAGAGGATTCCTCATTAGATAGGCAGCCCCTAAAAATATCATCCCCTCACCCTGGTGCCGCGTACAATATTCACAGGGCAGGCCTATGCCCATTAAAAACAACACTAATCTTGAAAATGCACTTGACGAGCCTTGTATAAGAATATTACAATCTAAATTAACTGATATGATGTTAGTATTCTTTTTCGACCCAACGGATTTCTTATTCTTCAACCAGGATACACAACATACGGAAAGCACAAAACATCTTTCTCTAACCACAATAATTTTAAAAAAGGAGGAGAATTATGAGATTAGAACCCAAAAAAATAATGTGTGCGATCGATTTTTCAGACTTTACAAATATTGTCCTATCCTATGGCAAATCAATGGCCTCAGAGTTTCACTCATCACTATGCTTGTGCCATATCCTATCGGGAACACTTATGGTTTCAAGTCTTGGGCATTCCTATATTAACTACACAGATATTGAGACTGATCGTATCAAGTCGGCAAAGGACAGGCTTGAAAAAATAGCAGAAGAGCTTGATATTGAATGTGAAATCATTGTCTCTTCCGGGCACGTACCAGATGAAATCAATGAAATTGTCCTTAAAAACAATATTGATATGGTCATTGCTGCAACCCATGGAGGATCAGGCATAAAAAGATTTTTAATCGGCTCTGTCACGGACAGGCTGGTAAAAATTCTGCAATGCCCGCTTCTGGTTCTGTTTACACAAAAAGAGCATTTAACTTCCACTGTTGAGAAAAAAATAAAATTAAAGCGAATTCTTGTGGGGTGCGATTTTTCCCCGGATTCCAAACTTGCTTTTGACTATGCCTTAAGCCTGGCCCAGGAATTTCAGACACAGCTATACCTGGCCCATGTTATCAGGCCAACGGAACAAATTGAATTGCCTGCCTCAAACTATATAAAAATTCAGGGGGGTGAGTACACCAACTGGACCCGGTCTGAATATCTGGAACTTAAAAAAAAGGCAACTAATGAAGATTTGAAAAACAAAAAAACTCTATTCAACCGCCTTGAAAAACAGCTTTCTGATATGGTTCCTGAAGACAGCCGGAACTGGTGTACACCCATCACCATCCTGCTTGAAGGTCAGCCGTATAAGGAATTGATTGACTATGCTGTGCAAAAAGAAGTGGATATGATCGTACTTGGGGTTCACGGCCACAGTCTTTTGGAACGGTTTATTGTCGGGTCTACAACGGATCGTGTCATCAGTCGGGCTTCCTGTCCTGTGCTTGTGGTCCGGCAGACCGTTTAAGGGACTCCGAAAAATATAAATCTCCAAAATAGGACGCAGATTAACGCAGATTTTCAGAACACTCAGTTTACAAGCTATTTTTTCCCGGATTAATATCCATAGCCGCCAAAACATTGTATGGCATTGCTGATGGAAGAAATCCCATATTCTGAAGGAAATGCTTTTGCAACTGGTGTCAACAGATCCAGTAACAGTTCATACTTTTCTCGTTCATCCCCCTGGGACACTTTTATAAGATCAGCATACAGGCAGCACTGAAGGACAAGAGACAAAGAGCCCTCCACAACGGATTTCTGAAAAAGAAGCATTCGTTTGACATCTGCATGCTCAATAATCGGAATCTGTTTGATCAAAGGGTCCTTAAGGTTAACAGGCCTTCCCTGGGGCCTGTTTTCAGTATATTCAAGGGCAGCCAGATAAGCTGCCGATGCAATGGCACAGGATGCTATACCCACCAGGATCCTGGCCTCATTCATCATCTGGAACATCTCGGATAGACCTTTATTCTCTTTACCCACAAGCCATCCAAAACAATCATCTTTTTCACCCATGGATATCTCCGTTGCAGGCGTGCCCCTGTAACCAAGCTTATGATAAATGGAAGCCACTGTAATATCATTGGCTATAAGATTTTTCTTTTCATCAAGTCGTTTTTTGGGAACCACAAACAAAGATATGCCTTTTGCTCCGACAGGAGCGTTATCAATCCTTGCCAGCATCAAATGAATAATGTTCTCAACTCCGTCATGATCTCCTGCCGATATAAAGGTTTTAACCCCTTTAATTTTAAACCGGCCGTTTTTGTCCAGATAGGCCGTTGTGGTAATATCAGACAAAGAACTTCCAGCCTGGGGTTCTGTCAAAGCCATTGTACCCTACCATTTACCGTCAAGCATTTTGGGGACGTAGGTATCAAGGAGTTCCTGGCTGCCAAAAGAGGTGATTAATTC
>JACNHV010000052.1 GCA_014383445.1 Candidatus Desulfobacula maris | reverse complement strand
ACCCGCCTGGATAAACCCTTGGGCCGCATCAGTGGATTGGACGCAGATCCGAATGGCCTGATCCAGTAAAAATCGCCATCGCTCAAGAGAATGACTACAATTTTGTTCCGATGCTTCAATTAAATAGGAATTAACGGATTTCCATATCCTGTTTTTGTCTTTTGCCGTTTTAAAGGTATCCAGCCCCTGCTGTCCCCAGTTAATCAAAGGGGTGAAATCCGAATATTGATCGAGGTTTTCGAGCACGGCTGGTGTCCGGGTAAAAAAGGTGATTGCCACATCAATATCGTAGGCTCCAAGTTTCAAGGCGAGTTGAACCCAGCTCATCATCAGATGATTGTCCTGAGGCATGTTTTCAACAGCATCAAAAAAAGGCAATAGAAGTGACCAGTTTAACTTGCTGATCTTTTTTGCCTGGCTCAGAACGATGTGTTTGTTTTTAAGTTTTTCTGCTGCCCTGATCTTTTTTTCAACATCAGGCAGTATTTTTTTTGAAGTGGCCGGGCGCAAATAACTGACTGATGCTTTCACGGCCTCCAGCGTTTCTTTGCCTGCAGTACTCAATTTGCCGGGAGAGCGGTAAGGATCTTTAAATGTCATGGGTTTAAAAAATTCCAGCTATGATTTCAGTGATGGCTTCCTGGATCTCAATATCATCGGTCATGGCTCTTGTAACTGCTGCCTCACAAGCCAAAAGAGGGGGAACTCCGTCTGAAATCAGCCTGCCAGCATAGACCAAAAGCCTTGTACTGATTCCTTCTTCAAGGCCATGTTGGCGAAGATTTCGAACCATCTCGCCTAGTTTGACCAGGCATGCAGCCGTCTCCTTATCAACCTGTCCTTCTTCGACAATAATGTTTTGTTCCTCTTTGGCAGGCGGGTAAGTAAAATCAATGGCTAAAAACCGTTGCCGGGTTGAGTGTTTAAGATCCTTCATCACGCTCTGGTAACCAGGATTGTATGACATGACAATGAGAAAATCCTGATGGGATTCCAGCAGCAGGCCCCGCTTTTCCTGGGGAAGAATCCTCCGGTTGTCTGTGAGAGGATGGATAACAACCGTGGTGTCTTTCCTGGCTTCCACGGCTTCATCTAGATAACAGATGGCACCGTGTTTCACTGCCAGGCTCAAAGGGCCATCCTGCCAGATGGTCTGATTGTCCCGTAAAAGATACCGGCCTACAAGATCCGATGCGGTCAGATCCTCATGGCAGGCTATGGTGACCAGGGGGCGGGACAGTTTCCAGGCCATATGTTCTAAAAAACGGGTCTTTCCACACCCGGTTGGTCCTTTTAAAAGGACCGGCAGTTTAAGCTTGTAGGCAGACTCAAACAGGCTGATTTCAGAGCCGGTTTCCACATAAAAAGGTTCTTTTATAATATGATAATCTTCAATCTTAATACCGTTTATTTTTTTCTGGTAAGGTGTTTCTGGTGTTTTATTTTCCATGAAGTTTCCAGTATTATAATTTGTTTGTATTCCGGATTTCTTTCCATTGTTTTTTTTACAGCAATGAGCTGAACTGATGAAGGCTGCCAGTCATTTTTCTTATCCGGTCTGGTAACTTAAACCCAACCCTTGCGGGAATGTTTTGAGCCCGGTTTTTTTCCGGGCTCAAAACCAATATCGGTTTAATATTTGCCGTAAAGTTCAGCAGCTTCCATCATGGCGATGGCATTTAATAAAGAACCGTTTGGCGGGTATTCGCAGCCGGTGGCAAGAATAAATCCACCATCTTTTCCCAGCTCTTCGATCTGTCTTTTACACTCCATCTTCATTTCTTCGGCTGTGCCTAAAAATGCATAAGTAGCAGGGCTGGCATAACCACACAGGGTTACCTTCTTGCCCCATTTTTCTTTGGTCTCCGCCATAGTGGCACAGTCATCGGGTTCATAGGCAAAAGATATAGCCACAGGTTCCATGGCCTCAATCTGGGCATCAAAATAGATACCATTACCGCAATTGTGAACCATTACCATCATACCGTTGGCCCGGATTTCATCGGCAAGGATTTTGGTAAATTTGCCTTCCATTTTGCGCCACATTTTTTTGCTCATAATTGACTGGGATGCAAACAGAGTATCCAGAACAATGGCGTGGACACCTGTTTTTGCATATCCTCGGATATAGTCAACCAGAACCTCGGTGATGACTTCTTCTGCAGCGATAATAGCTTCCGGATGTTTATAGCAGTCCCTGAACAGGTTTTCAGCACCACGCATCATGTTTAGGATGCCCAGCGGTCCATATACAAATCCCATGACTGCCGTATCTTTTGCTTTTTCATTGCAGACGATGTCCATGTATTTCAGGGCTTTTTGCATCCGGGGGGCTTTTGCCACGTCAATACGCTCAATTTTTGAATAATCATCCGGTGTATTGATAAAATGGTTATCATAATTGGGATGGGCTGTATCTTCAATGGGGTAGACCATTTCCTGGCCGAAATCCGCTGCTTCAACAGAGAGGTCAACCAAGCCGAGAATACCGTCAAATCCGATGAGTTCCTGGGCCTGAATCATGCTCTTGGCAGCAAGTTCTGGATCCATGGTCCATTCTTCATAGGTGATGCCGTAAACCCGTCTTGAAGCACCACAGATCAGAGGCGCTGCTGGAACACGATCCGGTATGCCGCCCTGTAGAACTGTGCCGATTCTCTCTAAAGATGTCATTGTCATGATGGCTCTCCTTTTTTTTGGTTTTAGCCAGATGGCCTTTATTTTTTCAAGCGTTATTGCTCTTGGTTTATCGATAATATCTCTTGGGCCAGTTCAGTGATGGCTGACCTGTTTTTCTGCCCCAGCAGGAGCAGGTTTTTTTCGGGCAGGTTTAAGGTGTCGCAAATCTGTTTAATCTTGATTGAATCGATTCGGTCCGTCTTGCTTAACGCAACGATATCTGCGTCCTGAATCTGTCCTTGAATAAGTTTTGGCCGTTCTTCCCAGTGAAAGGAAAAAGAGGGTCCGTCAATCAGGGTAATAAACGGACCGATACCATACTTCAGATCCCTTAAGCCCATGTTTACTACATCCCGAAGTTCTCTGGTGACGATCATCTCAGATGGTTCTAAAAACAGATAATCCGGATCCATGGATCGTTTGATCTTTTTTTTCAGCGCGACCAGACCGGTGGCCAGGGAGCAGCCGAGTCAGCCGCCGCGCAGGTAGTCGATGGAAATTTGCAGGCGTTTGATAAATTCATCCTCATATCGCTCTTTACCGTCCTCATTAACGATGACGGCACACCTTTTTTTTTGTCCGACAAGAAGGGCAATAAGTGATTTGATAAGTGATGTCTTGCCGCTGTCCCGTGTCCCTGATATGCTGATAATTTTCATCTGCTTGCCTTGGGTAAATTAAATTATTCGTCTGATGACAATTGGTCTTCCAGTTGTTTGATGTACTTTTTTTTAGAAGTGACAAAATCAAATTCATCAAAATAGGTGTGCTCTTTCTCCTTGACAACGGTGACCCCTTTTCCTTCAGCCACTTCGTGGAGACCGTCCAGGGTGGCTTTTTTAACAACATCCTCTTTTATCCCTTGGATAATACTGTTCACAGCAATATAAAGGTCTTTTACATCGTGGTCGAAGTTCCCGTTGGAAAAAGCACCGTGGCTGACACCAATGGTATCTGCCTTGATGGTTCCGGCTTCGGTCCGGATATGGCATTTGATGTGGCCGATGCACCGGGCACCTGAATCCATACATTTTTTTGCAATGGACATCATCATTTCTTCGGCCATTGTTTTAACAAAGGTGTCATCCATGGCCTCGGTGCGGCTTAACTTGGCCGCCACTCCATACCCGCTGACCCCATGTTCGGTATAGCATCCCTGTTCTGTGTTGTTTTCCGGATCCATGTGCCTACTCCTTCCAGTCTATGATCCGCTGGGACAGATCGTCGATGCCAATATCTTTA
>JACNHV010000093.1 GCA_014383445.1 Candidatus Desulfobacula maris | reverse complement strand
TTAATAGATTGTCTTTTATTTCATAGGAATGCAAAGGGAAATCTTCGCAAATGGGGCATTGGTATACCCTGCCATTGGGGAATACAAAATAATTATCAGCTACATTGCCAGCACATTGAAAAGATTCGGTTTTGTCCAGAAACACCTTTGGAAAAGTCACCATAATGCCATGGGAAGCAATTGTTTCTGCGACTTTTGGAATAATGTTAATCCAGGTTTCTTTTGATACCTGAAGTTTCCCATCCGTTTTTGAGGATCTGCCTCTTATGCCGATCACCTGGATAAAAAAGCGTTTGATACCCAGATTTTTAATCAAGTCCGGCATCAACTCAAGTTCATGAATATTAATATCTGATACAGTATAGATCATGGAACAGGAAAAATTTCCGGCACAAGCTTTTTGGATACCTTGAATTACTTTATCATAGCTTCCCTCTCCTCTGATGGAATCATTGGTCTGCCTTGTTGCTCCATCCAGAGAAAAAGAAAAAAAGTCAATCTCATCACAGGAAATTTTTTCCAGGATATTATGAAATAAATACCCGTTGGTATCGATGGTGATGGATTTGAACCTTAGTCGTTTAGCTTCTTTAACAGCAAGATGAAGATCCGGGTGAAGGGTGGGTTCACCCCCTAAAAAAATGATATTGGTTTTGGCAGCGTGATTTAAATCGCTATTATTTAAATCAGTTCGATTTGAAAAAAGAGCAAGCCAGTTCCTTATGGTTTCAATATCAAGGGTGTTGCCCCCGTGTTGATCTTTATTAATATAGCAATGGGAACAGGAAAGATTGCATTTTGTTAAGATATGAAAAAACAGATTGGAAGAATCTTTTGAAAATGCAACGGTCCTGTTTGTCATGTTAACCCATACACTGCTTGGTAAACTTCGGATCAAAAGGAACAGGATAATCTCCATCAAAGCAGGCTTTGCAAAAACTTTTTTCCGGGTTATTTACCCCGGAAGCTTCCATCATACCTTCAATGGAAAGATAATGCAAAGAATCAAGGCCAAGGTAATCTTTGAGATCATCACCGGATTTCTTGGCAGCAATCAGTTCTCCTTTGGAAGAAAAATCAATACCATAATAGCAGGGGAATCTATGGGGCGGACAGGAGATCCTCATATGAATTTTTTTTACCCCAAGCTCCCGCAATGCCTTGACCCGGGTCTTTGCAGTGGTACCCCGAATGATAGAATCTTCAATAATAATAATATCTTTGCCTTTGATCAGTTCTCTAACTGGGTTGAGCTTTACCCGGACAGTAAAATCACGCATGGATTGCGTAGGCTGGATAAAGCTTCGACCCACATAATGGTTCCGGATCATGCCCATTTCAAAGGGAATACCTGATTCCCTGGCATACCCGATGGCAGCATAATTGCCTGAATCTGGAAATGGCATGACAAGGTCAGCATCCACAGGGGCTTCTTTGGCCAGTCGTCGGCCAAGTGCTTTTCTCATTTCATAGACATTTTTCCCGTCAATGGTGGAGTCGGGTCTGGCAAAGTAGATATATTCAAATATGCATAAGGATTTATGTTTGGCAGCCTTGGGGTGTTTAATGCTTTTAATACCGTCTTCATTAATGATGACGATCTCTCCGGGATCAAGTTCCCGGATGAATTCTGCCTGGATCAGATCAAAGGCACAGGTTTCAGACGCAAGGACATAATGGCCGTTGAGTTTTCCAAGGGATAGAGGCCTGAAGCCATTGGGGTCTTTCATGCCGATGATTTCCCCTTTACAGGTTAAAAGGATCATGGAATAGGCCCCTTCAATTTTTGAAATAGCCTTTAAAACAGCACTCTCAACATCCCCTTTAATAAGGTTTTTAATAAATAGATGGAGGAAAACCTCTGAATCCATTGTTGTCTGAAAGATGGAGCCCTGTTCTTCCAGCTCTTCTTTAAGGATGTGGGCATTGACAAGATTTCCATTGTGGGCCACGGCATAGGAGCGGTGTCTGTGGTTGACAACAAAGGGCTGGGCATTGGTTATAACAGAATCCCCCGTAGTGGAGTACCTGACATGACCGATGGCAGAACCGCCTTCAATCCTTTCAAGATCCTCTATGTTAAAGATTTCCGGGACAAGTCCCATGCCTTTGTGAGAGAAAATTTTATCATTTACCCCCCGGTTTACAGAGATGCCGGCACTTTCCTGGCCCCTGTGCTGGAGGGCATAAAGGCCAAAATAGGTGATTTTTGCAGCTTCCGTATGTCTATACAACCCAAAAACACCACATTCATCTTTAGGTCTTTCATTCTCAATCCTTGGATTATCCATGCTTATTTTCTCTGTGATATTCTTGAATGGGCTTAACACTAAGGTCTTCTTTTTTCAGGGCCTGTATAGCACTGCAAATAGCCTTTGTGCCGTCTGTTGTGGTGGCATAAGGAATTTTATACTTTATAGCGGCACGCCTTATTTCATATCCATCCCGTTTGGTCTGGCTTGATGCGCCAGTGTTTAAAATCAATTGAATTTCGTTGTTTGTCACAGCATCCACGACATGGGGCCGGCCGGCCGAGACTTTTTTGACAAGTTTTGTGGGAACATCATTCTCTTCAAGGAAAAGGCTGGTTCCCCGGGTGGCCATTATGGTGAATCCCATTTCATGAAAGCTTTTGGCAACGGGCAGGGCAGCCATTTTATCCTTGTCCTGGACACTGATAAAGACCGTGCCCTGGGTGGGAAGTTTTTGTCCGGCTGCAAACTGGGCTTTGGCCACAGCAGCACCAAGGTCTTTATCAATTCCCATTACTTCACCCGTGGATTTCATTTCAGGCCCTAGAACCGGATCAACATTATCAAACCTGTCAAAGGGCATGACCGCTTCTTTGACACAATAGTAAGGCGGGATAACCTCTTTAGTCAGTCCCAGTTCATCAAGGGTTTTGCCCAGCATCACCTTTGTTGCAAGTTTGGCCAGGGGAATGCCAATGGCTTTGGATACAAATGGAATGGTTCTGGAAGCCCTTGGGTTGACTTCTATGATATATACGTTTTCATTCATGATACCAAACTGGATGTTCATGAGTCCCTTAACCTTGAGTTCTTTGGCAATGGCTTTAGTGGCATCTGTCATTTCATCAATGTGTTTTTGAGAAATGGAGTATGGCGGCAGCACACAGGCCGAGTCCCCGGAATGGATTCCAGCCTCTTCAATATGTTCCATCATACCGCCGATAATGGTTTTTTCACCGTCTGAAATGGCATCCACATCCAGTTCAAAGGCCTCTTCAAGGAATTTGTCAATGAGTACAGGCTTATCAGGAGATGCCAGGACAGCCAGATTAAAGTATTCTTCAAGATCGCTTTCATCATACACAATTTTCATGGCACGGCCACCAAGGACAAAAGAGGGACGAACCATGACTGGATACCCGATATCTCTTGCAACTTTCCTTGCTTCTTTATAACTGAAAGCAATACCGTTCTCAGGCTGTCGCAACCCAAGTTTATTTAGCATCGCCTGGAATAGATCCCTGTCTTCGGCCCGGTCAATACTTTCAGGACTTGTCCCTATTATGGGAACCCCGGCTTTTTGAAGATCAGTGGCAAGGTTTAAAGGGGTCTGTCCACCAAACTGGACAATTACCCCATAGGGTTTTTCTTTCTCAACAATGTGAAGAACATCTTCCCGGGTTAAAGGTTCAAAATACAGCTTGTCCGAGGTGTCGTAATCCGTAGATACGGTTTCAGGGTTGGAGTTGACCATGATGGATTCCACCCCCTCTTCTTTCAAAGCAAAAGAGGCATGAACACAGCAATAGTCAAATTCAATGCCCTGGCCGATTCGATTGGGTCCACCGCCCAGGATAATGACCTTTTTTTTGTCTGAAACCCTTGCTTCGCATTCTGTTTCATAGGTGGAGTAGTAATAAGGGGTGGCAGCCCGAAATTCTGCGGCACAGGTATCCAC
>JACNHV010000313.1 GCA_014383445.1 Candidatus Desulfobacula maris | reverse complement strand
ATGTATAGGCTTTATTATTAATCAGTTTTAATACGCATTTTTCCAGAAACTTGGCCACCTCAGGCCTGGCATAAACCCTTCCAAATCCCAAAAGAGGGTTGGCGCCCATCTCGGCATTCTCTCCGGCTTTGGGCATGAGTCCCTCACCCAGACAGACCATGATAGCATGGTTTTCAGGTAAGGTTCGGGTGAGGTACCAGAGACTTTCGCTCATGGCATAGGCTGAGATGGCATCCGCGTCCTTTTTTACCAGGTTGAGTTCTTTTTTTTCCAGCCCTGCACCTTCGCCAAACCGGCCGAACAATTTTGTCCCAAGCGCGGTAACGGCTGATGTCATTGCCAGCATCCTTTCGGTCCTGTTGTCCGTAAAAGAGATTGAATCGTTTAATTCATCAGGGATCTGGCCTTTAATCCACTCAATATTTACATCTTCAAGCCATAAATGAAGCCTTCCAAGAATGGGGCGGGTATCAAACGCCCATTGAGCAATAAGATTTTTTTTCTTTAAGCTTGTGGTGTTCATTGTTTGCATCCATTCATTTTGAGTTTGGTTTTTAGAATCATTACCATTTAAAAACCAAATTCAAAAGGAAAAAATTTATATCTTTATAACTATAGCCGATATTGAGTATGAGGGTGAAATATCCCGGCTAAAGGAAATTCAAAAGGAAAAAGGGGAAATTGGATGATCATCAAAACTGATCTGCAAAGTTTTTTATTTCATCATTCTGGGCAAGAAATCTGTAAAGAGTTGCTCTTCCCACACCTAATACCCTTGCAGCTTTAGATTTATTTCCCCCGGCTTGTTTGATGGCAGCCTTAACAGATTCAGTATCAAGTTTGCCCCTGGCCGGCATGATCTCTTGTAAAGGATGTATTTCTGCAACCTGAAAGGTAAGGTCTCTGCCCTGGATAATTTCCATGGGCAGATCAGATGGAAGTATCTGGCTTCCCCTGGAGCGGACCACGGAAAACTGGATCACGTTTTTTAATTCCCTGACATTTCCCGGCCAATGGTAATCAAGCATGATTTCAAGAGCTTCATTGGTAAGTTGTGGAACCGCATTCGTGCTTTCCTGTTCAGCTTCCTTTAAAAACTGGGCAGCCAGAAGGGGGATATCGCTTTTGCGCTGCATTAAAGGGGGTAGATGGATGGGGATGACATTGAGCCTGTAATAAAGATCTTCCCTGAACCTGCCCGCAGTGACTTCTTCTTTAAGATTTTTATTGGAGGCACTGATAATCCTGACTTCCACAGATTCTTTTTTTTCACCGCCGACTTTTTCAAAAGAGCCTTCCTGTAAAAATCTTAAAAGCTTTACCTGGGTTTTTAAGGGCAGTTCCGCCACTTCATCCAGAAAAAGCGTTCCCTTATGGGCTAGTTCAAATCTTCCTTTCCGCTCTTTGATAGCGCCTGTAAAAGCGCCTTTGACATGTCCGAATAATTCACTTTCAACAATACCTTCAGGGATGGCTCCGCAATTTACAGGAACAAAGGCACCAGTACCATATGAGCTGATATCATGGATGGCATAGGCCACCCGTTCTTTTCCTGTGCCAGTTTCACCTGAAACATGGACTGGATAGTTGTAGAGAGCAACATCCCTGATTTGCCTGAAAATGTCCTGCATGGCTTTATCTTTGCCGATGATGCCTGCAAAGTTGGAAAGGTTTTCAGCCTTTAAGGACAGGTCAAAGGATTCGGTCACATCCCTGAAGGATGCAAGCACTCCCTTAAATATCTTATCATGATTGATGATGGCAGAGACGGTCATTTCAAGCTGCCGGGTAGAGCCGTCTTTTGTTATAATGTTCAATGGATATTCTTTTGAACCAAAAGAAAACTCTGGTGTTCCATCGCAAAAAGAACATTTCCCTCCGCAGAAAGGTGTCTGAAAAACTTTATGGCAGTCGTTTCCAATAACTTCTTCTTTTAGATATCCCGTAATTTTTTCTGCTTCTTTATTAAAAACTGTAATGATTCTTTCAGGGGTATGGGCAATAATGCCAAGTTTCAGGTTGTCCAGTACAAGATTAAGGTTGTCGTGGTCAAGTATGGGTTGCGTCAAGTCAGTCATTGCGTTCATAATCCTTTCAGTTTTTCCAAATCATCCATTGCGCTTTTATTATGGTTGCTGATGGAGTAAATGGCACATTTGTGTATCAGGTGCAATGTTTTTTTTGGGGAAGGCGCAAAATTTTATCAAATTTTGATAAAAGAGAGTAAATGGGGGAAGGGAGATTTGGGAGGAAAGAGGAAGGCAAAACCCGAAGATTTAAAAAAATCTTCGGGTTAAAAATTTATTCCCAGGTGATACAGTCTTTAGGACAATTTTTTATGGCTTCATGGATATTTTCATCTGAGTAGTCGTCAAGGGCAAGTACTTCAACAAAGTCTGAATTATTGATGGCAAAAGCATGGGGGGCCAGCTCAATGCATATTTCGCAGAGAATACAGCAACTCAGCTCAACAACGGGGGTTTTCATGGATGACAAAGTTTCCATATTATTATTTAGAAAATCAGATTATTTGAAAAACCGATTTAAAAGCCCTTGAAATGCCTTCCCGTGGCGAGCCTCGTCCTTGCACATCTCATGCACGGTATCATGGATCGCATCCAGTCCAAGTTCTTTTGCTTTTACAGCAATCTGCTTTTTACCTGCGCAGGCACCATATTCAGCAAGAACTCTGGCTGTAAGGTTGGCCTTTGTATCGGCCTCAACCACTTCACCTAAAAGTTCTGCAAATTTTGATGCGTGTTCAGCTTCTTCAAATGCGATTCTCTTATAGGCTTCAGCAACTTCCGGATATCCTTCACGGTCTGCCTGGCGACTCATGGCAAGGTACATGCCCACTTCCGTGCATTCACCCATAAAATTATCCCTTAATCCCTGAAGAATTTCGGCATCAACACCTTTTGCCGCTCCGATTGAATGGCCATCTGCCCATACCAGTTCACCTTCCTGTACAGAAAATTTCTCTTGTACAGCTCCGCATTGAGGGCACTTTTCAGGCGCCATATCGCCATTATAAGAATAACCGCATACCGAACAAACATAAGTCTTCATTAAATTGTCTCCTTTTTTATTGAATTTTCCCACCAGCCTTTTTGGATATGTGCATACTTTTCTTTTTGTGCAAGATCAAGAAGCCTGTATCCGGAATCCAGCAAAATACCGTACATAACGCCACATCCAGGATCTTCTCGTTGCTCGTAACCCGTTTGCGCAAGTTTGATCATTTGCTGCGCAAGGTCAATGGTCTGGGCAATATTTATGTCACATTTTTTTTTAAGCATAATTCCATCATCATTATTTGTTTTACACATATCTGGCTGATCTCGTTTTTAAGGTTTTAATTCAATAAACATGCCATAAAATAAACTATGCGAATATTTTGTGGTTTTCCCAGGCCAGAGCCATATCCAAAATGCGGATTGTATAAAAATTCCAGCCGTTAAACAGATCTATCCGATGATTGTCTGTAACAATATTTTCAGGCACAATGCTGCAATCGAAGCATTTGGCATTAATCAGGGCTCTTATGGCATATCCTTTTTTTACAGGATCAAAAGAATGTAAATATCCCGATAAAAGTCCTTTTATTTTTTCATTCAAATCCCGGGGAGATAATTTAAGGTATGTCCCGATCCCCCATAAAACACCTCTTTGAAGCATTTCATGTTCAATATAATTTCCATCCGGATCAAGGTATGAGAAAAGAATGGACTTAAATTCCAGAGCAAGTTCCGGGCTTTGGCCAAGAATTTCTCCCATGGCTTCAGGCGACCCCCACCCGATTCCACCTGATTCATCATTCAGGTTCCACATGATCCGTCGCAGAACAATCCTGGCCTTTTCCATATTTTTTTGGGCCATTCGTGATCCAAGGGCTCCCATTGCAGCAATACTCCGGAATTTAACCAAATCG
>JACNHV010000053.1 GCA_014383445.1 Candidatus Desulfobacula maris | reverse complement strand
AAAGGTGATGCCAATGGTGCACTATGCCTTTTTGGGCTGTGGTGTTTCATATAAACATAAAAGGAGACTCGATGCTTACTCTCGATAAACGATTTACTTTTCAAGGGAAATCTTTTGCCTGGGGTAGTCTCGGAGATGGAGGGCCGGTAATCCTGATCCACGGATTTCCATGGTCGGCGCAGGCCTGGCGTAATATTGCTCCATGGATTGCTAAAACCCACAAAGTGTATTTTTTTGATATGCTGGGATGTGGTCTCTCTGAAAAACACGAAAACCAAACTGTTCCTGAGAATGTCCAGAGAGATCTCCTTGAAGCATTGGTTGGGCATTGGCAGTTGGATGAACCTCAGGTTGTCGGCCATGACTTTGGTGGGCTCGCCGCACTGCATGGCCACTTCATCAACGGAATCACATATGGTGGATTGAATCTGATAGATGCTATCGCGGTACTCCAATTGTACAGATATTGATCGTGATTGGTTTGGGGATATATGTTGTAATATTCATAAAAATATTTTTCAATTGTATTTCTAACTCCTGGGAGAATTCAACTCTTCAAAATGAAGCTATTGATCTTCCGATCTATGTGAATTGGATAGGAGTCGCAGGGTTATGGTTTTTTGGGTTTTGGAAATCGGCATTGAGAGCATACAATATAAATTTTACGTTATGTTTTCTCCCCATGAAAAATGGCTATGTTCTTGCAACAGGGGGGGCCTTATAAATTTGTACGCCATCCAGCATACGCAGGATATATTTTAGCAATTCTATCTCTTTTCTTAACGACTGGTGTTCTGTGGTTGCTTGCAGT
The DNA here is from genome assembly GCA_014383445.1 of Candidatus Desulfobacula maris. GTDB lineage: Bacteria > Desulfobacterota > Desulfobacteria > Desulfobacterales > Desulfobacteraceae > Desulfobacula > Desulfobacula maris. The sequence continues at coordinate 3,130 of JACNHV010000053.1, read as the reverse complement.
TTTGATAGTATTGCCATTTTTTATTTATCAGGCTCGCGATGAGGAAAAAATATTTCGAGAGATGTTTGGAAGTGTATATAGGGAATATGCTTCAAAGACAGGGATGTTTTTTGCTGAATCTCAAGCAGGGAAATGTGGATTGGAAAAAATTCCCGTTGCCAGAGGTGGAGATGTTGCCAGCCATTCAGTGGAAACTGCTGAATCTGGCGCGAATGAACCGGGTATGACCGGTTATTTTTGTGGTTGAACAAAACCGCTTCGCGAAAAAAAAGGTCCACCAAGGCATCGCTTGAACTCGCTGCTCATCCGAGCAGTCGAGACGATCTAAAGCCCCTTAGTATTGCATCGATCCGAACTATTTGGTTGATTGTACCCTTTTAATCATATTACTGACATCGGTGGATGTATCAACAGTTACAAGGTGTACATCAGGATGCTTGTTTGTAAAAACCCTGAATATCTCATCTGCAAAGGCTTGGCCGATCTGAGTGACATCTTTAAAATCCAATATGACCTCGGCAAATCTATCAAATCTTGATATAAGTCTCTTTGCCTGTGACCTTGACAGTAAAGATTCTCCCTCGTGCTGCATAAGCTCAACAGGAATACGGGTTTTATGGAAACTCGGATCTTTATCCGGGTCTGCATATTCATCAAAAATTTCTTTCAATGATGTGGCTGAATCTTTTTTTATTTTCATACAGACGGTCGTCCCAGGAAGATCATTCCTTTCGTCAAACAGATAACCATCTTTATTTCCAAACCCGACGAAGCGTAACTGGTGTGAAAAAATCAAGAAGGTATCAAATACCCTGGTAGTGAAAAATATACCTTCTCCGGAGTGATTTTCAGGGTCAGAAGTGAATTTGCCCTTTGCCAACTCTAAAATGGCCTGCTTTGGATGTTCCAAGCCCAGCGTTGTTTTGATTTTTTCAAAAATACCAATTCCGCTATCAGACACTTGTATTTTAAGATTCAAATAATCTACAGATAACTGAATAGTTAAAATATCGGATTCTGAATGATCAATCACATTGTTGACCATTTCGGTGTAACCATATTGGCAAACTTCTTTTACATTGCTCTTAATATCTTTCAACAGGGGGGCTACATCCTTTGACCACAGGATGTCTTCCTCTAAATGATTATTCTCATACTTCCAATTGTAAACAGTTTCAACCAATTGGTAATTGGGCGATCGATTTGATCCAAGCCGTTCAATAATTTTATCTTCAACCAATTCATTGATATATTTATAAACAGTTGGCTTTGTGATTTGAAAATGGCGGCAAGTGATTGATGTCAATGTGTTGGGGTTATTTGAGACATTATTAATCATAAATGTTTTAATCATTTCGATGACTTCTTTTGTAAACTTCATTTTGATTTCCAGTATTTTATTATAACAATAAACAATAAAATTTAAACATAATGATAAATATAAATAACAATTTTTAAAATGTAAAGTAAAAATAAACCGAGTTTGCAAAAAATTTTATTTGTAACGATTATTATATTTCAACAAAAAAATTAACCGGTCAAGCCGTTGATTTTTCAAGTTATAAGTCATTATCAACTATATCAATTTAGTAATTATCTGAAGAGGGACATTTAATATTTGAAAGTTTTTTCCATTTTTTCTTTTCTCTTAGGTTGAATCTTCCTAATATTTATGTACGTAGAGTTGTCCCTCGCATTAATCTGTCTTATCTGAAATCATTGACAATTCTGGTGGTGCTTGATAGAGCCATCAAACATTATGGAAACAATATTTTTCACATTTTTCCTCATGATTTTGATATATAAATTGAATTTTCGACTTACAGGAATAATGTATTGATCGTTGTGCAACCGGAGACTGTAATACGATGGCACAGAAAGGGTTTTAAATTGTATTGGAAATCCAAATCCCAAAAAGCAGGAAGACCTCTCACAGATATAAAAATTCAAAGAATCGTCAAAAAAATGATAAATAAAAATCCTCTTTGGAGTGCACCGACACTGCATGGAAAGAGGCTGCTTGATGATTGGGGAAATGCCTAATTGCAACACCTAAGGAGAATATTCAACGCTTCAAAAAGAAGTTGGCAGGGCTGAAACGATCCAAACGCTTTATTGACTGGCGAGGATCTTCCGGGTTTGCCCTGGATCTTACAATGCTCCTTCAGGATCTAAAGGCGGGAGTTGATGAAATATCTACGCTGGTCCCGAGACAGATATCAAAACTGGGGAGGGGTAGAATGAAATCAGAAAATTACCGATATGTGCGAGAACAGTTTTGAGATTATCCACCATGGGGTAAGCAGAAATGGTGATGCTATGATTTATGCAAGATGCAAAGAATAGGCACTTAACCAATCACTGGACGAGACCGAGATTTGTTAAGGATACCGAAACAATTTGGATCTTGTGTTTATCGAACAATTCTTGCATGATCATGCAAGAATTGTTAAGCATCAGGGTACTGCCCAACATAGAGCATTTATGCACTGGAAGCATCATAAGGCTCAAGTTGAGACGAAACGCAGCTGGTTTTATATTATTATTAGCAAACCTGAGGATTGGTAAAACATGAAAAACACATCTCATAATTTGGTCATGTCGGCCCTTTACGGGGACGCCGGGGTGAGAGGCCACCAGCCGGCAATCCCACATCCATCATCTGCCACGGTCTAATGGATGCGGTCGGAGTAGGCTTTCCCGAAGCCCACCAGGATGCAAGAGCCATGGCCGTCCTGGCCCTCTCCGGATACGAAGTGGCGGGCTTCGATACGGTGATGCCCGCGTTCAGCGTCCAGCAGGAAGGCGAAGCCCTGGGTTGCAAGGTTGATTGGGGCCACCGAGACATGATGCCTGACATCAAGGAGTCTCCCTACAAAGACTTCCACAAAGTTGAGATTCCCCACAACCTACTTGAAAAACCTTCTATGCGAGTGGTGCTCGACGCACTGTCGATACTTAAACGCCAAGTGGGCGATCAGGTGGCCGTGGTTGGCAAAGTCATGGGGCCTTGGACCATCAGTTACCATTTGGCCGGGGTGGAGAACTTCCTCAGACAGGTGGGCCGGGGTATCCGGGATACCGAAGCCAAGGACAGGGTAAACCGCATGTTGGACCAAGTCATGGAAGT
>JACNHV010000054.1 GCA_014383445.1 Candidatus Desulfobacula maris | reverse complement strand
ACCCAGATTCCCCAAACTGCCTGATATACTCAAGGCAAAGAAAAAACAGATTAAAACAATTGATATTTCAACACTGGAGATTGCAGACGATGCTGGATACCGGCTCAAAAGCCTTGAACCGGTCAAAGAGCGATCCAATGCCAGAATCCTGGAAGGAACCACGGAGGAGATCGTTAATTCCCTGGTAAAAATTTTAAGACAAGAAGAAAAGGTTATTTAAGGAGAAGTCATGTCAAAGATAGGTGTATTCATAGAAACTGCGGATCAGGCTATAAAGAAAAGTGTGCCGGGTGTGATTGCAGCAGCTTTAAGGGGTGGTGATGTTGTAGGATTTGTCCTGGACGGACTTGCTGAACAATACAAGGAGAGTCTTGGCGAATATGGTATCACTGAACTTGTGAACCTTGTTGCTTCGGACATTGATTTTTCAAAACAGCCTCAAGCAGCTGGAGAAGCCCTGGCCCAAGGAGTCAAGGCCTTTGGTGTAACCGCCCTTCTCGGTGTATCCAGCCCCACGGGCAATGATCTTCTGGCCCGGGCAGCCATGGCTTTGAAAGCCCCTCTTGTCCTGGACTGCACTGATGTGAATTTCCAGGAAAATATAGTCAAAAAATCTCATTTTTCAGGAAAGGCTATTGCCACACTGGAGATGGAAGCCACCCCCTTTGTGTGCGGGATACGACCCAATAGTTTTGATGCTATCCCAAAACCTGTGACCTGCACTGTTCTGAATCACAGCCTTACCGTCTCAACAGATGATGCCATCACCATTACTTCAGTGGACAAGGCAGGTTCAGGCCAGAAAGATCTCACCGAGGCCAACGTCATCATTACCGGAGGACGGCCGATTGGATCCAGTGAAAATTTCAAGCTCTTAGAGGAGTGTGCCAAAGTTCTGGATGCGGCAGTAGGAGCTTCAAGAGCTGCCGTTGATTCAGGGTATGCACCCCATTCCATGCAGGTGGGCCAGACCGGTAAAATCGTCAGCCCCAAGCTGTATATCGGATGCGGTCTCTCAGGTTCTGTCCAGCACTTTGCCGGCATGAAGACCTCCAATGTAATCGTTGCCATTAACACGGACAAAGATGCGCCTATTTTCACAAAATCCGATTATGGGATCATTGGTGATCTGTTTGAGGTGGTACCTGCACTGACAAAGGCCTTGAAAAAATAGAAAAGGCCATAACCCCCGACCATGTAACGATATTTGATAAAATCAGGAAAAAAATGATGACCGCCAATACCAATACCTTCTGCAATTCCCGCACCAGAAAACTACCCAGAATGAAAATTGTGGGGCAAGGAGATCTCCCCAGAATCCATGAAGCAAGCATTGATATTCTGGAAAATACCGGGATTATCTTTGAACATGAAGAAGCCCTGGAAATTTTTAAAAACCACGGGGCAAAAGTGGAAGGAAAAACCGTATTTATCCCCAGGGCAATGGCGGAAACAGCAATGGATCAGACCCCCACGGTCTATCGCCATGTGGCCAGAAATGACCGGCAATCAGTTACCATAGGGGACGGCATTGCGCCCCACCCCAATGTGGGATGTGTGTTTGTTGAAGATATGGACAACGGAAAACGGAGGGGGCTTCTTAAAGATTTTACCAATTTCCAGAAACTGTCCCAGGCCAGCGAAATCGTGAAACTCACGGGTGCAACACCCGTGGCACCAGATGATATTGAAGCTTCGGAACGGGCCCTTTACATGCTCTATGAAACCATCAAACACACGGACAAACCCGTCATAGGCAGCTGTACCGTCACCAAAAAAGCAGAAGAGTCTCTTTCTATGATGGAGATGGTCTTTGGTGAAAACTATCTTAAGGATCACTATTGCATAGGTGTCAGTACCAACCCCTTAAGTCCGCTTAAATATGCAACGGAAACCCTGGAAACCATGCTTGCCTATGCCAAAAAAAATCAGCCAGTCTATCTGCTTCCCTGTGCCCTGGCCGGGGTAACCTCGCCCATGACTATTTTTGGATCCATTATCCAGCAGAATGCAGAAATTCTGGCAGGCACGGCCCTGGTTCAACTCATCAATCCAGGCGGCCCAGCCGTGTATTGTCCTGCATCCACAATGGCGGACATGAGAACTGCCATCTGCATCTATGCACCACCTGAACAATTTCTTATCAATTCCACCTGTCTCCAGATGGCCATTGATTATTACAAAGTACCCACCCGGATTATGGCGGGAATGACAGATTCCAAGGAAGTGGATATCCAGGCCGGATACGATACCATGCAGAACATGTTAATGGGGCTTTTGGCAGGAGGACACATGGTGGAACAGGTGTTTGGTGTTTTAGATGCCATCATGACAATCTCCTATGAAAAATTCATCATTGATGAAGAAATGATGAGCCGGGTCATAAGGATCTGCGAAGGGGTGGATACCTCGGACAGTGAAATGTCTCTGGATGTAATGAAAGAAGTAGGGCCCGGAGGCAGTTACCTGTCCCACGGCGACACCTTTAAACGGTTCAGAAACCAGTGGCTGCCAACGGTTTCCTGCTGGACTTCCTATGACAAATGGGAATCCTCAGGAAAAGAAAGTGTTATGTCAAGAGCCAGCAAAAAGTATAAAGAAATCCTTGAAAGCCGTCCTGATATGATGATCTCAAAGGATCTGGACAGGGATCTTATGGCCTACATGAAAAAGGTAAGGGGAATGTATTAAATCTCTGTACCTATGGCCATCAATCGTCCACCTGTAGCGGAATCAAGACGAAATTGTCCAAATGATCCTTCCTGAGGAACTCTCGCTGTACGTCTGCAATCCGTTCCAGCGGAAATATCTTTGCTACAAGCGGCAGCAATTATCCTCGTTGGATTTAAGAAATAAGATTTGGGAAAAATTAACAAGGTTGCTTAACATTCGCTTCAATTGATGAATTTAATTTGTGGAAATTTATTTGTTTTGTATCTTAATATCTTGTATGTTAATTTTTATTGAAATCGCTTAAGTTTTTTTTATATTAAAAAGATAGCTATACTCACAAAATTATAGGAGAATAAAACACTATGAAAAATTCTCATAACTGGATACTTTTTTTAAGCTTTACCATATTGTTCATTATGATACCGTTATGTCAAGCTGGTGAAAAGCCAATACTGATAGGGGCTACTGTGTCCCTGGAGGGTAAATATGTTGAAACATCAGCTATGGTAAAGAATGGCTACAAACTATGGGTTGAGCAAATAAACAAAAATGGCGGTTTATTAGGACGTCCTGTGAAGTTAATTCTTTATAATGATAAAAGTCAAAAAAGCCTTGCAGCATCTCTTTATGAAAAGATGATTGTGGAAGACAAGGTCGATTTAACGCTCTCACCTTATGGAACTCCTCTTACAATGATCGCCTCTGAGGCAACTGAGAAACATGGCTATGTTATGCTGGCCTGCGCTGCAGCCGGCGAACAGATCTGGGAAAGAGGATATAAATATATATTTGGAGTGTATGCACCTGCAGATCGATATTTCATAGGCTTCCTGGATGTTTTGGCACGAAACGGTTTTGAATCCCTGGGACTTATCTTTGAAAACAGTTCCTTTAACATTTCCATTGCAAAGGGTGTCAGAGGTTGGGCTGAACGTTTCAATCTCAATGTAACATATGATAAGGGTTTTGATGATGCCGGAAAAGAGCTTCCCTTAATCTTAAAACAGGTAATGGAAAAAAATATTGATGGCTTGATTTTCAGCGGCTACCCTCCCGAATGTTATACATTTATCGACCTTATGAAAAAGGTTGATTACCGGCCAAAATCTATAACTTTTACAATTACTCCCATACTTCCTGGTTTTTATGAAAAGGTTGGACCATTTGCAGAAGGCATTTTTGCTCCATCCCAGTGGGAACCAGATGAACGCATCCCTTTTCAGCGATTCTCGGTGAACGTGTAGTAAACTTATAAAAAATACATTCAGCACATTT
>JACNHV010000173.1 GCA_014383445.1 Candidatus Desulfobacula maris | reverse complement strand
GTTTAAAAATGATGGACAAAAAAAGATTCTTAGCTCATAAAATCGAGACACTCATGGGAATGTTTCCCTGTGTGGCAGTGATCGGTCCAAGGCAATGTGGAAAATCAACACTGGTAAGGGCTGTGTATCCTGACTGGAAGTATTATGATTTAGAGCGGCCTGATGATTACCAGCTTATTACGGAAGACCCTCTGGGTTTTTTTACCCGGCAGCGCGATAAAACAATTATTGATGAAGCCCAGCAGTTTCCTGACCTTTTCAAAGTCCTGCGCGGAATTATTGATCAGGACAGAAAAGCTTGTGGCCGTTTTCTGCTGACCGGTTCAAGCTCTCCTGAAATTGTCAGGGGATTGTCCGAGAGCCTTGCCGGACGGATTGCCACTATAGAGCTTTGGCCGTTCAAGATGGGAGAGTTTTACGAAAAACCCCTGCCAGGCATTTATGAGTGCTTGATAGACAGTTCGACTTGCCCTGCTGATCTGGTTGATCTTACAACCTCTATCACCACTGATCAACTCTATGAACACTGGCTGCTGGGTGGCTATCCCGAGCCCAGGATAAAGGGAAAAACAAACCCGCTTTTTTACGGGCTCTGGATGGATGAATATTTCACAGACTATATCCGCCGTGATATCCAACGCCTTTTTCCACGTCTCAATACCCACCATTTCAGACTTTTTATTAGACGCCTGTCTTATCATTCAGGTACGGTTATTAATCAATCCTCCATTGCAAGAGCTTTGGAGGTGAGTTCTGTGACAGCCAGGGAATACCTGGAGATACTCCACAATACATTTATCTGGCGGAACTTACGCAGTTTTGAAAAAAACAGCCTGAAAAAAATTCAAAAAATGCCAAAAGGATTTTTCCGGGACCAGGGTATTCTCCATCATCTACTAAAGGTGGACGAGATTGACCGGCTTCTCATCCATCCCGTGGCCGGCAATTCTTTTGAGTCCTTTGCCATGGAAGAAATTATCAGGGGGTTTCAAAGTACTTTAAAGCATGGAATTGATTTTAATTTTTATCGAACCCGTGACAAAGCAGAGATAGACTTGATTATTGACGGTCCATTTGGGTGTATTCCCATTGAGATTAAATTGGGCACCAAACTAACTCAGCGTATGCTTGGACCTTTAAAATCCTTTCTTAAGGAAACAGGGGCAAAGTTTGGTATCCTGGTGAACAATTCCGAAAAAATTGAAATTGTGGCAGATAATATCATCCAGATCCCGGCTATTTATCTTTAGCTGTGCCTGATAGCGAGAACGGAATGGGCGAGCCTATCAGCAAGATTCATGGTGTAAAACCAGAACATTGCTGTAAATCCCCAATCAAGATTATTTTAATATTTTTTCAAATTCAACTCTTTAAAGTACCAGAAGGAAATCAACCTTTGCCATTGGTTTTTCTAATTTTATGCCTGTTGCAAACTATTCACTCTCTTGTGGCATTACAAATAAGGTTTTGGATTAGCATTCTTTATTTCATGGGACGAGGGAATGAAACAAAAGATAATTATACTCACAAATATGACTGTGAATGCAAAGATAATAGTTTTCATACAAACACTTTATAGGCTTTTAAAACCATGCCTTTTCTTAAGTTTTCCTTTTATAGGATATCTAATCTGAAATATTATCACATGTATTGTTATAGAGGAAGCAGTTTCCCCTGACTCTGAACTAAGGTTATATCTGTCTCCAATTATGTACATTTTGCCAGATCCTTTCTGGATAAAATATATTTCTGCCATTGTTGATTTATTGAAATATATTTACAGGTATAAGAAATCTTGATAGAGGTAATTTTATTTTGATTTTCGTTATATCTTGATAGATGGTATTAATAAAAGATTCAAAAGGAACTTTTTACCTGATAATAATAGGGTTAGGTTTTTGAAGTTGGTGAATACAATGACGCAAAAAGTTTTCTGGTCCGACCCTTACAGCACAAGCCATGAAACAACCGTCATCTCCGTCGTTGGAAATGACATCACGCTCGATTCAACGATTTTCTTCGCATTGTCTGGTGGGCAGGAGAGCGACCAGGGAACCATAGGAGGTTTTCCTGTTCTGTCTGCCCGAAAGGATGGGTTAGAGATCATTTACACTCTCCCTCAAGATCACGGGCTGAGCGTTGGCCGGGAAGTTGGAGTCAAAATTGATTGGGCAAGGCGCTATCTCCTGATGCGGCTTCACTTTGCTGCGGAGCTTGTGTTAGAGCTCTTTTGCAAAGAGCTTGATGAAATCGATAAGGTTGGAGCACACATTGCTCAAGACAAGGCGCGAATTGACTTTGTCTGGCCGCAGAGCATTGCACCACTCATGCCCAGGCTCACTGAAGATGCAAATCGGATCATCAGTTCAAATTTCGAAATTCGCACCGGTTTTGATGATGCAGTCAATGAGAGGCGATTCTGGGAGATCGAGGGGTTTGCGCATGTGCCATGTGGCGGAACACACGTTCGGCGAACGTGTGAAATTGGCCCTATCAGGATGAAACGAAACAATATTGGCAAAGGTAAAGAACGGGTGGAGATATTTCTCAATAAGTAAGAACCGCATCCATAAAATCAATGTCCCTATCAACACCGCAAATATTTTGATGAAAACAGTTTAAGAGAGGATTTATCTGCCATTGAAACCATTGATGTGGAAATGGTTAAAGAGCCTGAGTATTTGACGGTAGGTATAACACCCCTTGAGAGGGTGTATAAATTGCTGTCAAAGTTAGATTCTATAAGGGTTAGCAAGGAAATAGGATCAATGGTTTCCAAGAAGGCTGATGACCTGTTCCATAAATTTATGGAACAGGTAGAATTAATTTTCAAAAATCTGCCAAAACCCTTGCAGTGGAGGTCTTTTCTTAACAATGATCTGATTTTATTAACCGACATTCCCTCAATAGTTCAAACCGCCTCTGTAAAACACGGCTTGAACAAGGCGAAGATATAAAAAGCATATCTGGACAAAAGCGCTGGCAAGACTTGAACAATTATCTGGCAAGGTTTTTCACAAGGATTTAAACTGGGGATTGCGTACCTGGGATAACTGGTATTTCAATGATGTTGACCACAGGTTCGGAGACGACTGGCCAGGAAGAATCCCGGCTTTTGATGAAAGTGTATCTCCAATTATGTAGCGAGTTTTTTTTGTTGCGAGTTTACCCCGCCTGATCCAGCAGACCCCGGCCCTTATTTTTAAAATACTATGAAAACTGGACAAATTTCTTAAAAATTAGGTAGTTTTACCTATAGACGACTTAATTCAAATTTGTTAAGGCATTATGAATAAATAATCTATAACAAAGTCAACCTTGTTGAAAAGCAGTGTCGAAAAACCACGGATCTGATTGATCGCTGAGTTGGCATTGGATGAGTTGATGTTTTTAAAGGAGTAAAACGAATGAAGAAAGCATTAGTAACATATTTAACAATTTTTCTGTTATTGATTCCAGTTACATCAATAGCAGGTCAGTATGATGGTATATGGGAAATGGATTTATCGCCGGGCGACTTTAGCATTGCCAGACAAGTAGGTGATACCATGGTGATTATTGTTTTTGATCTTAATGATTCTTCTGAAGTTTTTATCGGCACCATGAACGGTAATGTTGGTACCTTTACCGAATATGGAAATGGCAGCCAGAAACTAAGCTTTACCGCCCAATTCACTTCATCAACCACTTGTAATGTTGTGTTTACCGCATGCTCAGGGGATTGTATCAGCAGTCCACCGATGAACACCCCGTATTTATATAATAAAATTTTTTAATCGATATCCTTTTTTATAGCCCCTGAAATCTCTTTTTATAGTAGGGAAAAATTCAAGGTTATTTGCTCCTGATATTGCATAAAATTTTTTTTTAATGGTTCGAACTGCTGTAAAGTGAATCTCCAATTATGTTGCCAGTTTATTATGTTGCGAGTTTTTTCTTCTAATATCTTTT
>JACNHV010000055.1 GCA_014383445.1 Candidatus Desulfobacula maris | reverse complement strand
GTTATAAGACAGGCTGAAATTTTTTTCTTGTGAACGTCTAATCCGCAACAAACAGGGTGTACAATTTGAATAAATGTGGTATCTAATTTCTTGGTCATAGCTATCTCCTTTATTTTATTGTGGTAGATAAAAAATTTGATAGTTATGACCATTTCTAAAATTTTTCAAGTGTTTCATTCTTTGTTGTGCCCGCCAGGGCATGTGGGTTAGTAAAAAGGAACATTACAATAAAATTAAGCATAACTTGAAAATCACCTGTGAAATCCGGTTCATTTTTCTGGTTGAAACGTCTTTTTGCGACTTTCTACTTTTTTGCATTAACTATATAGCTTTCCATAGGTGCTGCCAAACCATTATCATCAATGTAATTCTGATTTGAATTATATATCTCCAAGAGCATCTCTTCTCGTTTCGACCCTTGCATTTCCTGGATATCCTTATAAAACGGACTCGCCATAATTCCACCCACAACAAACTCTTCAAAGGGAGAATAGCGCATTTGCTTGACTACAATATTAATATTTATGCAATTAAATCCAGCATCTGAAAATAAAGATTTCAATTTCCCAAAATCACCAAAAGTAAAAGCGGCCGAAAGCATTGAGGCGGATTTGGTATTAACATATTTCTCCAATACCTTACACAATGATTTATAAAATGGAGAATACTTTATTGGCCGCCAGACACTTAATAAAATACGTCCATTTTCAACAAGCACTCGGTTCATTTCTTTTAATGCGCTGCCTGGATCAGGAAAGTATTGCAATCCTTGTTGACAAAATATGACATCAAAATAATTATTGGAAAATGGCATTTCTAATACGTCACTGTGGTAGAAGTTTATACTCTTCCCAATGTTCCGAGCCTTTTTTATCATTACCTCATTAACATCAACACCATAAATCAGCCCCGGATTACTCTGCTCATCAGCTGCAATACGGGCTACAAGACCGGTACCACAGGCAACATCAAGTATCTTTTCTCCTTCACGCAAACAGGCTCTTTTAACAATTTCCTTGGCCCAAACCCATGTATATGCAGGAACAATATACTTTTCATAAGCATTTGGTCCATCTCCGCTTAATTGCCATCCACTTTTTTTATTCATTATTAATGATTACCTTTCAAATATTCAATAGCGAGCGCCAGTTATCACTGGGGCGCGGGAAATGATGATTTCACAAAAGCCACATTAACACCAAACTAGGCTTGAGCCAAATCGGTTCGGCCCTGCGAATCCAGTGAATGCCTGTGTTAGGCGGCTTTATTTTGATACCCGCTGGTAATTGGCAGCTTCATTATTGTTTCAAACCCGCCAGCAAAAACGTTTATGTTAAAACCAGTGATAAGCATGAAAATAATTGCGTATGCGAATAATCGTTTCATTTACTCTCCTGTCGAGGGCTAACTTTGAACATTACCGGTGAAATCCCGTGCATGTTCCTTGTTGAGTTTTGTTTTTATCTTAATTTTTTATAACGTTCTTTTTGACTACGAGAAGTGGAAAATAGTCCTAAAATGAGGCGTTTTTAATGTTGATTTATCTTTATTTTATCTGGTTAACGTGGTGCGATCTTAAGACTTAACAATTCATTCCCAAAAAACAGATTCCGTCTCAGATATCTATAAGGTTGAAACCCGTGGCAAAATGGATTGCCCCGATTACGGAGCTTTCCTGGCGGTTCTGTGTAATAATTCTTCAGCCGAACACCTTTTTCGAACAAGTTCTAACCCGGATATTATAGTAGAAGGTGTTGACAATAATCGGGTTTAGCGACTAAATACAACCCGCAGACATATACTCTGGTCCTTTTTAAGGATTTTAAAAGAAGGAACTTTATATTATAATGATTTTGATGACTATCTTTGCCTCATCTTTTGTTATTGCACTTTCCGGGGCCATGATGCCGGGCACGCTTCTCACCGTCGCCATCAGTGAGAGCAGTAAAAGGGGGGTCTTGGCTGGCCCTTTACTGATTCTGGGTCATGGTATCCTTGAGGTGGTATTGCTGGCGGCACTCTTTATGGGCATGGCACCTTTATTCAAAGAAGCGTGGTTTTTTATCTTCATTTCAATAGCTGGTGGCAGCATATTGCTGTGGATGGCAGCAGGGATGTTTCGATCCCTACCTACCTTGACCCTGTCCCTTGAGCCGGGCGATGAAAAAAGCGGCAATATTATTTTGACTGGCATACTCATGAGCGCAGCCAATCCCTACTTTATTATCTGGTGGGCGACCATTGGTCTTGGTTATATCCTTCAGTCAAGTGAATACGGCCTTGCGGGGATCCTAAGTTTTTTCAGCGGCCATATTCTGGCCGACCTGACCTGGTATACCATAATTTCAACAGCCGTGGGAAAAGGTCGTTCGTTTCTCAGTGACAAGGTTTATAGAGGGATTATCGGATGCTGTGCCGGTTTCCTGGTATTGTTTTCCGTTTACCTATTCTTTGGCGTGATCCGATATTTAAGAATTTAGACATTATTTTTAAAGTCGTTGAACCACTATAATCACAGGTGAAATCCGTTGTATTTTCGTTTGTTGGAATTAAGTAAACTGTCCCCAGAACTATCCAGAACTATCCCCAGAACTATTCATAATGATAATAATTGGACAAAATTTAAAGCAATTTCGTCATCCGGTAGAGTTTTATCCCCGGTATGGGTATCCGCTTTGGCCATTGTGACTCAATATTCATCCCGCGATGTTCATAGAGCCGAAGAGCCCCCTCATTTTTAGCTGCTACATCAAGGGAAAGTCGAATCGATCCGTTAGTGCTTGCCCGCTCTTCAATAGAGTCCATCAGCGCAGTACCAATGCCCTTACCGCGAAATTCATTCTCAACCGCCATGGACAGGAGATAATAATCACCTACAGTGAGTGTCTTAAGAATTTGTAACATAGGTGCAAAAAGTATATTCACTATCTTCATTCTTAAGACACTAATTCCCGCAGCCTTTTTTAGCGGTTGGGCTGAAAAATTTCGGTGCTGCTCTGCAGTAAAACTCAATGCCATGCCAACAATACGTTCATCACATTCGGCAAAAATAACGTTCTCGAAGGAATAGCTGTGATTAGGCTGAGTAAAAGCCTGGGCTATAATTTCTGCAAAACGATTTCCAAGCATTAATCGGAAAAATCCTTCAGCGACTTCATCTAAGTATTGACCACATACCAAACCCTCATTAATTGTAGACTTAGCGTTCCGAAGGACTACCGAATGATGATCCATGTCTAATAAAACCTTTCGATAAATTGATTTATAATTTGAATAATCAACATGATTATTTCGAAGCCGAACGACTTCGCTCACACATGTCAACTTATAATCTAACGTACGTCCCGGAACCCACTTGTTAAAAACAAATTTGATTTTTCTGTTCCGGTAAACATTTATTATCTTGGACTATCATCAAATATTTGTGGTATTAATTTTTTAATCTTAAGTATTGATTCTTGATTAACAATGTTTTCATTAAAACATATTGAAAAATGGAGTTCATTGTTGATTGTTAGAACGCCTATATATTTCTCCATTGCGTTAGAAACCGCCATTGGACCGAATAATGTTTTTATTTTAAGCTTCTCTAAATTATCAGCTATTTCTATTAGTCCTAAATTTGCAATAGTAAATGTTGAATTTAATTTATTCATTCCCGCTTTCTTTATCATTTTTTTAGCCTGCTTATCCTCTCTCTGCCCGAATAAATTTAGCATCAATACATCCAAAAATATTGGAGTAAACAGACCGATCAGTTGATTTTTAAAAAGATCTTTTTCCAAAAGCCGCTTAATCTTTTTATGGAATATTTGTGCGTTTTCCCAGATAGTTTTTTTCTCGATGTATTTCAGATTGGGCCTCACAGTCGAAACAAAAAAACCCATAATTTCACCGGGTTGATTTTTAAGATGAGTTCTTAGCTCGACTTTATCCAAACGGAACCTTTCAAGTTGAATAACACACAGCTTCA
>JACNHV010000192.1:12992-20852 GCA_014383445.1 Candidatus Desulfobacula maris | reverse complement strand
TTGATGCTGCCGCCATGGCCTGTGCAATAGTTTCAGTAATCAATTTTGGTCCATGGGCCGTACCGCAGATAAAAATACCTTCCGTGGGCGCTTCAACCGGTCGTAGTTTTACGTGGGCTTCCATAAAAAAACCTTCGGCATTTCTGCCGGTTTTAATGATGGTGGCCAATTCTTCAGTATCTGCTGCCTTGACACCGGCGCTCAATACAACAAGATCCGCACTTGCTTCAACTTTTTGTCCCAGTACATGATCCCTGAACGTCACTGCCATCCCACCGTTTTCGCCCTTGACCACCTCGGGTGGATGTTCAGGATCAAACCGTGAAAAGATTACACCCAGATTTCTTGCTTTTGTGTAAAATTCTTCCAGCATGGAATACATTCTCATATCCCGATAAAGAATAAATACATCTATATCCGCATTTTGTTCTTTCAGGGCAATGGCATTCTTGACAGCATTCTGACAACAGATTCGTGAACAATTCGGATTCTCTGCGTTTCTTGAACCTACGCATTGAATCATGATGACACGGTCCAGATCAAGGGTCCTGTTCTCCTCAATCATGTCGGCAAGTTCAAGCTGGGTGACAACCGCTTTACTTTCATTGTAAAGAAATTCTGTGGGCTGGTATTCCGTTGCACCGGTTGCCACAATCATGGCACCATGGTCAATCTTTCTTTCTTCCATGGATGTACCCACAAGAACTGTGGTCTTGAAGTTGCCTTTATACCCGCCAAATCCTACTATCAGAGCCTGTTTAAGGATATCTATTTTGTCATGATTTTCAACCGTCTCAATAAGCTCTTTCACATAGGCCTGGATATCATCGCCTTCAATGGTATGGTACAGCCGGTTTCCAAGTCCGCCCAGCTGAGCTTCCTTTTCAACGAGGGTAACCTCATAGCCCTGATCCGCCAGTCCTTTGGCAGCCGTCATGCCTGCAATACCACCGCCGATCACCAATGCCTTATCAATCACTGTGATCTTTTTATCATGGAGCGGCCCCAGAGTTGCCACCCTTGCCACGGCCATTCGAATCAGGTCCTTGGCTTTATGAGTGGCTTTTTCAGGTTCATGAAAATGCATCCAGGAATCCTGATTCCTGATATTGGCCATTTCAAATAAATATTTATTCAAGCCGGCATCTTCCAATGTATCCATAAAAATGCCTTCATGGGTTTTCGGTGTACAGGATGCCACTACAACACGGTTAAGCTGATGCTCATCAATGAGTTCCTTAATGGAAACCTGGGTATCCTGGGAACAAGTAAACAGGTTTCCACCCGTATAAACAACATTGGGGAGCGTCTTGGTATAATTTTCAACATCTTCAACATCAATAACACCGGCAATATTGATACCGCATTTGCAGATAAACACCCCAATTCTCGGTTCTTCCCCCAGAACATCTCTTTCTTCCGGCTTGGCAACGGTTTTTGTACTGGTATGACGCGCATCGGCCAGTTTTATTCCGGCTGCAGCGGCTGCACCGCTTGCCTCTGTCACAGAGGAAGGAATATCCTTTGGACCCTGAAAAGTACCCGATACATAAACCCCTGGACGGGATGTCTGCAATGGATTGAAGGTCGACGTTTTGACAAAATTATACTTGTCCAGCTCAACTCCGATCCTGTTGGCAAGATCCACACTCTCCTTTGGAATGACAAGGCCCACAGACAGAATAACCATGTCAAAGATTTCCTGCTGCATTTTACCTTCTTCATCAGCATAATTGAGAATCAGGTTGTCTGTCCCGGGTTCTTCAATCACAGAATGGATTCTTGATTTTACAAACCTGACCCCTTCCTGGTCTGCGGCCCTGTTATAATATTTTTCATAATCCTTACCAAAAGTTCGCATATCCATGTTAAATATGGCTGCGTCAAGCTTTTTTTCAGAATGCTCTTTGGCGATCATGGCATCTTTAATGGCATACATACAGCAGACTGATGAACAATATCCATTACCGCATCTATTGGTATCCCTTGAACCGATGCATTGCAGCCAGGCAATCTTCTCAGGCTCTTTTCCATCGGAAGACCGGACAAGATGCCCCATGGTGGGACCGCCGGCGCTTAAAATCCTTTCAAACTCAAGAGATGTCATCACATTTTGAGATCTCTTGTACATATATGCATCATCAAGACCGGAGGGATCAAAGGTAGTAGCACCCGTCGTCAGTATGACAGAGCCCACATTAAGATCTTTTATCTTTGGCTGCTCTTCATGGTTGACGGCTCCTGCGAGACAGGCATCCACACACTGGTAGCATTCTGAACAGATACCGCAGGAAAGGCAGCGGGCAGCCTCTCGATCAATGAGATCCTTGGCAAGATTCAAGGTCACTTCCTTAAAATTACCTTCTCTATCATCAACACTTATTTTTACCGGCCTTTGCCGTTCTAACTTCGGCACATTAAGGATTTCCGGTTTTTCAAAATCCCAGGATTTTTCACGGCCTTCTTTTAGATCCTGGCCTTTAATGAACCGGTGCATGCTTTCTGCCACAGTCTTTCCACTGGCAATGGCATCCACGACTGATTTGGGGCCATAATAAGCATCACCGCCGGCAAATACCCAGTCAATGGGTGTCTGTAAAGTAACAGGATCAGCTTGCAGTCCGCCGGGCGGGGTTAATGCAATACCTTCTTTTTCCGCAAAATCAAGCTGTCCCATCTGGCCGATAGCCACAATAATCGTGTCCGCTTCATATGATGTTAACTTGCAATCATCATACCGGGGATTAAATTTCCCGTTTTCGTCAAATACAGAGGTACATTCCTGGAATTCAACTTCATCTGCTTTTCCATCTGTACCCAGAAATCTTATGGGACCAAGGCTATTGACAATTTTGACTTTTTCTTCAATGGCTTCTTCAATCTCATAGTCCCATGCCGGCATTTCATCCCTTTTTTCCAGGCAGACCATGGTCACATCAGTCGCACCGAGTCTTCTGGCAGTAAGGGCCACGTCAACGGCCACATTGCCACCGCCGATGACCATGACCTTCTTCCCTGTCAGTTTTTCTGCTGTGCCAAGGGCTGCATCTCTTAAAAGGTCAACGCCTTTAATAACACCATCAAGATCTTCGCCCTTTACACCCAAGCCTCTGGAACCATGAAGGCCGGTTGCCATGAACAGAGCGCTGTACCCATCTTTTTTAAGACTTTCCAGGGTAATATCCTTACCAAACTCCATGGAGGTCCGGATGTCAACACCTAAACGTTCAATCACCTCGATCTCTTTTGCCAGCTCGGCTTTGGGCAGCCTGTACTCCGGGATACCCACAGCCATCATGCCACCTTTGACCGGCAATTTTTCAAATACAGTAACTTCATATCCCTTTTGGACCATATAATAGGCGCAGGTCAATCCTGCAGGGCCTGAACCTACAATGGCAATCTTTTCATCGCGTTTTTCCTCAATTTTTGGTATATATGGATCATCTCCTTCAAAATCCAGTTGAGCCAGATATCTGTGAAGATACTGGATCGCTAATGGTTCATCTGCATCACCCCTGGTGCAAGCCGCTTCACAGGGATGGTGACAGACACGACCGCAGGAACCTGGGAAGGGGTGCTCGTCTTTAAACAACTTCAAAGCCTCAGCATATTTTCCCTGATTCATCAATGCAATAAACCCCTGTATACTCACATGGGCAGGACAGGTAGCCTTACACGGCGCGGTTCCCCGCTTGGATATCCCATACCCTCCCGGTATGGCCTGTTCATATTGTTTGAAAATTGCCTTTCGCGGGGCCAACCCCTGGTTATGCTCACTTGGTGTCTCCACCGGACAAACCTTGGTACATTCCCCACATGAAGTACATTTTAATAAATCAACATACCTTGGATTTTCTTTTACCCGGGCAATAAAATTTCCCTCTTCACCCTCAAGTTCAAGAAGCTCCGTGTTTGTTAACAATTCTATATTCAGATGCCGGCCGACCTCGACCAGTTTGGGTGAGATCACTCACATGGTACAGTCATTGGTCGGAAACGTCTTATCCAAGCGTGCCATCATACCGCCGATGGCAAATGATTTTTCAACCAGATAGACATAGTAACCTGAATTGGCTAAATCTATTGCAGACTGCATTCCTGCAATTCCGCCACCAAGAACCATGACAGAACCTGCAAGATCTTTCTTTGGTGTTGACTTTTGGGTCATTATTTTAATCTCCTAACCTTTTTATAATAGCCTTACTATTTAAAGCTATGAACCCGAGCTGCTCCATATTATCACAAATAAAACAAACAAGGGTCTGGACAAAAAAAACCGGCTCTTCCATCATCCTGAAGAATATCTGTCTGATACTTATCAAGACTTAAAACCGGTATTTTACAATAAACTTTATCATTTTTCCAGATTGTAATTAAAAAAAAGGGGGTTTTTTGTCAAGCACTATTTAAATTTCTGTAAACCAAAATTATTTATGATTTCAGGGTTATCTTTTGCCAGTCTGATTTACCTTCCTTGCTCCAAGTCTTCATTGCTTGCATTCCAGGGAGCAATTTTAAACAATAAAAGTATTCCCGGAATTGCGATAAAAGCACACAAATAGTAAAAGACGTTCCATCCCAGATATTTGGACATATAGCCTGTCAACGCGGCTGCAAAAACACCAGGCACCCCCATAAGACTTGTTAACAGGGCATATTGCGTTGCAGTAAACCGTTTATTGGTCTGGATTGCCATATAGGTTGCATATGCAGCCTGCCCAAGGCCTGTAGCAAAAAATTCAAAAGCTACAATGCCGCCCAATAATGCCTGGCTGTACTCCCGCCAGAAATAAGATCCATGGTCGATGATATTCAGGAGAGGAAAAAATGCCGTTGAAATAGCCTGGAGAATGCCAAAAACATACAAAGACTTTGCTATACCCAGACGAATCATGATAAAGCCCCCGACAAGAACGCCGCCAAAAAGCCCGAGCATACCGACCCCTTTAACAATGACAAAATACTGGGCCTTGGTAAATCCCATTTGAACAATATATGGTATCGTCATGGCACTTGCCATATTATCCCCTATCTTATACAGCAGAATGAACAATAAAATCAGAATGGCGAAATTCCTTTGAAAAAATTCCACAAAGGGTTCAATAATCGCTTCTTTCATGTTTACAGGCAAGCGTTCCTCAACCACGGGCTCAGGAACCAAAAGGGTGGTGATTACGCCCACACCCATGACAGCAGTGAGCATTAAGAAAATTGTCTGCCATGTAAAATTAAAGTCAGCAAGGACAGAAAGCCCGACTGAAACAAAGGTGCCAAGGCGCCATGCATTCATCCATACGCCCGTGCCAAACCCTAATTCATTACTGGTCAGGTATTCACGTCTGAAAGCATCCAGAGCAATGTCCTGGCTGGCCCCGAAAAAATTGAGACAAAGCGCAAACACTGCTATCCACAAAAGGGATTGTTCCGGATCAAATTGCCCCAGCAAGGCAATGGTTATCATCAGGCCAATCTGTGCAATAAGGATCCATCCCCTCCTGCGACCCAGGAAAGGGGGAATAACACCATCCATCATTGGTGACCATACAAATTTTAAGGTATATGGCATGCCCACCAATGCAAACAGGCCGATTTTGGCAATATCCACATTGGCATCCATCATCCAGAATTTTAATACATCTTTAATAATATAATAGGGAAAACCCGATGAAAACCCGAAAAAAAACATGACCAGCATTTTCCAGGACAGTATGACCCTGATGGTCTGCGACAAGGAAGTTCTGGTGTATGGGTGGTTCATGTATTTGGTTTAAACGCAGGCTTTATCATTAAAGATGAATTTTCATATTGCAGGGAACGGCAAAACAATCAAGGGTTGAATTTTTCTTTTTCAGGTCTGCCCGGCACTCACTGACAATCCTGTCCATCTGCTCATCCGTTCTATCCTGATTCAGATGGAACAGCCCAAGTCTTTTAACATTGGCTTTTAATGCAAGATCCAATACGTCCTGAATCGAAGAATGACCCCAATTGTTTTTTTGTTTATATTCATCTTTGGTGTATTCTCCATCATGAAACAATAGATCCACATTTTGAGAAAAATTCAAGTACCCTTCAAACCCCTGGCCTCCGGGATGATTAAAACCAAGCTCATTATCTGTTAAGAAAACAAATGATTTTCCGTCTTCAATGAATTTGTACCCCAGGCCGCCGCCTGGATGGCTGGTTGGAATGGTTTCTATATTTAGAGAACCAATATTAAATTTATCATTCAATGTTGTATTAAATTTCATATCTGCTTTCAGATCCCCTAAACCTATGGGGAAAAAAGGCATTTCCATAACTTTATTTAAAAGTGTCCTGGTATCCATGTTTATAAACTTGCGGTCCTGAATCATTATTTTAACCCGACTGAAAAGCAAGGGTCTGAAAAAAGCAAATCCCTGGATATGGTCCCAATGGGCGTGGGTCCACAAAAGATGATAACGGGTTATCTTCCTTTCAATCAGGGAATTTCCCAGACAGCGAATGCCTGTCCCTGCATCAATAATTATGGTTTCTCCTGATTTCGCAGTAATCTCAATGCAGGTGGTATCACCTCCATATTTGGAGTATTGATCACCTGATACACATACCGACCCTCTTGAGCCCCAACATTTTATATCCATTGTTCTCCTGTATCACAACATAAATTCTTCGTCTACCCAATAATTGATTTTTTACGCTCACAGGTTGACAAGTTTGTTTATTTTGCTTAGGAAAATGCTGTGATTATTCAAAATAAATTATAAACAATTATTATATAAAAAAAGGAAATTATATGACACAACTTATCGCAGACAGACGGGATGTTGATTTTGTCCTGCATGAACAGATCAAAATGGTGGAACATGAATTATTTGAAGAATTCAATAAAAAAACAATAGACCTGATTGTTTCTGAAGCCAGAAACCTGGCTATCAAAGAAATCCTTCCCACGTTTAAGGACGGGGATGAAATCGGATGTAAACTTGCAAATGGAAAGGTCATGGTTCCGGAATCATTTAAACGGGCATGGGACTTGTATTGTGAAGGTGAATGGCTGGCCATGTGTGATGATCCTGAAGTTGGCGGGCAGGGAATGCCAAAACTCATCGGATGTGCTGCTCTTGAATACATGGTGGGAGCAAACTCTGCATTTATGCTCTACTATGGCATGACACACGGCGCAGCCAAGCTTGTGGAAGCCTTTGGTGATGATGACCAGAAAAAGCGTTACATGAAAAAAATGTTTGCCGGCATTTGGGGCGGAACCATGCTTTTGACTGAATCTGAAGCAGGATCTGATGTGGGAGCGCTCACCACAACTGCAACAAAAAAAGAGGATGGAACCTATTCCATCCAGGGATCAAAAATTTTTATCTCTGCCGGCGACCATGATCTGTGCGAAAATATCATTCACCCGGTACTGGCACGAATTGAAGGTGCACCTGCCGGAACCCGCGGGATCTCTTTGTTCCTGGTGCCTAAATACCATGTAAATAGCGACGGCAGCCTGGGTGAATTTAATAATATCCTATGTACGGGCCTTGAACATAAAATGGGGATTCATGGCAATGCCACAGCCTCTCTTTCCCTGGGAGAAAAAGGGGATTGTATAGGCACCCTTCTGGGCAAAGAAAACAAAGGCATGCCTGAGATGTTCCAGATGATGAATGAAGCCCGTGCGTTTATAGGAATGCAGGGGTTTTCCGTGGCATCTGCTTCTTATATGTATGCCCTTGATTATGCCAGAAACAGGATTCAGGGAAGACATCTTCTGGCAGGGAAGGACCCGGCGGCAAAAAGCGTTCCCATTATCCAGCATCCAGATGTAAAACGCCAGCTTTTGAACATGAAAGTCTATACAGAAGGGATGCG
>JACNHV010000192.1:0-12807 GCA_014383445.1 Candidatus Desulfobacula maris | reverse complement strand
TCCCTGGAAGTCTGTTCCCATGGAGTACAGGTCTATGGCGGCTATGGCTATATCAGTGAATTCCCTGTTGAACAGCTCATGAGAGATTCAAGGATTTGCATGATTTATGAAGGCACAAATGGTATCCAGGCCATGGATCTAATCGGAAGAAAACTTTCCATGAATAATGGTGAAAGCTTTAAATACTTTATTGACCAGATGAAAAAAACCATTGAAGAGGCAAGGGGTATTAAGGGCATTGAGAGACTGGTTGAAAAAGTTGACCATGCTGTATCAAGGCTTGAAGCCCTTGGTCAACAAATCGGACAAAGAGCCAGGTCTGAGAAAACGATGAATGCATATGCCTTTGCCCATCCCTTTCTTGAAGTAACCGGGGATGTCACCTTTGCATGGATGCATCTGTGGCGGGCATCTATTGCCGCACCCTGGCTTGCCCAAAAAATTGGCAGCCTGGACAGGGATGCCATTGCAGCCAAGGCTTTAAAAAACAAAGATGCTGCCTTTTATGCGGGCCAGATTGAATCTGCTAAGTTTTTTATTAATACCCTTCTCCCATCAAGTTATGGTAAAATGGATGCTATCTTTGAAGGCGACACAAGTGTGGAGGATATTCTGGACGTTTCTTTTGGATCAAAATAAACCAGTTTTTTAACAGGGTTGAGGGAATATGTTTGAATATCTGAAAAAAGGACTGTTAACAGGGATTGGACTTGCATTAAGGTCCAAAAATGAAATTGAAGACCTGGCAAAAGAATTTGCCGAAAAATCCAAAATGAGCCAGAGTGAAACCAAAGATTTTCTAACGGAATGTCAGCTAAAATATGAAGAGGCAAAAACCGGTTTTGATAAAAAGATCGAAAAAACCATAGAAAAAATACTCTTAAAACTGGATCTGCCATCAAAGTCAGATATAAACGCCCTTAATGAAAGAATAGATACCCTGACAAAAAAACTGTCTGAGAAAGCATAACAATTCAGGACGGTTTTAAGGCTATCCTGTAAAAATTCTATCCCTTCCCCTTTGTTGAACAGATTTTAAACAAAGGGCAGTTTTCACAAAGCGGTTTTTTAGCATCACAGATTTCCCTGCCAAAATAAATCAATTGCAGGGACAAATCGCTCCAGGATATTTTTGGAATGATCTGCATTAATTCAAACTCAACTTTTACAGGATCAAGGCTTTTTGTCAGACCAAGTCTTCTGGCAATTCTCAATACGTGGGTATCCACAACAATTGTGTGATGACCAAACGCTGCGGACAGCACAACATTGGCTGTTTTTCTTCCCACGCCCGGCAAGGCAATAAGCTTGACCATCTCCTGGGGCACTGTTGCCTCATGTTCGTTAAGAATTGCAAGAGCGCAGGCTTTAATATTTTTAGCTTTATTATTATAAAAGCCTGTGGAATAGATTATCTGTTTGATGTCATTTAAAGGAGCCTTGCCCAAACTCTCAGGATCAGGATATTTTTCAAACAGATTTTTGCATACTTTATTCACCTGTTTATCCGTGCACTGGGCAGACATAATAGTGGCAATGAGCAGTTGAAAAGGTGTTTCATGTTCAAGCTGGGTCTTGACAACAGGGTACCTGTCTCTTAATATTTTAAGAATTGTTTTTATTTTTAATGCACTTAATGTCATAGAGCACTTATATATGAATATTGATAAAACCTCAAGCCAGACTAAAGATCAGATTAAAGGTTTGGGCCTATGTTCCGGTGGGCTGGACAGTATTCTTTCCGCGCTTTTGCTTCAACGTCAGGGAATTGACATCACCTGGATTTGCTTTGAAACCCCTTTTTTTTCATCTGAATCAGCCCAGAAAGCGTCTCGCATGACGGGTATCCCGCTCATGACACTTGATATCACAGATGATTATATGGAAATGATGAAAAGCCCCAGGGCCGGTTTTGGGAAAAACATGAACCCCTGTATGGACTGCCATGCCTTGATGTTTTCCAAGGCAGGTGAAATCCTTAAAACTAAAGGCTTTCTTTTTCTGTTCAGCGGAGAAGTGTTAGGTCAAAGGCCCAAATCCCAGAATAAAAATTCATTGCGTTATGTGGAAAAAAATTCAGGCTTTGACGGGCAAATTTTAAGACCTTTGTGCGCAAGGCTGTTACCTGAAAC
This sequence comes from Candidatus Desulfobacula maris, assembly GCA_014383445.1. Taxonomy (GTDB): domain Bacteria; phylum Desulfobacterota; class Desulfobacteria; order Desulfobacterales; family Desulfobacteraceae; genus Desulfobacula; species Desulfobacula maris. The sequence continues at coordinate 10,675 of JACNHV010000192.1, read as the reverse complement.
CCTTATCGAACAAAAGGGGTTGGTTGACAGGCAAAAACTTATGGATATCTCAGGCAGATCAAGGAAAATTCAAATGCAGATGGCCAAAGCTTTTGGGATTAAAGAATACCCTTCCCCGGCCGGCGGATGCCTTTTAACGGATAAAATTTTTTCAGACAGGCTGAAAGATTTGATGAATACTCAAAAACTTTTTAATAAAAGAGAACTCTATTATTTAAAACATGGAAGGCATTTCAGACTGGATTCAAAAACAAAAGTTATTGTGGGACGTTCAGAAAAGGACAACCAGCATCTGCTTAATTATTTTGAAAAAAACATGGACCTTTTATTGAGGCCTGCCAAAATACCCGGCCCTGATGTAATTCTTACAGGAAAGGGTAACAAAAAAAATATTCAAACAGCAGCCATGATCTGTGCAAGCTATACCAAATCAATTCCAGGAGAAAATGCAGACATAAAGGTCATAAAAAAAAATGATGCAACTATCCTCAGCATTAAAACAGTCAAGGCTATAGAGTTTAAAGAATTAATGATATAAAAACCCCCTTTAAGATCTGGTTAAAGGGGGTTAAGCATAAAAAAAAGACCATCAATTTAATAATAAATCATCTTTTCCCAGAATTCTTTTTCATCCTTGTCCCAGTCTGGACCGAATTTTTCATCACAAAATGACCCAAGCCTTTTGTACCAGCTGGTCCAGGGATTTTTATCTTCCTTTTTAGCTGTGAGCACATCAATAAGAAATGTTTCAATATTGATCATTTCTTGTTTTGGTATATATGAGCAGGCACCACCAAGATAGGATTTTTTAATATTATCCGGGCTGAGCGCATGGGCTGTAAGCATTACAGGTATAACATCTTTCCTGATAGCCGTCTCCAGCAGCTGATAGCCGTCAACACCCATGATATCAAGAACCGCTATATCAAACTTTTGGGTCTCAAGAAAATTGTTTGCTTCTTCAAAGCTTTGGGCTCTTACGATTGTACACATATCGAGCAATTCTTCCAAAGAATCCAGAACATCTGGTTCATCATCAACAATCAGAATTTTTTTGTCTTTCAAACTTATATTTGGCATATTTCTTTCCAAACAATTAAGGATTACAAACCTTGAGTGATGAAAGAAGGAATGCTGACATTTTATTCCTCGCTAGTCAAAACTCACATCGCAGTATTTTTACAGGCCATAATATAATTCATATCCACAAACATTCAATATAATTTTGCTTTTAACTGTCCGCACGCAGCTAAAATATCATCACCTTTGCTTTTTCTTGTAATTGCTGTGAAATCTCTGTCAAGTAAAACCTGCAGAAATTCACTGATTTGATTTTTAGACGGGCGTTTAAAATCACTGTTGTCATATTCATTAAAGGGTATCAGATTCACCTTTGCTTTAATCGGAGCCAAAAGCTTTGCAAGCTTAAGCGCATCTTCTTTTGTATCATTCACTCCTTTCATTAAAATATATTCAAAGGTAATCTTTTTCCTTGGTTTCATGGTAAAGGTTCGACAGGCCTCCAGCAGCTGGTTTAAAGGATATTTTTTATTTATGGGCATCAAGCGGGATCGCATCTCATCCGTGGTTGCGTTTAAAGATACTGCCAGATTCACATCCGTATCAAGGCCCAATTGTGTTATTTTCGGGACAAGACCGCAGGTAGAAACAGTTACCCTCCTGGATGAAAATTTGAGTCCATAATCACTGTCTGTGATAATCTCTAATGACTTTACAAGATTTTTATAATTGGCAAGGGGTTCCCCCATTCCCATGAACACAATATTGGAAAGTTTTTTTGGATCAAGATCTTTTTGAATCAGGTAATACCTTGCATCCCTTATCTGGGCAATGATTTCAGAAATATTTAAATTCCTGATGAATCCGCCTTTAGCTGTTAAACAAAACCGGCAATTCTGAACACATCCAACCTGGGAAGACACACAAAGGGTGAAATGATCTTTTTCAGGAATCAAGACTGATTCGATATGCTGGCCATCGGAAAGTCTTATTAAAAATTTTTCAGTCTTATCAACAGAAACCAATTTTTCATCAAGGATAAGACGCTGGATATAAAAATTATCTTCCAGGTTTTTGCGCAGCTCCTTTGAAAGATCCGTCATCTGTTCAAAGGTATCTGCCTGACGGATGTAAAGCCACTTGAATATCTGCCCGGCCCTGAACGGTCGAATACCTTTGCTATCAAGCCACCCAGCAAGATCATTTCTAGTAAAATTCAGTATATTTTCCATATATTTTTATCTTTCTAAAGTTAATATTTTCTTGACATAACACGGAATATATACTAATTTCAATGATTTGATTTGATATTTTGAGGTTGGCCTCTTTATGTTTGAAAATTTGAGTGACAGACTTGATTCGGTCTTTAAAAAGCTAAAAGGCCACGGCACCCTGAATGAAAAGAACATTGATGATGGTCTTAAACAGGTGCGGATGGCATTGCTTGAGGCTGATGTCAATTATAAGGTTGCAAAATCTGTTATTTCAGATATAAAAGGCAGGGCTTTGGGCCAGGAAGTAATGCAAAGTCTTACACCGGGTCAGCAGGTCATAAAAATTGTAAACGATGAATTTACCAGGATGATGGGGTCTGAGCATCAAGGCTTAAATTTTGATGGGAAGTCTTTGGGTTCTGTCATGCTTATTGGGCTGCAGGGTTCTGGTAAAACCACAACAGCAGGAAAACTTGCTCTCTATCTTCGTAACCAGGGTAGAAAGCCGTTCCTGGTACCAGTGGATGTTTACAGACCAGCGGCAATTGATCAGTTGAAAAAGATTGGAAAACAACTGGATGTTCCAGTATTCCAATCCACAATAGACATGAAGCCTTTAAAAATTTGTCAGGATGCGCAATTGGCAGCCAGGGAATCAGGATGTGACACCTTGTTGCTGGATACGGCTGGAAGACTGCATCTTGATGAAGAATTAATGGCTGAGTTAAAAGGCATCAAAAAGGGGATCAATCCATCAGAAATCCTTCTTGTGGCTGATGCTATGACAGGTCAGGATGCGGTGAATATTGCCGGTTCATTTGACAAAGCACTTGATATTACCGGTGTTGTGCTGACCAAAATGGATGGTGATGCTCGCGGTGGTGCAGCGCTCTCCATAAAAGCTGTTACGGGTAAACCGTTAAAATTCATCGGTGTGGGTGAAAAATCAACAGCGCTGGAAGCATTTCATCCCGACAGGATGGCTTCCAGAATCCTGGGAATGGGGGATGCACTTTCATTTATTGAGAAGGCCCAGAAAGCCGTTGACCAAAAAGATGCCAAAGAGCTTGAGAAAAAGCTGAGAAAGAATACCTTTACTCTGGAAGATTTTAAGAACCAGATGAAATCAGTCCGGAAAATGGGGTCAATAAAAGATCTCTTAGGGATGTTGCCAGGGATGAATAAGAAACAGCTCAAAGGCATAAATATAGATGACAGGGAATTTGCCAGGATTGAAGCAATTATCAATTCAATGACACCTTACGAAAGACGTGTACACGCCATTATCAAGGGGTCAAGAAAAATAAGAATTGCCACTGGAAGCGGAACCACGGTTCAGGATGTTAACAAGCTATTAAAAAGCTATACCCAGTCCATGAAAATGATAAAGAAGTTTAATAAAGGCGGCATGCGATCATTGAAAAACATGCTGCCGTTTTAAGGAGAAAGAAAAGAATATGGCCGTAAAAATCAGATTGACCAGACAAGGAACAAAGAAGAAACCTTTTTACAGAATAGTGGCTGCTGACATTGAAAAACCAAGAGATGGCAGATTTTTAGAACTTTTAGGTACCTACAATCCAATGGTTGAGCCAAATGCAATTGTGCTGAAAGAAGACAGAATAAAGTATTGGCTGGGTGAAGGTGCCAAACCTTCAACAACTGTCCAGAGCATATTGAAACGTCAGGGAGTCGGCCAGGCTTAAGCATACGATGTTTTATATGCAGCCATAGGTATTCTCAACACCTTAATTTAAGGAAATCTATTTATGAAAGAGCTGATAGAATACATTGCAAAAGCACTGGTAGACAATCCTGATCAAGTTCAAGTATCAGAAGTCAGTGGAGATCAAACTTCTGTTTTAGAACTTAAGGTGGCTAAAGAGGATCTGGGCAAAGTAATCGGTAAGCAGGGAAGATCGGCAAGGGCCATGCGAACAATTTTAAGTGCGGCATCCACCAAACTTAAAAAACGCACGGTTCTTGAAATCATTGAATAGATGATGAACAAAGTCACTTCGTTTACTATAGGCAAGGTAACCGGAGTCCATGGACTTAATGGTAATCTTAAGGTTTGGTCCTTTGCAGACTCGGTTGATACCTTTGCCCCGGGCACAAGCGTTCTTTTAAAAGCAGAAGAAGAGCAGGGGAAAACCTTTACTATCCTTCAGGCATTGCCCCATAAAAAAGGGGTTATACTCTCCCTTGAAGGGGTTGACAGCCGAAACCTTGCCGAAGACCTTATAGGCAAAGAGATTCTCATTGACCGGGATCAATTACCTGAACCAGAAGAAGACGTCTGGTATTGGCAAGACCTTTTGGGAATGGATGTGTTTGATCATCAAAAAGGGTTTGTCGGCAAAATAACTGATATTTTCCCAACGGGCGCAAATGACGTTCTGGTTGTAACAGACAAGGATCATGAAACCCTGGTGCCAATGCATAAACAATTTGTTCAATCCGTTGATATTGAGAAAAAGAGCCTGAAGACAACGCTGCCCGAGGATTACTAATGGATTTTATGGTACTGACCCTGTTTCCGGAACTTGTCAGCTCTTTTTTTGAGCATGGCATGATTTCAAGAGGTATTGAGAAAGGCCTGATAAGAGGACATTGCATTAATATCAGGGATTTTTCATGCGACCGGCATAACACGGTTGATGACAGGCCATATGGTGGTGGAAGCGGAATGGTAATGAAGCCGGAACCCCTACAGGCCGCTATTTTACATGCTAAAAAAAAAGCTCCTGAATCACAGGTCGTATTAATGACCCCCCAGGGGACCAGGTTCAGCCAGGAAAAGGCATCTGAACTTGCCTGCCAAAATAAGGGGCTTATTTTTGTCTGCGGAAGATATGAAGGGATTGATGAACGGGTATACTCCACGCTTATTGATGAAGAGATATCCATCGGGGATTATGTCATGACCGGCGGAGAGCTTGCATCAATGGTCATCATTGATTCCATAGCCAGGTTAATTCCCGGCGTATTGGGAAGTTGTGAATCCTGGCAATCAGATTCATTTACAGATGACAGGCTTGAGTATGCACAATATACAAGACCGGAAGAATTTGAAGGGCTAAAGGTTCCCGAGGTGCTATTGTCCGGAAACCATGAAAAGATAAGATTATGGAGAAAAAGTTCGTCTCTTCAGAGGACATTTCTAAAACGACCAGATCTTTTACAAAAAGGCAAACTAAATGTTGAAGAAAAAAAGATATTAAAACAATGGGGTCAGGAGTTGGAAAACCTTGTTAGAGAATAACCTTTACGTGGCATTAATCCATTTTCCTGTGATAAACAAGAAAAATCAACCCATTGGATCAGCTCTGACAACCATAGACTTGCATGATATTGCACGGGCATCCATCACCTTTGGTGTAAGAGGGTTTTATGTCATAACCCCTTATGAAGACCAGGCAATGCTGGCCAATCAAGTGATTGAACACTGGACAAAAGGAGTTGGGGCTAAACTGAATCCGTTCAGGAAAAATGCTCTGGAACTCATTCGGGTGACCAAAACCTTTGAGGATGCGGTTTCCTCAATTGAACAGGAAAGAAAAGAGCCGGTTGTGACCATTGCCACAAGTGCAAAAGAAAAACCCGGCTCAATAACAATAGAAGCGTTAAAGCAAAAGCTTGAGAATAAAGTTTCCCATGTCATTATTTTTGGAACGGCATGGGGACTGGCAGATGAATTGATTGATACCTGTGATTTTATTTTAGACCCGATTTCCGGGAAAACGGATTACAATCACCTTTCTGTCAGGTCTGCTGCATCAATATATTTAGACAGGATTATAAATGGCAGATAAGATAGTATTTGCTAAAAGGGAAGGTAACTAGGAGGAAATATGAGTAATATAATCGAAAAATTAGAAAAAGAACAATTACGTCTTGATATCCCTGCATTTGATTCAGGTGATAATGTAATAGTACATGTAAAAATCAAAGAGGGTGATAAAGAGCGTATCCAGCTATTCCAGGGCGTAGTGATTAAAAAAACCAAGGGATATGCAAGTGCCAGGTTTACCGTAAGAAAGATTTCCGGCGGCATTGGTGTTGAAAGAATATTTCCGCTTTTTTCCCCCTCCATTGATAAAATTGAAGTGGTAACAAAGGGTAGGGTCAGGAGATCCAAACTCTATTATCTTAGAAATCTTCGTGGTAAAGCTGCCAGGATCAAAGAAAAACGGTTTGCTTAAAAACCCCTTAAAAGGTTTCGCTGATGTGGCAATTTGAACACAAAGCAAAAACCAATGGGTATAAAATTATAGCAGGTGTTGATGAGGCCGGCAGGGGACCCCTTGCCGGCCCTGTCGTGTCTGCTGCCGTAATCCTGCCGCATGATTTTGTGTGTATTGGGATCAATGATTCCAAAAAGTTGTCAGAAAAAAAAAGAAACGCTCTCTTTCCGATAATCATGGAACAGGCTATTGCTGTTTCTACTGGTATATCCTCCCACGATGAGATTGATAAAATTAATATTCTTCAGGCATCTTTGCTTTCCATGAAACGGGCCGTTGAAAAACTTTCAAACCCTTCTGATTCCCTTGCCCCGGATTTTCTTCTTATTGACGGCAATTTCACCCTGGACATGGACATTGAACAGTCAGCGATTGTCAAAGGGGATTCAAGAAGCATTTCCATTGCTGCCGCCTCCATTATTGCAAAAATCACAAGGGATGCCATCATGAAAGAGCTTCATGAATTATATCCCAAATACAATTTTATCCAGCACAAAGGCTACCCCACCAAAGCCCACAAAGAAGCCATTTTTAAATATGGCCCCTGCCCAGTTCACAGGCGTACTTTTAAGGGGGTAAAAGGTGTGATCAATGCCCGATGACCGAAAAAACTTAGGACATCGCGGTGAAACAGCAGCAATATCTTTTGTTCAAACCAAAGGATTTACCATTCTTGAGACCAACTATAAAACAAAAATAGCTGAAATAGACATTATTGCCAAAGACAGTGACTGCATTTGTTTTATTGAAGTCAAAACAAGACGTAGCCTTAAAAAAGGGCTGCCAAAAGAATCAATCACCTATTCAAAGCAAAAAAAAATCATCCTGGGAGCCTCCATCTATCTAAAAGAAAAAAAGCAGATGAATTCCAGAGTCCGGTTCGATGTGATTGAAGTTCTTGAAAAAAATGGCAACTTTGATATTAATTTAATTAAAAATGCTTTCCAGGCTTTTTAGAATGGATTATTAGAACAGGTCATTAAAATGGACACCCAAAATTCAGCCGGAACCCTCTATATTGTTGCCACTCCCGTGGGGAATCTTGAAGATATAACATTCAGGGCAGTAAAGGTGTTAAAACAGGTTGACCTGATTGCAGCTGAAGACACCCGGCATTCAAAAAAACTGCTTTCCCATTACGACATCAAAACAAAACTTGTGTCCTGCCATGAGCACAATGAAGCAAACAAAACACACCAAATTATTGCCCATTTGAAAAACGGCCTTGATATTGCTCTGATTTCCGATGCCGGGACCCCATCTATTTCAGATCCAGGATATAAACTTGTCACAGCAGTTGCCAGAGAAATGCTGTCCATCATTCCCATTCCAGGATGCAGTGCCGCCATTGCCGGATTAAGTGTGTCAGGACTGCCCACTGATTCATTTCTCTTCCTGGGATTCTTACCCAAAAAACAGCAAAAGCAAAAGCAGGCTCTTGAAGCCATAACAAATCAAAGTGCGACCCTCATCTTTTATGAATCCCCAAGGCGGATTAAAGCCCTTATTGACAACATGCGCACTATTCTGGGAGATCGGAAAGCATGCCTTGCCAGGGAAATCACCAAACTGCATGAAGAATACATCCGGGGCAACCTGTCTGATATCCTTAAAGCACTTGAAGAAAAAGAAGTTATTAAAGGAGAATGCTCTCTTTTTGTCCAGGGTCAGTTGGAGCAAAAGACCATTGATGAAGAACAACTTGAAAAAATCATCATTTCAAGACTTGCAACCACAGAACTTGGCACATCGGATTTAGCCAGACAGATTTCAAAAGAATTCAAGGTGTCAAAAAAACAGGTGTATGATACCATCCTCAAATCAAACCAGATCGATTCATAATGATTTCAAATTAACCCTGTGCCTGACCGAAAATCTGAAAATTTTTATGAGCCCAGGCTCCTCTTTGATCTGAGTTCAGGGAAGAACACCAACTATGTGGCATAAAAAAAGGCTGTCTCTTTAACCAGGAGACAGCCCTTTTCTAATATCTTCTTAAAATATAATTATTTTTAATAAGACTTACTTACATTTTAGATCCTTCTGCATGACTCTGGAGTTTAACTTCAACTTTTTCAGTCAATGATGCATAGTATTTTCTCAGGATAACCAGGACTTCTTCACGGCCAAAGTGATCAACAACTTCTTCGTTGTTGGAAAGGGCATGGCGCAATTTGGTTCCGGAAAGGATAACCCTGTCATCTTTGCCATGGGGGCAGGTTCTCATGGAAGCCATGCCGTCACATTTTTTGCAGTAGAATGTCCAGTCAATTTTAAGCGGTTCGCAAACCAGTGCTTTGCCGGGTTCTGACGGCATCGGAATTGTGTCAAATATCTCCTGTGCTTCAAACAGGGTATAAAAATCACCAACACCTGCATGGTCACGACCGATGATCATTCTGTTAACACCATAGTTCTGACGGAAAGTTGCATGGAGAAGACCTTCTCTTGGGCCTGCATATCGCATATCCAGAGGATATCCGCCATTAACAACATGTTGCGGAACAAAGAACCCTTTTATCAGGGTATCAATACATTCGATACGAACATCTGCCGGGATATCACCCGGTTTGAGATTACCGATAAGAGAATGGATCAGAACGCCATCACAAACATCCAGGGCTATTTTGCAAAGATGCTCATGGGATCTGTGCATTGGGTTTCTAAGCTGCATGGAAGCCACATTGGCCCAGCCTTTTTCATCAAAGATCGCACGGGTTTCGGTCGGGGTGAGATAAACACCTTTAAATTTTTCCGGGAATTCGCCTTCAGAAAGAACTTTTACAGGACCTGCAAGACAGAACTCTTTTCTGGCCATAACCATCTGGACACCCGGGTGATCTTTCATGGCAATGCTCCAGAACTTGTCATCTGCAGACTCTTCGCCCTGGCCCTTATAAACTTTTTCACATTCCCATTTTTTCTCGTCTTCAGTCATTTCAAATTTTTCTGCAATCTTCATTGTAGCAAAGATTTCACCCTTTCTTTCAAGGGCAATCTCATCACCAACATTGATTCCTGCTGCATCTTCTTTGCCGGCATCCAGCATTACAGGAACCGGCCAGAAAGTACCGTCAGCCAGAAGGAAATCTGCACAAACGCCTTTCCAGTCAGCTTTAGTCATAAACCCGTTAAGAGGGCTGAAACCACCAATGCCAAGCATGATCAGATCACCCTTTACCTGGGATGAAATCTCAATTTTTTTAAGACCTGCAGCTTTTTTAAGTTCAGCTTCAAGTGCTGCGCCTTCAAGTTTACAAATCACAAGTCCTTTTCCACCATGAGGTGCTACTAATCTAGACATTTACTCTATTCTCCTATTTTATGTTTAACCACCTTAATAAATGTTTACTCAAACATTTATAAAAAATTCTATCCTGAAAAATCTTGTAAGATGTAATGATGATTGAAAAATTTGTCAAGAATTTTATTGATTTATCTGTAAAATAGTGACAATTTCATCCATTGATTCCACATTAAAATCAGCTTTAAGTTCTGAATTTTTAAAAGCCGCAAACCTTACTTTTGCACTGACTGCTGCCTGTCGGTCATAGTCAGAATCCCCTATAAAAAGAATCTCATCCGGTTTTAATTCAAATTTTTCCATTATCAGCAACAATTGTTCGGGATCAGGTTTTGGTTTTTCAACCTTTGCCGCAGTAACCACTACTTCAAAATAGTCTTCAAGATGGAAATCTTTCAACACCTTTTCCATGGTATTGGTCCGGTTGGTAGCAATCCCTCTGATATAACCGTTATCTTTCAACTTTATAAGAAGTTCTTTGAGCCCTTCTTCCATGCGCATGTGCTTGATAAATTTTTTATACCCGATATTTTTAAGGCTGTCGTATACCGTTGAAAGGTCATCTATTTCCGGGAAAAGATAGTCAATGGCATTAATTACCGTCATCATGTGAATATTGACAAATTGTTCTTCATTGAGTGCGGGCTTATCAAAACGCTTGAGCACCTCATCATAATATTTCCTGTTGGCCACGGCCGTGTCAAACATGACCCCGTCACAGTCAAACACAACTGCTTTTATTTTTAAAATATCCATATTTAAATTTTCTTTAAAAAACTTGTGCAAGCTTAAGATTTTGGTGCCTTTTTTTCAGAAAAAATGGCATATACCCTTATGGTCAATGTTGGTATGTACTGACTGTCTGTTTTAAGGGTCAATACATCATACAG
>JACNHV010000151.1 GCA_014383445.1 Candidatus Desulfobacula maris | reverse complement strand
TGTTTTACAGAGGCGGTTTGAACTATTGAGGGAATGTCGGTTAATAAAATCAGATCATTGTTAAGAAAAGACCTCCACTGCAAGGGTTTTGGCAGATTTTTGAAAATTAATTCTACCTGTTCCATAAATTTATGGAACAGGTCATCAGCCTCCTTGGAAACCATTGATCCTCTATCCTTGCTAACCCTTATAGAATCTAACTTTGACAGCAATTTATGCACCCTCTCAAGGGGTGTTTTACCTACCGTCAAATACTCAGGCTTTTCGCCCATTTCCACATCAATGATTTCAATGGTTGCTTCAATAAATTTTCTTGTTAATGTCTATCGTAGAAAAAGAAAAAGAATAATTTTTATTGTCTGTTATTGGCATGATCCAACTCCATTATAAAAAAATATTAAAAATCTTATCGCGCGGGTTTAAAAGTATAGATGTTTTATAAAAAAGATTATCAAATGACATTTGCTGTTCCTGAAAAAGGGAAAATTATTCTATTTTCCATATCTCACTTCAGATGTCCAAAATCAAACAGGGTAAAAAGATATCAGGACTGGGGATTTGGACGACAGAACGGTTTTTTTGCAGTTAAGTGCGGGCCGTGTTTTTTATATATTATCAACTTGAATATGAAAAATGATCCTATAATATTGCCACAGGGTTATATAGTTGAATTAAAAATTCAAAACTGAAAAAGTGTCATATACTACATATTGGGGTTCTCAAATTTTGTCTGGGCTGAGTCTTTGAAATGCAAGTCCCCATTGAAAAAAAGTAGGGAAAAAGGGTTTAAAAATAGACTTATAACCGCTTTTAATTTCCAAGGACCAACCATTATATTTAATATTTTTGACATAGAACATCTTAAGATTTTGTCCATTTTTCTTAAGAAGGATCAGTAAAGCAAAAAATGTAGATACATTATTATTGTTTTCACGTGTTTTCCCTGTTATGTTGCTTATATAGATTGATTTTTAAAAAATTCTAACCATAAAACTTTGTACCAGGTTAAACTTATATAAAACAATAATTTTAAATAGATATTATTCTAAAATAAATGACAAAAAATAAGTTAAGTATACATGATAAGGCTATTTTCGATGCTGTTTTGAACACAGTGAGCGATGGGATCACTGTAATCGGAAAGGATCTTAAAATCATATTTCAAAATAAAGCGATTCGCAAAACTTACGGTTCGAGAATCGGTGAGTATTGCTATGCCGCCTATCGTGGCCGTAATGAGCCTTGTGAGGACTGTATTATCCTTGAAGTTCTCAAGGAAGGCAAACCGAAAAAGGCACTCAGGGATATTCAATTGCCGAATGGGGATGTTTTGTGGGTGGAGTTTTTTTCAGGACCCTTCAAGGACGAGAATGGAAAAATTATCGGGGCTGTTGAAGTTGTCCGAGATGTCACAGAACAGATTCGAATTACGAAGGAGTATGTTACGTTACGTCGTGAAATGGAGCGTCAAGCACAATTTGAAAACATAATAACCCAATCAAAGAAAATGAAAGAAATTTTCAGGCTGATCCAAAGAATTGCTCCCACTAACAGCAATATCCTTATTTCAGGTGAATCCGGAACAGGCAAGGAGCTCATTGCCAAGGCAATTGTATTGAATTCAATTCGAAAAGATAAACCCTTTGTCACGATAAATTGTGGTGCCATTCCAGAAAACCTTTTAGAATCAGAATTATTTGGGCATGTCAAAGGATCTTTTACCGGGGCTATAAAAGATCACAGAGGATTAATCGAGACGGCTCATGGAGGAACACTCTTTCTCGATGAGGTCGGGGAAATGTCGTTGTCTCTCCAGGTAAAACTACTTCGTTTTCTACAAGAGGGTGAATCCCGGCGGGTAGGAGACACAAAACACAACAAATTCGATGTCCGGCTAATATCTGCCACAAATCGAAATCTCGAGGATGCTGTAAAAGACGGCATCTTCCGTGAGGATTTCTTGTTCCGTTTAAGCGTAATACCTATTGATCTTCCACCTCTTCGTGAACGAAAAGAAGATATCCCTCTGCTTGCGAACCATCTGCTGCAGCGCCTTTGTGATACACATTCACGAAACGTTTCAGGAATATCTTCAGAAACCCTTAAGAAACTCATGAACTATGCCTGGCCTGGAAATGTAAGGGAGCTTGAAAATGTCATTGAGTACGCACTTCATCTTACCAATGATAATCAGGCAATACAGGATGCACAGCTTCCTCCGAAATTTTCAAGCCTGTCAGAAACTCTGAAAATGATAAAAGGTTTTATTTCAATTGATGAGTATACCAAACAAACCATTCTTGCTTTGCAAGACGAATACACCGAGGAAAAGATTTCAGACATATTAGGAATCAGCCGGAAAAGCCTGTGGGAAAAAAGAAAGCGCTGGGGGATTCCGAGATAATAGACCCTGTCCTATACGCCCGCCCCAATAATAAAACCTTCCTTGACGTTACCATTCGTAACAACTGTCACCTCCAACCCTGTTACCATCGGTAATACAATCTTTAATTTTCCAATTAACCCTGAACTGATTTTTTAATTTTATCGTGTAATTTAAGCATGATAGATGATTATTTCTAATCCTTCTCAAGCTGGTATGAAATCTGCTCTATAGATTTTCAGTTTCAAAAAATAATTGAATTTGAAAATAATTAATAAAAAGAAGGAGATTTAAAATGACTAACCCGAAAAAAGCCCCCTCAAACACGTTATCAGAAGAGCAAAAAAAAGCCGATATCAATTTCCCCTGTGGAAATATTGAAGAAATGCTTCGGATGTTTAAAAAATACTGTGCCAAAGAAAATTTTGACTGTGGAGCGATGATGAAACATTTCATGGATAAAGAATCTACAAATATTTGCTCCAATGAGATGATGACGGAAATGAAAAAAGCATTGAAAGAATATCGCCGGGGAAAAAGAGCATAATGATTCTGAATACGGTTTATTTTTTCAAAATCAGTAACATCAGATTACAGATATTCATATCGAATTAAGGGAGGTATATAATGTTTTCGATTTTAATCAGCCTTGCAACAATTGTTCTGGGTACAGTTTTTATAATTATAGCTTTATCCTGGATGATTGCCCGGCTGTGGTGCCGGCCTATGCTGGCCGGTTCTAAAAAAACACCAAAAGATTATTCAATGGGTTTTGAGAATGTTAAATTCTCAGTAAAAGGGGTTTTGCTGCGGGGATGGTTCATTCCTGCTTCTTCAGCCGCTGAGAAAAACCCGGCAATCATTGTTCAGCATGGATGGTCGAAAAACGCCGCAGCCATGCTACCGGTTGCCAAAGCGCTTCATACCTTAAACACTTCTTTATTATTATTTGATTTCAGGGGACACGGAAGGAGTGATAAAAACGGGCCGGTAACATTGCAGACAATGGCTCAGGACATCAGTGCGGCCATTGATTACCTTGAAACCAGATCAGATGTCAACCCCAATAACATCGGGGTTATGGGACATTCAATCGGCGGAGCAGGTACAATTTTAGCCGGATCACGGGACTCACGAATTAAGGCCATTGCAAGCAGCGCGGCTTTTGCCGATCCAGTTGCGGTTACACTCAACTACATGAAAAAATTCTATATCCCTGAATGGCCCTTCCTGTGGCTGATGTTTCAATTTATCGGTCATTGGGTGGGGCATCGCATAGATTTTCTTTTTCCAAAAAACAACATTGGAAAAATCCAAGCACCCATCACCCTTCTACATGGTGGGGAAGACAATTTCATTCCATCGGAAAATCTTGACATCCTGTATTCAAATTCAAAAAAAGACCGGACTGAAGTTCATCTGATTCCTGGGTGTAAACATTCAAATATAATTGAGCATCCCCACCATGCTCTATTGATAACTGAATTTTTCAAAAATCATATGTCTTTAACCGTAAAGCGTCAAAATATAATGGTCTAAAAAAAATGAAAACCATAAAAAAAATTACCGCTCAAAAAATATCAGCCATGGCCCGATGGGCTTTTGATAATAGATACAAAACACTTATTCTGCTTTCTGTTTTTATTTTTATTATCGCATCTCAGTTTCCAAAAATGACTAAGGACACCTCTACCGAAGGATTGCTGCGTGCAAATGATCCGGCACTTGTGGATTTTAATATGTTTCGTGACCAATTTGGAAGGGGACCGGTTATCATTGTTGCCATTCAAACCAAAGATGTTTTTGATATGGATTTTTTAACTCAACTAAAAAACCTGCATCAGGAATTAGATGAAAAAGTCCCATATCTGGACGATATCACCAGCCTTATCAACGCCCGCCACACCCGGGGAGATGCAGATGAACTTATCGTTGGCGATCTGATGGAGGAAATGCCAGCCAATGCAGCAGCGCTTGAACTATTACGTTCACAGGTTATGCAGAATCCATTATACCTGAATACATTGATTAATGACCGGCATGATCTCACAACGATTTTAATCAAAACAAACACGTACTCTTCAACCGGTAAAAATGCAGATACCAGTGATCCTCTGTCTATGGATTTTGATTCACCCGGGCAAACGAATGAAAAAAAATCAGAATACATCACTTCAGCCGAAAACGATGAAGCCGTGGATGTTGTATATGAAATAACACAAAAATACGCGTCGCCGGATTTCAAAATATATGTCACAGGTCCTGCATCTATCTCCAATTATTTCAGCAAAGCCATGTTGAAAGATATGAGCCGGTTTTTGGGTCTTTCATTTTTAACGATTACTATTATTCTTGCCATTATGTTTCGCAGGCTCTCAGGGGTGATCATGCCGTTAATCATTGTGATGGTATCTCTTCTGTCGACAATGAGCATAATGGCGATTTTTAATATTTCATTAAAACTGCCGACTACAGTTTTACCATCCTTTCTCCTGGCGATTGCCCTGTGTGATTCAATCCATATCTTGACCCTCTTCTATCGGGCTTATGAGAATAACCAAACCAAACGGAATGCAGTCATCAATGCGTATAATCATTCTGGATTGGCTATTTTAATGGCAAGTATTACCACTGCGTGCGGCTTGCTTTCCTTTGCCGGATCTGCTGTGGCACCGATTGAAGAACTGGGGATTTTTACCAGTATCGGTGTGATGTTTGCCTTAATGTATACAGTTGTGCTGCTGCCGGCAATCATTTCCATCATCCCCATTAAGATCAAGCAGGAAGATCCTGAAAAGAAAACAGCAGTTATGGATAAAATAGGCACTGCCATGGCTTTGTTTGCTACAAGTCATCCAATAAAAATAATAACCCTGTTTATCCTTATTACCTCTATTTCTATTTTGGGCATCTCCAGGATCAAATTCTCCCATGATATACTTCGATGGCTGCCTGGAGACAGTAACATACGGATGGCAACCGAAAAAATAGATGAACAATTAAAAGGGTCGTTTAACCTTGAAGTGATCATTAACATGGGCAAAAAGAATGCTTTTTTTAATCCTGAAATATTGAATCAGCTGGAGGAATCGGTAAAATTTGCAGAATCCCTTGATATTAATGAAATTCAAGCAGGAAAAGCCTGGTCTATTTCTGTTGTGCTCAAGGAAACAAACAAGGCATTGAATGAAAACAATCAAGATTATTATGCCATTCCCGACAGTAAGAACCTGATAGCCCAAGAGTTCCTGCTGTTTGAAAACAGCGGTACAGATGACCTGGAAGAATATGTTGATACACAGTTCAGTATGGCCCGGTTCATGATAAAGGTGTCTTTTAAGAACGCCATACAGTATCAAAAATTCATTGATACCGTTGCCGGTCATTTTCAGAAAAATTATCCTGAAGCTAAAATCACAACAACCGGTATGATCACCCTGTACACACAAACCATGTCAAATACCATTAAAACCATGGCTGAAAGCTATATCATTTCGATCATTGTGATTTCAGTTTTAATGTTCATTCTCATCGGCACGTTTGAGTTAAGTTTTTTAAGCATGATACCCAATTTAGTGCCCGTCCTATTGATGCTTGGCATATCAGGCTGGCTTAAAATACCGTTGAACGTTTTTACCATGATGGTCAGCAGTATTGCATTGGGTATTGTTGTGGATGATACGATCCATTTTATGCACAACTTTCAAAAATATTATTTAAAATCAAACAATGTAGCTGATGCGATCAAACAGACATTATCAACCGCCGGCAGAGCAATGCTCGTTACTTCCTTAGTCCTGTGTCTGGGTTTTTATGTCTTTTTATTCGCCAGCATGACCAATTTTATTTATTTTGGCTTTCTTACCGGTACTACCATTATTTTCGGCCTGTTTGCGGATTTCCTGTTAGCACCGGCTATTCTGGTGGTTTATTATAAATATAAAGAATCCTATGTTCATAGAAAAATGGATCTGGAGGCAGCATAATGAAAAACAAGGAACTTTTTAAAATTTTTGAAAAACAACAGATATCATACAGAATAGTCCCGATTCTGATCATCATTATTTGTATTTTAGTCTCACCGGCTCTTGTCCTGGCCGATGATCCTGAAGCCCGAAAAATTATGGAACAGGTGGATGCCCGTGATGACGGCGACAATCAGGTTTCTGACATGGAGATGATCCTGATTGACAAGAATAGCAACCAAAGAGTCCGCCGGATTCGTTCTTTTAATAAAGACAATGGCAAGGATGAATTACGGCTTATGTTTTTTCTCTCACCAGCGGATGTGGAGAATACCGCCTTTTTGACCTGGGATTATGATCAGGCAGACATGGATGATGATCAATGGCTCTACCTGCCTGCTGTGGGAAAACCCAAACGGATCGCAGCCAGTGATAAAGATGCCTCTTTTATGGGATCTGATTTTTACTACGGTGACATAACTGATCTTGAACTTACCCTCTATGATTTTAAAATCCTGAAGGAAACAAAAGTAGGCGATTATCCTGCTTTTTTAATTGAATCTATCCCCAGTACTCAAAAGACCATTGATGATTACGGCTATACCAAATCCATTCTGTATGTCCGCAAAGACATTTATATGGTGGTGCGGGCAGTCCATTTTTTAAAGGAACAGGGCAAACTAAAATATCTGGATGTGACACAACTGGATAAAATTGAGGGAATCTGGGTGGCAACTGAGCTTCAAATGTGGACTGTTAAGGGAAAGATGAAACAGCACCATACCATCATCAAATTATCCAATGTAAAGTTCAACCAGCCCTTGGAGGAAAATTTTTTCACAGTCCGTCAGATGCAAAAAGGATTATAGACAATGCAGGCATCAAGACATTATTGGCACAAATGCCTGGGGTTGGTGATATTTTTGATAGGACTTTTTCTTATTCCCCAGGGGCTGTTGGCTGATTCGGCATCTTCCCTGCTCCCGGAAATTGAGCAGGTTCTGGAAGATTTTGATGGACTAAAATCAAGCGAAACAGAAAAAATCGATGGTTCCGGCATTGCATCTTCTTCAGAAGACGAATTGATAGATGTCTTGGAAGGATTTGGAGATAAAGGGTCTGAAATATCACCAGAAGGGGAATTGACCGATATCTTGGGCGAATTTAAAGATAGTGATGACACTTCTTCCATCGAACCCGCAGACGTCTCCCGGAACCGTTTCAATGATCTTTCCGGCTCCCTGACCTTTGGCGTGGTGTATAATATAGGGCATGATGCTCCGGCAACGGGTGAAATCGACCATCAAGGGTTTTCGCGGTTGCGTTCCAAACTGGATCTGGCCCTGGACCATGACCTGCCCTTTGATTTTAAATTCCGTATAAGTGGTAGCGCCTTTTATGATGCAGCTTTCCGGGCCGCCGGCCGGGCAGACTATCCAGATTCTTTTCTGGATCAATATGAATCGGAAATCGAGCTGGGTGAGACTTATTTACAGGGCGCTTTGCTGAAAAACCTGGATATTAAAATCGGACGTCAGGTATTATCCTGGGGCCGGTCGGACAGCATTCTCATCACAGATATCTGGAATCCCCTGGACCAGCGTACCCCGGGTATAGTGGATATCAAGGATTTAAAACTGCCAGTAACCATGACCAAACTGGATGGGTATATGGGGGACTGGAGTCTGTCAATTGTGGCTGCCCATGAAAACCGCTTTTCCAAACTTCCGGTCTACGGCAGTGATTTCTACCCCTCTGATCAACCCCTGCCACCGGTGGAAGAACCGGAAGACAATTTAGAAAACACTGAATTCGGTGCAGCCCTGACCGGCTATTTTAATGGCCGGGATATTTCTTTTTATACCGCCCGTTTCTGGGATGACACCGCACATTTTACCAGTGATGCCTTCAAGCGGGAACACAGTCGGCTCACCATGTACGGAGTGGCTGCAAGTATGGCTGCCGGTAATTGGATTATTAAAGGAGAAGCCGCCCTGACCAGCGGATTTCGTTTCTTCAATCAGCCGGACAAATCCTTTGAACGGGCAGATACCATGGTGGGTGCGGAGTATTCCGGTTTTTCCGAAACCACTATAGCCCTGGAACTGGCTTTGTTTCATTATCTGGATTATGACTCTGTTCTTGCAAAGGTCCCTGATAGCACCGGCAATGATCAGGTTCAAATGGCACTACGGACAACCAGGGAATTTTTCAATGACCGGCTGGCAGTGACATTTCTGGCATCGGTCTATGGGGGGGATGCCAGGGACGGAGCTTTTGAGCGAATCAGCGCTGAGTATGATCTGACAGACAGCTGGACCCTAAGCGGCGGATTGATTTTGTATCAAAACGGAAGAAAGCCAATGTTCCGGAATATTGAGGATAATGATCGGTTATTCTTGAATCTGGCATTTCATTTTTAGGTTCCATGTGTGTTCCCTTGAAAAGGGAATAGAGGATCCTTTCAAAGTTTGATAGAATAAACCTTGCATGGAAGGCTGAATGCAGCCATGGTATGAAAGATGGGTTCTCACGTAACAAAAATCGAAAACATGAGAATGATTTATGAGTAATGAAACGATAGCGAAAAAAGAACTTTTGTTGAAAAAACGTCCATCCGCGATCCATACCCTTTACAACGGGTTTCGGAAAGGTAAATTTAAGGGGAAGATCAGGACTGAATGGTCGAATATGGTGGCTGTTTGGCCGGATATTGTCCTAAACCGAAAGCATCTCAACGATTTTACCGACCTATGCGGTTTGGAAAGAAGTGACAGGCTTCCGATTTTATACCCCTTCAGCCTGCTGTATCCCTTGAACCTATGGATTATCAGCCAGAAGGAAATAGAAGTACCCATGTTCAAAATGCTGACACTTCGAAATTCCACCGTGATGTACAGAGATATCAGCGTCGGGGAAAAACTCAGGATCACAAGTCTCATGAAAGGTCGGAGGTTTGTTCGTAAAGGCATGGAGTTCTACATAGAATCGACAATTCAATCCAATGATGAATCGGTATGGAAAAACACCTCGACCTTTTTTGTACCCGGAATGTTAGGTGAAGAGGACACAACCTTTACTTCTTCGGGGCTGGAAACGATCCCGGAAGCCGAGACCCTTTCCGAATGGTTTCTACCCGCGAAAAACAGTTTTCGATTCGCACGGATCATGGGTGACAGCAACGGGATCCATTACAGTAAGTGGTATGCAAGAATGATGGGTTTTAAAAGAGATTTTGTCCAACCGATCAAAGTATCCTCAAAATGTATCGATTGTCTTCCGAAACTTCTCGGGGATGGTCCATTACTGCTGGAGCTTAATTTCAAAGGACCTGTATACTATGAAAGTGAATTGGTTCTGAAAAATGTGGGCACGGAAAATTCCAATCGATTCGATTTATATACTCTGAGCAACGACAGGCCTTGTATCTGCGGGAAACTTGAAAAGCTATAGAAAATTGCAAAAAGATGTTCCAAAACCATAGGACCTACACCCGAGGTGCGCAAACTCTCAAATTGAACAGGGCCGGGAAGGTCTGCAAATAGGCGGATCTTGCGGCCGCAGTCGTCATTACTGATCGATCAATTTTAAAATTTGTTTTGATGTGTATTCGCCTACATCTGCAAGTCCGGATACCGGCATAAATTGATTTGCGTTATTTGAATACAGACATCTTACAGAAGCAGAAAAATCATCGTCTGCTTCATAGAAAATATAACATAATGCAATCTTTGGCAGCGGGTAAAGGGTAAAGGAGAAATCGCCTCCTGCTTCGGAAGGCCCTGCTGTCCCATTAAATGTTCTAACAATACGTTGCTTTGCTTTCTTAATTTCGGCAACATGTGGACCGAGCAATTTACTGGTAGGCATTGCTGAAGCTGCTACATGGGAAATACTGTCTGGAAATTCCTTGAAAGATTTTAAGGGTGAGAGAACACAATTTTCTGAATTGGCATGTAAAGCGTAAACAGAAATTATAAGAGCAGGTACAGATGCGTGTTCTTCTTCCCCAAGAATAATTTTATGGGGATCAATCACACATTTGTTACCAAATGCATTAAAATGAAATTGCTCTCCAACCTGTTCTCCTGGAAGATTCTCTGAGAGATCAATCGGCAGATTAAGGTATAGCTGCCTAAGATTGTCTTGAATAATCTTATCATAATTGTTTGACATTTACTTTCTCCTTTGCTTTCACTGTTTGAAATGGGTAATGACCGGGTGTAAAAAAAGAATCCATCATATTATCTCAGGGTGCCTCGACTTAGGTTTTTTATAGGGCCCAAGATCATGCTTAAGCATATCCTGCCTTGTTTGGCATTTTTACATAGATAGTCAAAACAGGGAATACAGTTCATCCCAATCTTTGCGCCCAAACTTAACCACACGTTTGTATTTGCATCCACTTATGTTCTCCTTTTTTACACGGTTACCGACTGAATTGCAAAAGCTAATTTTAATCGATAAGACGAAATTATCTGGGAAAAGGTTACAAATTTTTACCCCTGTAATTTTTTTATCTAAACCGTCTACAGCCTTAAAACAGTCATTATTGGCTTAAGATTATCTAAGCTGGTTGGCGGGAATTTTTCCATAACCAGCTGGTTCCAACATTTCTGGCATCCATATATATGAGGTCGATGGCCAGGACGGAACTTTTAAGCGAATCAGAATTAAATATGACCTAACAGACAGCTTGACCCTGACCGGCGGATTGATTTTGTAAAGTTGCCCCAAAAAAACGAAAGAAAATCAATGTTCTAAAATCTAACATTTCATTATTAATTTTCATGCGCTTCCGTGATCCAAGACGATCATCTGTTATTCATTTCGGTTTTTCAATGAACACCTCGCTTGCTACAATCGTGGGTGTCTTGATCGAGATTCGGACCATATTGATGTTGATGGCATTTTTTCTTGTAAACACTTATTGTATCGATAGAGACGAGTCATTTTCAAGCATTGGGAGGCTATTTCTTTCACCAGTCCGGGCGTTTTAAAATTTATCAGAATACCAGATATGGTATGGCAAGATTTTTCAGTTTCAGGCTTGAAATTAAGATATATGGGAAATGACATCTTCAAATTGATCAAGGCTCCATTAACTTTTATTGGAGCACATTGAATTTGGCCACATAATCCGGGAAAGAATTTTTTAAAATTCCCAGAAAATAATTTTGTTATAAAAATTAATATGGGGAAATGGCCGGGTATGATGCCCATGGCTTATATAATGGAATTGAAAGTTCAAAGTTTAAAAACCGGCATGTACTATATGTGGGGTTGCTTAAAATTTGTCTTGACTGAGCCCTACTATTGCCAGTAATCGCTCTTGAATAAGGGCTCATCCTAAATCGTTATAAACAATAGTCGCTTTTTGACTACCTCAAAAATTTGCCCCAAAGCAGTTTAACCCTGTATCCAATTTTCTGGGAAAGGATCAGTCACCATCTTATCTGCTGCTGTGCTGAGAAAAAACAGACAATGGACTTCACTGGTTGGCAGTCTCAGACAGGTATACTGATTTTAAAACAGCTGCCACTGCCTTTTGTACTGTCAACATCAATTTTACCATTGTGATACTGGATAATATGCTTAACAATAGCCAAACCCAGGCCTGTACCGCCTTCATTTCTGCTTCTGCCCCGGTCTACCCGGTAAAATCGGTTAAAAATCTTTGGCAAATGTTCTTTATCAATTCCTATACCATTATCTTTAATCACAATATCCAGGGAATGATTCTGCCTTGTCACTGCTATGGCAATCTGACTGCCTTCAGGATTGTATTTTACAGCATTGTCCACAAGATTAATAATGGCCTGCTCCATAAGGATGGGGTCCACCCTGCCGTTGAGATCCTCTGGACAGTCAATACTGACGGTGATATCTTTTGCATTGATACGGGGATGGCAAATGTTGACTGCTCCCTGGATCAATGTTGCCAAGGGCTGGTTTTCAAACTGGATATTAGTCCCCTGCAGCCTTTCAAGTCTTGACAAGGCCAGAAGATCATTTATCAGCTCGATCATACGGTTCACATTTTTCTCAATTATTTTTAAAAACTTTTCACTCTGCCGGGTATCATTGGTGACCAGCATCTCCTGGAGGGTTTCAATAAATCCTTTTATGGCTGTCAGGGGTGTTTTCAGCTCATGGGACACATTGGCGGCAAAATCTTTGTGCATTCTTTCAAGACGTCTGATCCTTGTGATATTATGGAAAATAATCAAGGTTCCCAAGCGTCTTTCTGTGTTATCATAAAGGGCTGTAGAATGTATGTTCAAGGTCAGGTCCTCGTCCCTTGTTATTACAATATCTTCTTCAACAGGCTCATGGGTTGCCAATGCTCGTTGAATGAATTTTTGAAGCCCAAAATTTCTTGCAACCTCTAAAATATACCGGGCTTTTAATTTGGATGCAGGGAAATCAAATATTTTTGCTGCGGCAGAGTTGATTGTAATAATTCTTCCATTTTTATCTATGGCGATGACACCTTCCTGCATGCTTGCATGGACCGCTTCCAATTCCATGCTCCGGTTTTCAAAATCTTTAATTTTTTCATCCAGGTTTTCAGCCATTCGATTCATGGTAATGGCAAGTTCCGACAATTCTTCTACGTCCGGTACTGCAAGCCTTTCTTTCAAATTTCCTTTGGCAAATTTTGTAGCCCCTGTTTTCATTTGTTCAACCGGAAGTGTAATCCTTCTGGTGACATACAAACTGGCAATTGCGGCCGCCAGAATTGTAAAAGCCAGGGCTATGAAGATATTATTTCTGACTGACTTTATTTTGTTGTCAATGGCAGAGACAGAAACTGCTGTCCGAACCACTGCTATAACTCTCCCATCAATCATCACAGGCAAAGCAATATACATCATCTTCTTATCAAGCGTTGAACTATACCGGATGGAGACTCCTTTTTTTCTTTGCATGGCTTCCATGATTTCAGGGCGTTTCATGTGGTTTTCCATCATCTTGATATCTCCGAAAGAATCTCCCACCACAACGCCGGAAGGGAAAATAATGGTTACCCTTGTTCCGGTCTTTTCTCCAATGACTTTGCAGAGTTCATCAATATGGCGGATTTGATCTTGATCAGTATTTATCATATCCTCCGGCAGAATATCAGCAAAATTTATCTGTAGCAGTTCTGTCCTGGTGGTTAGCTCTTTTTCGGAATTTTTAAGAAAAAAATCCTTAAAATAACTGGTTGAATAAGATGTAACCGATGAAAGGGAGAGAACTATAATAACCAGGAATGACGGAAAAATCTGCCAGATCAGTTTCTTTTTTTTTATCATAATTTTTATTCTTTAAACCTGTAACCAACTCCTCTAACCGTTTCAATGATTGAGGCATAATTTTTTAATTTTTTTCGTAATCCTACAATAACGACATCAATACTTCTTTCAGTCACTGCATAGTTTTCACCACGAATAGCATCAACAATCTGACCTCTGGTGAACACCCAGCCTTTTTTATCGGCAAGAAAAGAAAGCAGTTCAAATTCAGACAGGGTCAGATCCAGGGTATTGCCTTGGATGGTCACAACATGCCGGGCCCGGTCAATGGTAAGATCTCCCTCTTGTTTTATACTGTCAGCAGGTTCCATGGTATTCTTCTTTCGCCGCCGAAAAATTGCCCGGATCCTTGCCGTCAGTACCTTTGGGCTGAAAGGCTTCGAAATATAATCATTGGCACCCAGCTCAAGCCCGGTAATGATATCGGATTCCTCACCCTTTGCCGTCAACATGACAATGGGCATATCACGGGTCTCCTCGTTGCTTCTCAGATAGCGGGTCACCTCAAGGCCGTCCATTCCTGGCAGCATGAGGTCCAGAACAATGAGATCGGGTCTGGACTGCTTTGCAATTTTTATGGCCTGTTCACCGCTCTGGGCCGTCAGGATGGAATATCCCCCGTTTTTCAGGTTGTATTTAATCAGTTCAAGGATGTCTTCTTCATCATCAACGATCAGGATGGTTTCTTTTGTCATGATATTATCTATGCCTTACAATTTCGCCTTCGATGAGGCATATCACCTCTTCGGCTATATTCTTGGTATGGTCTCCGATTCTTTCCAGATGTCTTGAAATCAGATACATATTAATGATTTCAGCCACCTTTTCCGGTTGACGTTGAATGTCTTTTTTCATGATCTCATAGGCTTCGTTTCTCATGGCATTCACTACTGCATCCATATCCCGGACATCATAGGCCATCTCCACATCCATTCGAACCAGGGCATCCAGGCTTTTTCTCAGCATTTTACCGGCCTGATTCGCCATGGGGGCATAATCATATTTGAAAAGGATAGCGTCATGGGATGAAATGATAAACCGTTTGGCGATATTACATGCATAATCGGCAATCCTTTCAAGGTCATTGTTGATTTTGATCACGGCAATCAGAAAGCGTAAATCCGTTGCAACAGGCTGATGCAAAGCCAATATTTTTAGACATTCCTCTTCAACCTCGACCTCCCGCAGGTCAATCTCAAAATCTGTATCCATAATTTTCTGCGCAAGCACCTGATCCCCTGTTTTGAACGCATAAATGGCCTGTTGAAATCTGTCTTCCACCATGGCTCCGAGGCAGAGGATTTCTTTTTTAATCTTTTCAATTTCTCTTTGCAGATGAATGCTCATCCATACCATCCTTAACCCGTCAGGGTTGTATCAACTATTTTAAAAATTTTTTTTAATAAATCACTATAACCACAGTATTTATAAGGTTTTACGCTAAAAATTTTATCCAAACCGGCCCGTAATATAATCATTGGTCAGTTCATGAAGCGGGTTGAGAAAAATCTGCTCGGTAGGTCCTATTTCAATCAGATCGCCCATGTGAAAGTATGCGGTTCTCTGGGAGACGCGCGAGGCCTGTTGCATGGAATGGGTGACAATGGCAATGGAATATTCCTGTTTCAATTCATCGATGAGTTCTTCTATTATGGACGTGGCAATGGGATCCAGGGCCGAGCAGGGTTCGTCCATCAGAATCACTTCAGGGTTGACGGCAATGGTTCTGGCAATGCAGAGCCGTTGCTGCTGACCACCGGAAAGCCCTGTTCCCGGCTGATTCAGCCGGTCCTTGACCTCATTCCAGAGTCCTGCCCGTTTAAGAGATTTTTCCACCACCTCGTCCGTCTCTTGACGGTTCTGGACCAGCCCGTGAATTTTCGGACCATAAGCAATGTTGTCATAAATGGATTTGGGGAAAGGGTTGGGTTTTTGAAAAACCATTCCCACCTGGGCCCTCAAAGGAACCACATCAATCTTCTTATCATAGATGTCGGTTTCATCCAAAAGGATCTGCCCTTCTACCCGGCAACCGTCAATGGTGTCATTCATGCGGTTCAGACACCGGATAAACGTTGATTTCCCACACCCGGAAGGACCGATCATGGCGATCACTTCATTCTGACCGATATCAAGAGAGATATTGTTAATGGCTTTTTTTTCACCAAAATTATAATATACACTGACATTTTTGCAGCGCATTCGAGGATTTGGAACCGAACTCTGGCCCACTGTATCCCGGATATTCCGGTCCACCAGTTGATTTCTGCGCTTTATTGGAGTTGGACTTTCAGGCATTATTATTTCAACCTTATGTTTTGATTCATTTTATTGATACGCCATTATGATACGATTGTACATACCGGATGAAAAAATATCCATCCGGTATGGGAAGTGGATTATAAATCAGATGGATTCAGTGGAATCAGATTGTTTGCGATATCATAGTACTTTTTTCGTTCGTCCGCGCTCATTGGGATGAGGCCTTTATCGGTCAAATACCCTTCACTGCCCCAGGCTTTTTCACTGGTAAATTCTTTTAAAAATTCACGGATACCGGGGATCTGATCCACATGGGCTTTTTTCACATAAAATAAAAGAGGGCGGGAAACCGGATAGGAACCATTGGCAATAGCTTCAAATACCGGCTGAACGCCATCGATAGAAGACCCCTGGATTTTGTCGATATTCTGATCCAGGAAGCTGAAACCGAAAATTCCCAAAGCATTTGGATTGGCTTCAAGTTTCTGAACAATCAGGTTGTCATTTTCTCCGGCTTCGATATAGGCGCCGTCTTCACGGATGGTCCGGCAGATGGTTTTAAATTGCTTTTTATCTGTTTTTTCCATGGCGTTGATGAAATCGAATTTTTTCCCCCCTTCGTCCATGACAAGTTCTACAAAGGCATCCCGAGTACCGGATGTGGGCGGTGGCCCAAGGACTTCAACAGCAATCTCCGGCAATTTGGCATTAATGCTTTTCCAGGTTTTATAAGGATTGGGCACCACAGTCGGGGTTCCGTCCGGGTTGGGAACACTGGCAGCCAGGGCAAGGAAGAGATCTTTTACGGACAGATCCATGAGGGCTGCTTTTTTTGAATTCGCTATGACAATTCCATCATAACCGATTTTGACTTCAACGATTTCATTTATACCGTTTGCGGCCGCTTTTTCAACTTCTGATTTTTTGATTCGTCTGGATGAATTGGTGATGTCCGGGTATTGAACGCCCACACCGGAACCAAAGAGTTTGTGTCCTCCGCCTGACCCGGTGGATTCGATTTTAGGCGTTTTGAATTTCGTGGTCTTCCCGAAAGTTTCTGCCACGACCGTGGCAAAGGGGTAAACGGTTGAAGAGCCGACAATTGAGATATAATCTCTGGATTTGGCGTGAACATAACCAACGCCCATGATAAAGACAAGGACCCATACATTTAACAATACTTTTTTCATTTTATCTCCTTTTTTTTGTTAACTACCATCTTTGTTCATATTTTTTTCTTAAAAATACAGCCGCTGAATTCATGACCACCAGAAACAGCAGTAAAACCATGATAGCGGCTGATGTTTTTTCCATAAACGCTCTTTCCGGGCTGTCAGCCCATAAAAAGATTTGTACGGGCAATACGGTGGAAGGATCTGTAAATCCTGCCGGTATATCCACGATAAAGGCCACCATCCCGATCATCAGAAGGGGGGCGGTTTCACCCAGCGCCCTTGCCATCCCGATAATCGTACCGGTCAATATGCCGGGCATTGCCAGGGGAAGTACATGGTGTGCAACCATCTGGGTTTTTGATGCCCCCACGCCAAGCGCTGCTTCCCTGATAGACGGCGGAACGGATTTCAATGCGGCCCGGCCGGCAATGATAATCGTGGGAAGTGTCATCAAGGAAAGTACAAGCCCTCCCACAAGGGATGAGGACCTGGGCAGACCCAAAAAATTGAGAAACACCGCAAGCCCCAGCAATCCGAATACAATGGAGGGGACAGCAGCCAGGTTGTTGATATTGACTTCAATAACATCGGTGAAACGGTTTTTTCGGGCAAACTCTTCAAGATAAACCGCTGCGGCCACACCAATGGGAAAGGAAAGCACAAGGGTGATGAAAAGTGTATAAAAAGATCCGCAGGTGGCACCCCATATGCCTGCAAGTTCGGGCTCTCGTGAATCGCCAGCTGTAAAAAAGGTTGTATTGAATTTTTTTTCTATTTTTGCCTGCTTTTCAAGACGGGTGATCCAGGAAACCTGCACATCATCCAGCCGTCGTTCCGATTCAGGCAGATCACGGTTCATATGACCTTTGATGAGCATGTCCACGTCATCATCTGCGGGAACCCAGAGTAATATGGTTTCACCAATTTTCCCCGGATTAGCCTTGACAAAATCCGTCAGATCATAAGTCGCGCCTGAACTCAACAGGGAAAAGAGTTTCTTTTTCTCTCTGCGGTCCTTCACCTCGGGAAACATATTGTAAAAAGACCTTTTCACAAGACCGTGAAAATCCGCCCCAGACAAGTTGTTGGGATTTAGAACGGAGGGATCAAGAAAAACATCCAGTTCAATTTTCGTCTGCAAAAAGGCCGTATACCCTGACCCAGAGATACTGACAAACAAACCAGCAAGGCAGAGCAGGCTGAAAATGATGGCACAGAGCCCTATCATCTTGAATCTTTTTTCTGATTTATACCGCCGGGCCAGTCCTTTTTGAACCAGATCAATGGTCCTGACAGTGACGTTATCATTATTTGTATGGTTATTCATATTGCTCCCTGTATTTGCGCACCACATAAAGGGCAATGACATTAAGGATCAGCGTGACCACAAAGAGGAGTAATCCCAGGGCAAAGGCAGCCAGTGTTTTGGGGCTGTCAAATTCCTGATCCCCCACCAGGAGGGTCACAATCTGCACCGTAACCGTGGTGACTGTTTTTAAAGGATTGAGGGTCATATTGGCGGAAAGTCCGGCTGCCATGACCACAATCATGGTTTCTCCGATGGCCCGTGAAACCGCAAGCAGAACACCGCCGACAATCCCGGGCAGAGCAGCGGGCAGGACAATCTGGCGGATGGTTTCCGACTGGGTGGACCCAAGACTCAGGGCACCATCCCGTAACGACTGGGGAACGGCATTGATGACGTCATCGGAAAGGGAAGATACAAAGGGGATGATCATGACGCCCATGACAAGGCCGGCTGCCAGCGCACTTTCGCTGGATATGGCCAGGCCGATGTTCGCCCCTGTATCCCGGATAATGGGTGCCACCACCAGGGCGGCAAAAAAGCCGTAGACCACTGTCGGGATACCGGCCAGGATTTCCAGCAGGGGTTTTGCAAAAGCTCTGAATTTTCTATTGGCATATTCAGACAGGTAAATAGCCGACATTAATCCCACAGGAACCGATACTGCCATGGCAATGGCTGAAACCAGGAGTGTGCCCGTAAAAACCGGGACGGCTCCAAAGGCGCCGGATGATCCCACCTGATCCGCCCGGATGGCCATCTGGGGGCTCCATTTCAATCCGAACAGAAATTCATCCAGAGGAATGATCTTAAAAAAGCGGATGGATTCATATAAAACGGATAGGATAATGCCGATGGTTATAAAAATAGCCAGGGTGGAACAGACAATGAGCAGATAATAGATGAGTTTTTCCACATGGTTCCTGGCACGAAGCTCCGGGCGGATGCGATTCTTCAGGACTGAAAGCGCAGCAATGCAGATGACCATGATCAGGACAAAAAGAGCACCACGGCTGATGGAGCGTAGGTGAAGATAATAATCTGCAGCGCCCTGAAGGGCCTGGTCCCCTTCTCGGTTTACTGTATTTTTGTCCACAATATTTTTTACATCATTCATGACCAGGTTCAGACGGTCTGCAGAAAGGGTTTGGATATTCTCTGGAAGCTTTGAAATGACCATATCCGAAATAACGGTGGATTCACATGCGAGCCAGAATGAAAAGATCAAAAGGGACGGCACGGCGCACCACAGAGCTGTCAGGGTGCCGTAATATGCTGGCCGGGAATGCAGGGTTTTGGCCCCGCCTGTTTTATCGGCAACAACCCGTACTCTTTTCTTGCCCAGGTAATATCCTGCGGTGGAAATCAGAAGCAATATGATTAATAAATATGTAGTAGTCAAGCACACCTCTGTTTAAAACAATTAATTTTCATTTTTCACATTATAAACAGGATTTATTAGGATAAGTTTAAGATAATGTTAGGAAATGGTTAGGGTTTTCTTTCCTTAAGACCGATCATGAACAATTTTTCCTGTGTCTCGGCCAGAAGCAGGGTCAACTCGTCAGGAATTTTTCTGGGCAGGATCGAACAGTTTTTGTAAACTGGTTTGTGGACCTGGCCACCTCTGTAACCCTGAAGAAACTCTCAGACACATCCTTAATATCCCGGCTCGTGGTAAGGGAATTCTATGCAATCCCGCTGGTTACATTACATATGGACCCTAATTGCAGCAGCCCTTGTGTTTTTATAAAATTAAAATTGATGACCCCTGTCGGGGCGATTTCAGTTCATGGTGTAAACGGAAACTGGGGAAGGCTTGCAGCAGGTCTTTTCAATATGGGGTTCCATTAAACATTTGGTACAAATTCCCCGCAAGAATTTTAGATAAGAAATAGCTCCCTGATTGAATATCTCAAGGCAATACCCATAGCGAAGCTGATCTAAGCAGTATAGCCAGCCTTACTTTTTTACCTTATTATATAGAGCAGTTTAATATCTCACAGCAAAGCTTGCACTTTCCCGATACTTGGCAACACGTTTATGACGAGCCAAATTTGACAGATTACCGAGTGCTTCATCCACCAGTCCGGGCTTTTTAAGATTTGCCATGATACAAAATCTGGTATTGATAGATTTTTTTATTTCAGATTCAAAATTCCATTATATAGGATAAACCAAAATTAAATTTCCAAATCTTCCATTACTGTTAATTGGAGAGCACATTGAATTTGGTCACATAAACCGGGAAAGAATTTTTTAAAATCCCCAGAAATAATTTTGCTATATTATTAATCACATTTTGAGGAAATGCCTTTGATTATAATTGTCAGGAAATATAGTTGAACGCCGCTAATCAGCCGTGCGGCTTTTTGCGCTCCGTTGCAAAAACTTTGTTTGGTCATTTACTCTGCATTGAGGTTTTTCAAAATTTTCCTTACCAGTGGTTCTTTGATCTCACTGTGCCTTGGGACAGTTTCAATCGCCCCGTTTTT
>JACNHV010000331.1 GCA_014383445.1 Candidatus Desulfobacula maris | reverse complement strand
TTCCTCTGCAGTCACGGAATAAATCTTTTATTTCCTGAAGATGCTTATGGTATTTTGATTCCCTGATGGGTTCAGGGGTACCCCCGGTTTTGATGATACGACGAACGGTATTGCGTGATACATTAAGGATACGACTAACCTCTCGCAAACTCACACCTTTGCTTATCATCTCCAGAATTATCTGTCGGTACGCTGGGGTTATCATGAGCTTTCCTCGCTGCTATTTCTTTGAGTTCTATAAGCATTTTTTCTGCTTTGGTTATCCATATTTGTCGTTGCCGACGCTGAAAGAGATCCTGTGCCGGGTAAAATACATATTCCGCTGTATTGACTGTTAACGCCGACCAGAAAGTACTCAACTACAGCCGACCCAAAAGTGATCATTTCATAGCCAGTTAGAATTAGCCCTTTTTCTTATTGTTTGTTTTTTTTAATTTCTTTTTCTTCCTCATTTTCTTTTCCTGTTAATTCTTTTTCTTTTGCCATTTTTCTTGTACCAGTTCATCAGTAAAACTAAAAAAGGCCCGGAGTAGCAGCTCCGAGCCTTTAGTGAACAACCGCAAATCGCAACCAACTGCAACAAGCGGGGACACCACGTCTTCAAGATACCCGTTTTTGTCTGTTGATCGCAAGAACGGAGTTTCCCCAATAGTAATACTTCTCCTAAGAATCACATGTAAGCATTGTCGTTTTGTTTTCTCAATATGCCGTAGCTGTTGGCGTGGGCAAGCGTATTGTTGCGGACTATGTCGTAAAACTGCAAGGCGTCTCTCTCATCGTAAGGCCCAAAAAAATTATCGCCAAACCGAAAAAGGTAAAAAACAACACCGCCTGGCTGAGCAAAAACGTAGATCAGGGAGGGCCTTAAAAAAAATCAAAAAAACCGTGGCTGATAGGGGTTCAACACCACGACGCCTTCATGATAGCTTAGGTGATATTGTCAAACTTTTGTTCAACAGATGTCATATTTGCGATGCCATCGGACAAATTGTTGACCTGTTTCCTCGACGAGGATATGGCAGACAGCAAATATTGACAAATATTGGATCCAAAGCCTAAATTTTTCCTTGGAGGAGATAACGATGATTCAAAGAAAAGCACTCATCTGCGACAGGATTAGAAACATAAAGGGGAGCTTTGCCTGGGTTCCGCATAAATTTTTACGGGGCAATTTCTGGACCAGTCTTTCTCAGCATGAATTAATCCTATATTTGTTTTTAGTAATGGCCGCAGATAGGCAGGGGCTGTCGTATTACAGCTTTGATAGAATTTGCTCAATACTATCAATTACCCCAGATGCATATATTCTTGCCAGAGACAATCTTATAGAAAAAGATCTGATTGCCTTTGATGGCCACATGTTTCAAGTACTATCCCTCCCTGAATGCCCAGTTGTCAGTTCAGTGCATATTTTGACATCAAAAAAAGATATGAACCGTAAAGATCCCGCAACTGTTCAGCAAATAATTCGTAAATGTATTGGAGGTCACAATGCTTGACAAACAATCAATTTTTGCAATTCACCAACTGATGAATGATGGTCTTTCAAACACAAAGATTGCTGAGAAACTGGGGTTAAACAGAGCTACTGTCAGTAAATATTTGAAAAATCCACAGATAACGAGAAAGACTGTACGTACAAAAAGTAAAGTCGATCCGTTTAAAGATGAAATTGCCCATCTACTAGATATTAATCCCTCAGTATCGTCTGTTGTTATCCGTCAGCGTCTCCAAAATAAAGGCTATGACGGGGGGATTTCTATCCTCAAAGAGTATTTAAAAAAAATCAGACCTACCATAACTAAACGTGCGTATCTACGCTTTGAGTCTACTCCTGGGGAAGATTGTCAAGTTGACTGGGGCCATTTCGGCTCTCTCGACTACAATGGTCATCGGCGCAAACTCTACTGTTTAGGCATGATAGAATCTCACAGTAGAATGTTGTACGTCGAATTCACCCATTCTCAAAGGCAAGATACTCTACATCGTTGTTTGTTAAATGGATTTCGTTTCTGGGGCGGCACTACCAAAAAACTTGTTCACGACAATATGTTGACCGCTGTCATAGAACGTGAGGGTAGACTGGTTCGCTTTAATGATCGCTTTTTAGAGTTTCTGCGTCCACTAAAAATTACCCCTGTAGCTTGTAACCCTCGACAGCCACAAGAAAAAGGCAAAGTCGAAAAAGGGGCTATTCATTACATTCGTAATAATTTCTGGCCGCTCAGAACCTTTTCTAATCTCCAAGACGTTCAACGCCAGGTAAATCAATGGCTTGACGAGGTGGCCAATGTCAGAATGCACTCCACCACAGGACAACGGCCAATCGATAGATTTAAGCCCGAGGCTCTCCGGGCTCTTCCTTTTGCCTTACCGGATTGCCGGGATACTGAATCGGTAAAGATATACACTGATTTCTCCATCAACTTTGATGCCAATCGCTATACTGTGCCACCTGGCCTGGTTGGCAAAGAAGCCACAGCCAAGGCTGATAACGACACGTTGACAATCTATTATAAAAACAAAAAAGTAGCCACTCATCACCGCTGCTGGATGCGAAAACAGCGGATTGAATTGGACTCGCATAAAGATGCTGCCCGCAAGGCATTAAGGCAAAAGCAGCTTACAGACCAAGAAAGGCTTCTAGCCAGCCTTGGCGAAGAAGCCAAAGTCTATCTTGAGAACATGACCGCAACAAACTTGCCCTTGAAGAAAAATATCTCCAAACTACTGGAGTTGAAAGACGAATATGGGGCAAAGTCCATTGTAGAGGCAATAAGGAAGGCAAATCGTCATAAAGCCTATGGGGCAGATTATATAGAAAACATCCTCTATCAAGAGATGACGCCGATTAGACAACATTCACTGGTAAGGTTAAAAAATGACAATCTTAATAATATCAAACTTCCAGAGCCAAATTTAGCAGAATACGACAGTTATATTTTGAAAAAAAGACGGAGAAAATAACCATGACTGTGATAACCCAACTGAAAGATAAGCTCACCAAACTCAAGATGAAAGCAATGTTGGATAACTTGGAGTCGGTAAAGCAGCAGACGGTGGAGAAAAATCTTGATCCATGGACGGCTCTTTCCCTCTTAGCAGATTATGAAATAGAACGACGTTGGCATAATTCAGTGGATCTTCGCTGGAGACAGTCAAAGATGCATGAAAAAATCACCATAGATCAGTTTGATTTTAACCATCACAAATCAAGAAAGGAGCAAAAAAATAAAATACTAAACTTGTTAACCTTGGAGTTTGTTCAAGAACATAAGGATGTAATTCTCATCGGCAATCCTGGCACGGGGAAGACTTTTATTGCTAAAGCACTCGCAACCGCAGCCTGTAACAGTAATATTAAGGTGCTCTTCACCACGGCAATTGACATGATTAATCATCTCATTGCTGCCGAAGCAGATCATTCTCTTTTGAAGAAGCTCGCTTATTATCAATCACCAGAAATTCTTTGTTGTGATGAAATTGGGTACCTTTCACTGGGTGAACAAGGGTCTCACTTATTCTTCCAAGTAATCAGCCAGAGGCATGACCAGAAATCCACAATTCTGACAACCAATTTGCCTTTCGCCGAATGGGGAAAAGTTTTTGACTCTACAACCGTCGCTACAGCGATCGCTGACCGTCTCGTTTACAACTCTGATGTCCTTATCATGGGAGGCGAAAGCTATCGGAGAAAATGACAAAATATCCCAATACACAGACTAAAAAAAAATGCGTGGTCTTTTTTTGAAGGCCATTACATCAAGGACCCAATCTAACTTTTGTTTGAATGGCAATGGAGTGCTACGCCATCATTTTGAAATGATTACTTTTTAACCGGCTACTTCTGCTTACTTATGGACCGACGTCAATACTTGCCCTTTACTTCTATTTTTTCTGCGGAATAATAGTTACTTTGACTCGCAATATAAATGATATGGGGAAAAATCATAAATCCCAACCAACTCAAATTAAGCTTTCTCATCTCATGCTAATAAGCGTATTTGTCCTATTTATCTTATTTGCAG
>JACNHV010000153.1 GCA_014383445.1 Candidatus Desulfobacula maris | reverse complement strand
TTTTTTTCAAAATATTTTCTAAATCTGACAATAAAATTGTCCAATGTCCTTGTGGAGGTTTCCGGCGAATATCCCCAGCCCGCAGTCAGCAGCATTCCCCTTGACAAAGGTTTGCCCTTATTTGCAATAAAAAGTTTCAGCAGAACAATTTCCTGTTCTGTTAAAATAATTTCACCGGCAGCGCACAGGGCTTTAAAAGAAATAAAATCTATATGATTATCACCAAAATCATAAGAATCGCCTTCAAACATTGCATGTCCTGATTTTTTTTCTTTTTTATCCTTTTCATACCAGGTTTTTTTTTTGATCAGCCTTTCAACTCTTAATAAAAATTCTTCCAGATCAAATGGTTTTGACAAATAATCATCCACACCATATCGAAGGCCTTTGACCTTATCCTTTGTATCTCCCCTTGCAGAAAGGATAAGCACGGGAATTTTTTCGTCTTCCTGTCGAATGGTTTTTAAGATGGAAAACCCGTCTATCATTGGCAGCATGATATCAAGAATAATCAAATCCGGTTTCCAGGACCGCCATTTTTCAAGTCCTTCGATTCCATCTATGGCAATTTTAACATCATACCCCTGGATGGACAGATTCAAACGAATCCCATCTGCGATGTGAACCTCATCTTCTATGACCAGAATACGCTTTTTTTCAACTGTTTCCATAAATTTTTCTCCCTGACATTGGCTATGCTTGCCCTTGGAATGGTAATGGTAAACGTTGAGCCTTCCCCTCTTCCAGGGCTTGTAACGGATGCTTTCCATCCATGGATAATGGCAATACTGGAAACAAGGTATAACCCAAGGCCTGATCCTGATACATTATTTTTTTGTTTGGGAACGGTTTGATAAAATTTTCTAAAAATTCTTCTTGCCTCTTTTTTATCAACACCGATTCCATTGTCTATAAACTCAATGGTCACTTTTTGTATAAAGCTTTTAAACCGGATGAAGAGTTTTGGCGAGTCTGAGTCATTATACTTAATGGCATTTGAAATAATGTTCATTAAAAGCATTTCAAATAAAAACAGATTCACGGGGTAAACCACACTGCTGCTGGATTGATTTTCAATTTCAATATCCAGATCTCTAAAAAGAGACCTGTTTTTTTTACAAAAATCTTGAACCAGTTTTACCAGGCTGTCCCTTGTAATTTCTGAACCGAAATTTTGACTTTCAATCCTGGCAAGATTAAGGATACTGTTTATATTTTCCGTGAGCCGGTCAATATCTTCCAGCATATTTTTACTGTATTTTTTTATGTCCCCTGGTTCCATCGGGTGCCGGATAAAGGTCTCAAGATAAATCCTTAAAGACGTTACAGGGGTTTTTAATTCATGGGTAAAATTATAGATAAAATTATGTTGAAGCCTGAAAAGATTAACTGTTTGCTGGTAATAGATAAAAGCCAGAAGAATACCAACCAATACCACTGCAATTAAAGCACTTAAAACCAGTATGGTCATCCCCGTCTTGGACGGAAAAATAGACTGGGGATCAATATGAAATTTTAAAATAATCACTTCAAGGGCTGAAGTGATTTCCATGTACCAGGAGACAGTAAGAACCAGGAAGGTGGCCAGAGCAAAAATAGAACAGGTAAAAATAAAAACAGGGTGAAGATACCACCTGGAAGGGTTTAAAATTTGCATATTTAACTGTCTTTATCCATAAAAATACTCATTTTTTTAGCAAGGGCATCCATGATTGATAACTTTCTTAGATCTATTTGTCAAATTGGATTTAAAAAAATATCCAGGAGTGACGAGTAAGGCGTATAAGTCATACTCCGCAGGGAGGAACGACCGCAGTCAACACAGCAGGTGGTACCTTGATGGTGGATCAGGGATTGTTTTACACATTGACATTCTTAGCATGGATATAGTATCCAATAGCAATATTCAGGCATTATTTTTACACTACAGAACCATAACTGAAGCTAAATATCCATTTTACAAAAATGATATTACAATCAAATGGGAAAAATGAAAACTAGGTTAAAACAGCATATGCTTTTAATAGCCGGCCTTGTCTGTCTGCTGCCCTTAAACACCTTTGCCAAGCCTTGGCTTAACGTTCATGTCAGTATTCTGCCCCAGAAATATTTTGTAGAAAGAATCGGCCAAAACCTTGTAAGGGTTGATGTCCTGGTAAAACCCGGCAAAAGCCCTGCCACCTATTCGCCCTCTCCGGACCAGATAAAAAAACTTACCGCATCTGATGTTTATTTCAGGATCGGCGTACCCTTTGAAAACAGCATTCTGCATAAACTCAAATCCATTGCCAGAGTACTGCTTGTGGATACCCGTAAAGACATCCCCTTAAGAAGGATGGAAAACCATCATCATGATGGCAAGGATCAAAAAAGCCAAATCGGCAGTGACCCCCATATCTGGATGAGCCCGCTGCTTGTAAAAACCCAGGCCCATACTATTTTTAAAACACTTTCCAGCATAGACCCGGACAACAAAGATACCTATGAAACAAATTACAATCTGTTTATAAAAGATCTGGACGGCCTTGACCAGCGCCTGAAAACAGCATTTAAAAATTTAAAGGGAGAAAACCTGTTAGTGTTCCACCCGTCTTTCGGGTATTTTACAGATGCCTATGACTTGAAACAGATCGCCGTTGAATCCATGGGAAAAGCGCCAAAAGGAAAAGCACTTTCCAGCATTATCAAGTCAGCAAAAAAACAAAACACAAGGGTGATTTTTGCGCAGCCTCAGTTTGACAGGAACACGGCCCAAAAAATTGCATCTGCCATAGGAGGGGTTGTGATAATCATAGATCCCCTTGCCTATGACTATATAGCCAACATGGAAAATATGGCTCAATCTATTTCCATGGCTTTAAAAAAATAAAGAACCCATGCTTTTCCCGGAACAATATTGGAAAGGACAACTCTATTCACTAAGGCTTAAATCATGCACATTGATATGAATAATGAAAATGAAATCATATTAGACAATATTTACTTTGCCTATAAGCAGCGCAATGTCCTGAAAAATGTTGACCTTGTGATTAATAAAGGTGAATTTGCAAGCATTGTCGGCCCCAATGGCGGAGGGAAAACCACTCTTATCAAGCTGATTCTTGGCCTGATAAGACCTGATAAGGGACGTATCCGGGTGTTTGGAAAATCACCTAAAAAAGCCCGGCACCAGATAGGATATATGCCCCAGTATGCCCATTTGGACATGGATTTCCCCGCAAGTGTCATGGATGTGGTTTTAATGGGAAGGCTTAAAAAATCAAATCTCTGGTTTTCAAAAAAAGACAGAACCGAGGCATTTAATGCCATTGATGAACTGGGTATGAGCTCCTATGTCAACACGGGGTTTAACGAACTTTCCGGTGGACAGAAACAGCGGATTCTCATTGCCAGGGCTTTATGCAACAGCCCGGACATCCTTTTGCTGGATGAGCCCACGGCCAATGTGGATCATCAGACAGAAGAAAATCTATTTTCCATTTTAAAAAACCTGAACTCAAAAATGACCATTCTCCTGGTATCCCACGATCTGGGATTTGTTTCAAAATATGTAAAAAGCGTTATCTGTGTAAACCGCCAGGTGGTCATCCACCCCACAACCATGATAAACGGGGCCATGATAAATGATATTTATCATGGCGATCTGAAAATGGTCCGGCATGATCACAGGTGCGACCCAAAAGGACACCATCAGGAAGGACACAACCATGATTGATGTGTTTTACGCAATCTTTGATCCTGACAATGTGTTTTTGAAATATGCATTTATCATGGGCGCTCTTGCCTCTATTTCCTTTGGCATAATTGGAACATTTGTCACCACAAAAAGAATCGGATACCTTGCCGGAGCCATTTCCCATTGTGTCTTTGGCGGCATTGGGCTGGCACTTTTTCTTCAGGTAAATATGGGCCTTGCATGGTTTGATCCCATGTTAGGGGCAGTGCTTGCTGCCATCATTGCCGCTGTTACAGTGGGACTTGTCAGCCTTCATGCAAAGGAGAGAGAAGACACCATTATCGGTACGCTCTGGGCCGTGGGCATGGCATCAGGTATTCTGCTCATCGACATGACACCAGGTTATTTCAACCTTGCATCCTATCTGTTTGGCGACATCCTGTTGATTTCAGGCAAAGATCTTTTGTATGTTGCATGCCTGGATGTCTTTGTGCTGAGTCTGTCCATCCTTTTTTTCAACCGGTTTTTCGGTGTTTGTTTTGACAGTGAATTCACATCTTTAAGAGGGATTAATACCAGTTTTTTCTATCTTTTGCTGCTCATTCTCACAGCGCTGACCATCGTGCTTCTGGTCAGGATCGTTGGGATTGTTCTGGTGATTGCTCTTCTGACCATCCCTCCGGCCATTGCCTCATTTTATGCAAAAAGACTGTGGCAGATGATGCTGTATTCTTGTTTATTCTGTCTTTTTTTTATCTGGACAGGCCTTGGGGTGAGCTATTCATTCAGCCTTTCCAGCGGCCCCACCATCATTGTCTTAAGCGGATCAGCCTATCTGATTCTTCTGATTATTCGTAAAATCATGTGAAAACAGGGAAAACAAAATAGCAGTCTGTTCCCTGTTTGCCCTTTTTATTAAACGCTTGACTCTCTAAAGCCTTTCGATTATTAAATTGCAAAACTTATGTTTTTACAATTTTAAACTTTCGACTTTAGATTTTTGAATCAAAATGACTCTATTTGCTTTTTTAAAACACCTTGGTTTTGCCTTCTGCCTGCTTCTTTTTTCCAGTATATTGTGCTGGAAAATCATTCACCATTCCAAAATTATTGACACACCAAATCACAGGTCTTCGCACACGACACCAACGCCTACTGCCGGTGGTCTGGCCATTGTAGGAACTTTTTTTTTAGGCATGACAGCCCTGTTTTTACTGGCCGAAGAGACCATGATAACTCAAAAATTCTTTCTGGGCTTTACCTTTTCCAGCCTCTTGATTGCAGCTATGTCCTTTTATGACGATTATAAACAAAAACCCCTGTCTTTAAGATTGATCACCCAGGTTATTGCTGTCTTTGTGGTCATCTCTTTCGGCATTGTCATCACCAATATAGACCTGTCCTTTTCAAGGAGCACCTCCTTAGGGATATGGGGGTATTTGATAACCTTTGTCTGGATTATAGGACTTACAAACTCTTATAATTTTATGGATGGATTGAATGGAATGGCAGGCGGGAATGCAGTGATCACTTCCTTTTTTTTATGCATTGTATCCTTCAGCCAGGGAAGTAACTTCACATACATTGTATGTTATACGCTTATTGCAGGGACGCTGGGATTTTTAATCTTTAATTTTCCTAAGGGAAAACTGTTCATGGGGGATGTGGGCAGCACTTTTTTAGGATTCACCTTTGCCACACTTGCCATAATCTCATCTTTGTATGATAAGGCACACACCTCTTTACTGGTCATCCCCCTTTTATTGTTTCATTTTATCTATGATACTTTTTTTACCTTTATCAGGCGCCTTCTGGCAAAAGAAAATGTATTCCAGGCCCACCGGACCCATCTGTATCAATTGTTGAACCAGATGGGATATTCTCACACCAAAGTGACTATATTTTACTATACGATGGCAGTTGCCCAGGGACTCGGTGTTTTATGGATGGTCACCATTTCAGACCTGGAACGACTGCTTGTATTTATTCCTTACCTGATTTTTCAGATTATCTACTCCATAATCATCATCAAACATGCAAGGAAAAAAAATCTATTATAGGGGGTATTATCGGGGGTCAGACCTTGCGCTTAATATTTTAAATCAGGCCGTACTAATGATGTTTTTTCTTCGATACCTGTCAAAAGAATTGCTTTCTCCAAAATTTTATCATCTATGTTTATTGTAAAACCAAAAAACAGATAAAAACCCTTGATGAAGCCTATATAATACAAGACAACATAGAAGTGGGTTCCCTAAAAGAGATCCCATTATGGGCTTTCGGTTTCCTGTATTAGTTCAAATAAATCCTGATGATCTGCGCCAATCAGCATCCTATCCCTTTTCTTAAAACCCACTTTTTGGCATCAAAAAGCACACTCTAAGACCTTTTAACCCCCTGATTCAGGCAATATCTTTTGTAAAAACAAAAACTTATCGGGGTCAGACCCCGCCATCCGTCATTAAAATTTACTTTGATTTTTCATGCATTCGTGCTATCGTAAATTACAATATTAATTTTAGGAGAACTTATGAATATCATAAAAACAGTCGGAAGTAACGGTCAAATTTCCCTTGGTAAAAAATTCGCAGGGCAAACTATAATATTAAATGAAATCGACAAAGGCGTTTGGATTGTCAAACTGGGACGTTTTATTCCTGATAATGAAAAATGGCTTCACATGCCGAATATCCAGGCCGAACTTAATGAAGCAATTGCCTGGACAGAGAAGAATCCTCCCGAGGATACAAACTTTGAAGAATTAGAGGCTCGAATTAAATAATGGCACTGAAAACAGTCCAACACATACGTTTGGATTTGAACAATCCAGTCTTTCAACGGCAGCTTTTCAATCTGTCCAAAAACAATCAGCGTAACATTCTAAACACTTTGCGAAAATTAGCAGATATGACATGGCAACAGGTATATTCAGATTATGGCCTGAAATGGGAAATTATTCTATCGCAAAAAGGACCGGGTGGTAACAATCTTTACAGTTTCCGAGTCGGCAGAGGATTTCGTGGAGTGGCCTACCGAGACAGCCTATGGTTGCGTCTATTATCATTACATCCAGATCATGATTCTGCCTATCACTGATAGGCTAAGATCTCAATCAAAGAAATTCAATACTTCACCACCAATAACCACAATAAACAAAGACTGACCCCGTCCCTTCACACTGAATTTTTTCTTTTTAAGTATTTTAACAAGTTGTTTGAGGACGTGTCAGGACGCAGATTTTCTCAGATGGTATCAGATGGGGGTCATTGGGGTCAGGCTTCGCTTACGTGTGACCTTTACCCTGAAGGGCAGAAGCCAGGTTATTATGGTTATTGAGTCTGCCCAGGGATCAAAGTTGTGTCAATCCGGGAATTAAATTGAAATGCCTGTCTTTTGTAAATAGTATGTATCCATGTTGAAAAGCGACGGCCGCAATCCATATATCGTTTGTCGGAATGGGTGTGCCCGCAACTTTCAAATTGTTGAGTATTGAAGCGTAAAAATCAGCAGTCTCCACATCAATGGTGTGAACTACGACTCTTGGAGAATCCAGAAAAATATTGAGTTCTTCCCGGTTCATTGTTTCCCGGTTGCCGCTTTTAAAACCAGAATAAAGCTCCCCGATACTAATGGCTGCAAAACCAATCAGATCAATTTTTCTCAAGGAATCGACAACATTGCCATCACCCTTCATGGCCAATGAATAAATATTGGTGTCGATTAATACTTTTTTCATTTCCAGAGTTCCTGGTCAATTTGACGTTGAGTGGTTATTGAATCATCTATTTTTTTGAACTCATCATCATTCCATCTGCCAAACAGGTCATCCAGGTCATCATATTTGCGTGAAAATTTCTTTTCCTTTTTAAATCCAAGACTTGTTTTAATAATCTCAAGAATAATATAATTAACACTCTTGCCTTGTTTTCTTGCAGCTATTTTTAATTTTTCAGCAACTTCAGGCTCAACCCCTCTAATGGTAACTGCCTTCATAAAAATCTCCAATAATATCATTATGTGCCCATTTATTGATGTCAATATATGCCATCATTTTTGCTTTGTCAACGGGGACACAGATTTTCTCTGATGGGCTCAGTTGGGGGTCAGGCTTCGTTTATTCTGCTTTTTGGGGGCAAAAACTGCGTTTTAAGGGTTTTGCCTGGGGTCAACTGCGCTTCAATGGGCCTTTATAACATCCTCAAGTGTCTCTGCCACCCATTTATTGATACTTTTCCCAGTATGGGCGGCAGCGGCTTTTTCCGGTTTGTCCAGGGCGGGGAAATGGTTTCTTTGTTTATCCCAGGGTGCAGGATCATACACCGGTATTTTCTCGCCGGGTTTTATCCCAAGCTCTCCTTTGGCAAAGGCTGTCCGCCATTTTTTCGATCGCTGTGTTTTTCTGTTCTGGAAAGACAGGATATCTTTTATGCAATCTTCCACAATACTGAAATCAATGCCGCTTGTGCCGTCATCATGGCCCGTGCTGCGCGTTAAAAATCTTTGAAACATGGTGTGCAGTTTTCTACAGGCTTCAAGAAAGGTGTCGGCATTGTTCCGCTCGACTGTTTCAGGCGAGTGCTCATATCTGAAACTCCACTTAAGATATGGCAGATCG
This sequence comes from Candidatus Desulfobacula maris, assembly GCA_014383445.1. Lineage (GTDB taxonomy): Bacteria > Desulfobacterota > Desulfobacteria > Desulfobacterales > Desulfobacteraceae > Desulfobacula > Desulfobacula maris. Next base: position 12,763 of record JACNHV010000153.1, on the reverse strand, counting down.
GGCAGCACTGCAACTGCGCCATGTCCCAGCGCGCCTGATGCTATTTCAGCGCCATCGCTTATAATTGATCTTCTCACGTTGGTCCACAGCCCTCCCTGGAAACCAAACATGCGAAAGAAGCTGTCCAGCTTTTTGTCGAGATATGTTGCCGAGGGGGCTGAGGCATTTAAGGGTGTTATGCCGGCGGCATCAACTTTGTTTTGCCTGAAACTGACACCGGAAAACCCGGCATGTGCAAAAGTGTCTGCATACACGTGGGCAACAAGGCCCATCAGTTCCAGAAGCTTGTGCGCTGTTACAAGGGGGGCAAGTTTGTTACCCTTTTCTGGCATCAAAAAGTGCACTCTAAGACCTTTTTAGCCCCCTGATTCAGGCAATATCTTTTATAAAAACAAAAACTTATCAGGGTCAGACCCCGCTATCAAGAAGTTACACGTCTTCAGCAACAAATGATAGTGATTTGTCATCAGGCAATAGGAGTGAATACTGAATTCAAAAAGCTCGGCACTCCTCTGACCCCATTTACCCTTACAAATTTACCACAAACAGACATTTTTACCTTTACAAAAATACAAATTTTATATATTTTATTCATTAAAAAATAAAGCAAACTACACTGAAGCCACTTAATTTATCCTGGATTCATGTTTATGCGAAAGGGTGGGTAATTGATGAAAAGAGCCGGTCTGGATTATCTAAAAAAATGGAAAGACAAAAAAACCAGAAAACCGCTCATTATCAGGGGAGCCAGACAGGTCGGCAAATCCTATCTTGTCCGTCTCTTTGCCAAAGAACATGGGTTAGACCTCCTTGAAATAAACCTTGAACTTAATGACGATTACATCCCATGCTTTAAGGCAAAAGATCCAAAACAGATCATCACCCTGCTTGAGCTGAAATCCGCACAAAAAGTGGTGCCCGGCACAACCCTTCTTTTCCTGGATGAAATACAGGCAGCCCCTGAGGTATTGGCTACTCTGCGTTATTTTTATGAAATATTACCCCGGCTTCATGTCATTGCCGCAGGATCTTTATTGGAATTTGTTCTTGAGGAGCACTCATTTTCAATGCCCGTTGGCAGAATTGAATATATGCACCTGGGGCCAATGAGCTTTAAAGAATTTCTAAATGGCATTGGCAGACATCCGCTCAGAGAATTTATTGAACAATATCAATTTCCCAAAGAATTTCCCGTTGTTGTCCATGATGAATTAATGAAAATTTTTAAACTATACCTTGCCATAGGCGGCATGCCTGAAGCGATTCAGGTATATTGCGATACCAATTCACTACTGGAAGTTGACACGGTAAAACAGTCCATCTTACTAACCTATCGGGATGATTTCAGCAAATACAAACAACGGGTTAATCATGTCAGGCTGCAGACCGTTTTTCAAAAACTGCCTTTTCAGATCGGGCAAAAATTAAAATATGTAAATCTGGATCGAAATGAAAAAAGTTCTGATTTAAAAAAAGCCTTACACCTTCTATCGTTAGCCAGAGTTTACTATCCTGTTTACCATACAGCGGCAAACGGCATCCCGCTGAGAGCACAAATCAATGAAAAAAACCAGAAACCGTTGTTTTTAGATGTTGGATTGCTCACCAAGGCCTGTGGGGTCAGCTATGCTGATATTGAAATGGCTGATCGAGTGACATTAATCAATTCAGGACCTATCTGCGAGCAATTTATCGGCCAGCACCTTCTTTATGCCAGACCCTGCTATGAGGAACCAGAGCTTTTTTACTGGTCCAGAGAAAAAAGGCAGGCATCTTCAGAAATTGATTATATCCTGTCCCATGGCCCCCGGATAATACCAGTGGAAGTAAAAGCAGGCAAGACCGGAACCCTTAAGTCGTTACATGTTTTTATTAAGGAAAAAGAACTTAATTATGGCGTTCGTTTTAATGCGGATATCCCTTCCTGCATTGACGTTACAACGTCTCTGCCCGAAAAACCCGTTATGTTCAGGCTGCTTTCTCTTCCCCTCTACATGGTAGAAGAATTACAAAGAATTGTGACCCTTACCTATCAGCCGCAATAAAAGGCGGTATCCTTAATATTCCGGGGACACCTTACTTATCTTTCTTTTTGGATCCAGGTTTTTGAGGCTTGAGTCTCCGGTCTAAAAGAAATTCCATTTTTTTGATAAAAGAGTCTCTCCAGCGACAGCCTTCAGATTCCTTGAAAAAGGTCTGTTGCCGACTGTTTACCCGCTGTGTAATATGATGCGGGATTCCAGGCTCTACTGCTCTTGCTATTCGTGCCATGTTAATAATGAAACAAATACTCTGGATTCTGAAAATAATTAAATAAGGTGTCCCCAGAATTACTGACCCCGTCCTTTACCCAATCATATAGTTATTTCATCAAGTAGGTCTGGGTGGTTATCCAGGAGTTTAAACAAATTGGTGACCGATTGCAGTGGTTTGGCCTTGCCTCGCTCGTAGCGAGAAAATGCATTTGGCCCTCCCCCTGTGAGCAATGCGGCTTGTTGCTGAGTCAGCTTCAACTTTTTACGAATTCTTGCAAGTTCAGCCGCTTCTTTTGCATCAACTTCTTTGGCAAGTTGTTTGATGGCCTCGGCAAAGCGAACACCTTCACCCGCATCGAATTCAACTTCCCCGCAATTGAAACAGTGCCATCCCTTGATCTTGGAAATAACGGTATTGTGCCTCTTATAAGCGTATGGTACATCTCGGACAGTATGCACCATTTCTTTTTTTCCGCAATTTAAGCATTCACGTTTCATCTCATTTCTCCTTGAACTGAATCACGATCGATCCATCCTGACGTAAAGTAATCTTTTGGAACAAACCACTTCGATGGCCTGAGCAACTTCAAGCCCCATTGCCTGTGCGCCGATCAATGCCGTTACTGTAAAAGCATCCGCTCCACGCAAACGTATAGCGGATTGCACTGTTGAAAGATCATAATGCGGTTTTCGCTTTTCCATATAGTAAATTAACCTTATAGGGTAATTTTGTCAAGCCCTAAAAAATCCTGAAAATCTGCGCAGATCTGCGTCCCATAACCCCTCTAAATTTCAACATTAGCCCGCACAGGTGTTTTTGGCATCAAAAAGCGTTCCCTAAGACCTTTTCACCCCAAATTCCATACAACATTACCTATAAAAACAATAACTTCCCAGGGTCAGACCCTGCTATATGACCCTTACAACCTACCTTACAACCCAAACTCAACTCTAAAATCCGTCGTTTTTACAATCGGCTTCACTGTTTTTTTCTGTTTAACCAAATCAACTATTCCATACCGCGACATCGTATTTAATGTCCGTGATAGGTTGCTGCGTTTTCTGCCTGATACCAGTGCAAGTTCTTTTAAAGATTCCGGTTTTTGCTCTTTTATGATTCTAAGCAATATTTGATTTTCACTACTAAGAATCTGCGCCATTGACTGTACTGATTCAAACCAGACTTTCGGTTCATTTTTCCTGGGCTTATATTCCCCTCGTGCAACTGCAATTGTTCTTTTTTTATAATCCTCACGGGAAATAATCCCTATCTTTAATATTTTTTTACCCATTATCTCACCCTCATCACCTTTATTCTATTTTAATGTTTTCTCGACATCTTCCCAAAAATCCTCAAGAAGCTGGCTAGCAGATTCGAATTCATACGGATGAACCATTTCCATTTTGTGCTTATGATCCCAGGTAATCTTACGACCACCATACTTATTTTTCTTTGGTTTAAATGCATGCACATTATCAAAACCAAGGACACGTGTATTGTTATTGTCATGCAATGTTAATGAATATCTGATTCCATGTGGAATTTGTGGCCCGGATGTGACTCTGTATGCCTCAAATTTTGTCCAAAAGCCATTATCCATTGGAAAAATCTCACCATCCAAATCCAATAAAGTGTCAAGCAAAGCATCTTCTTTGGAATATTGTTTCTTAATCATTTTTATTTCAAATTATCATCAGATGATAACAACGTCAAGAATTTTTATATCTGAATACCAAAAAACGTAAACCAGATCCCCTGAAACATCCCCTCTTTCCTGATATAATTTTATACTTTATACTTTATTCACCATTCATCATTCTTTTACATTTCTTAAAACCCCCTTTTTGGCCCCCAAAAGCATCCCCTAAGACCTTTTCACCCCAAATTCCATACAACATTACCTATAAAAACAATAACTTCCCAGGGTCAGACCCTACTTAAACATAAGTATTAAGGAAAAAGAACTTAATTATGGCGTTCGTTTTAATGCGGATATCCCTTCCTGCATTGACGTTACAACGTCTCTGCCCGAAAAACCCGTTATGTTCAGGCTGCTTTCTCTTCCCCTCTACATGGTAGAAGAATTACAAAGAATTGTGACCCTTACCTATCAGCCGCAATGATTAATTGGTTCGGTAGTTCTGGGTCAGACCCGTCTTTCTAATAAATATAGTTTGCTTTAATGTAAAATTAATGCGATAAAACAAATTATGATTACTGTTAAAGAAAATGAAACCTTGAAGAACCTGGGGCAGCGTCTGAAAATCGCCCGGTTGGAATTAAATGATCCCCAAAAAGAGTTTGCCTTCAGGATCGGGGTATCTATTCCAACCCTTTACAAAATGGAACAGGGGAATCCTTCCATATCAATCGGTACATGGATTAAAGCATTATCAATGCTTGGCAGACCGTATGATTTCGATAAATTGATAGCGCCCAGAGAATCTTTATTTGAAAGGTATGAGGGTTTTAAAAAAACGAAAACCCGGCAGCGGGTGCGAAGGCAAAAAACAGAATGATCCGATTGTTTGTCAATCTTACACTTCCTTGCAATACAACATTATTTTGCGGTGAAATTGTCACGACCTTACCTGATCCCCGCGGAATTATACAGGGTGCATTCCGATATGCGCCAGAGTATCTTAAACACCCGCTTGCTTTCCCTTTAGATCCGATAACTCTGCCGTTAAGCCAAAAAGAGTTTCAGACAAATAGACCGGAAGGTGTGCATGCTGTTTTTGAAGATGCGCTGCCAGATGACTGGGGCAGAAATCTTTTAATTAAAAAAGCAAGGCTTGGAAGAGGTGAACAGACCATCCCAAGATTACTTGAAATTTTGGGGGCAAATGGATTAGGTGCGCTGTCCTTTGAATCGAAACAGGACAAATCTGCCAAATCTGATTCTTCAGCCGACATAAAAGATTTGGAAACCCTTTTAAATGCGGCTTCACAATACGAATCAGGATTGCCGTTAGATGAAAAAGAGTTGCAATTATTATATCAAAGTGGGAGCAGTCCCGGAGGTGCAAGGCCAAAAGTTCTTTGCCGGAAAAAGACGGGATCTTTTTGGATTGCAAAGTTCCCCCGGCATAATGATACCTTTCATGTAGAATCTATTGAAGCGGCTACCCTTGAATTGGCCAGACGCGCGGGATTGCCTGTCCCTGAATTTGAAATTCAGGATATAGGCAAAAAAAGGGCATTATTGGTGAGGCGGTTCGATATTTCAGATCATGGGGGCCGATATCATATGATCAGTATGCAAACCCTGTTGCAGGCCCAGGGGTATTATTTCTTAAGTTATAATGATATGTTTGATGTGGTCAAAGCCCATAGTTACCAACCGTCAATTGATGTCCCCATCTTATTCCGCCAGATGATTTTTAATGTGGCAGTCGGAAATACGGATGATCACCTTAAAAATTATTGTATGCTCCACAAAGAATCCGGCTTTTGCCTGTCACCCGTATATGATGTGCTGCCGGACATATACGAAAAAAGAGAGCATTCATTATCTTTCCCTTCCGGGGCAGGTTTTTTGCCACCGGGCAGAAAAATACTTCACAACACGGCTAAAGGCCATAACATTGAAAAGGCCGATCAGATAATTGATACTGTTTTGCAGTCAGTATCCCGTTGGAAAAATATCTTTCAACAATATGAGGTCCCTGAACCTGAAATACAGCGACTTGAATGGGGTATCAATAGAAGGATTGAATCTTTGGGAAAAACCCTCAACTTTTAAGTTCATAATCAGACTTAAACGCCCCTTTTTACCCCCAAAAAGTGCACTCTAAGACCTTTTTAGCCCATATTTTATGCAACATTATCTATAAAAACAAAAACTTACCAGGGTCAGACCCCGCCATCTCTTTCTATTGGAGCAACCATTTCCACAGAGGAATGATATTGATCACACCCTGACCAATCGATTCTTCATCATCCGTAATCACAGTAAGGCGCTCGGCTCTTAGCTCATCTTTTGCTTCTATCAGAGCCTGCATCTCCCTTTGTCTGGTTTTTTCATCTTCCAAAGAAAAACAAACCTGAATGGCCTCAGTGATATTAAGGCCCTCCTTGATAATAAAATCAACCTCCCTGCCTTTTTTGGACTTCCAGTAGTAAAGCTCTTTATTCCTTCTCAGCAGCTCCAAAAAAACTATATTTTCATAAATATGTCCAATATTCCGGGAGAATTTAAAACTGATGGAATTGCTCAGCGCCGCATCAATGCAATAAATTTTAGATGGATTATAAATCTGTCGTTTCAGAGAATAATCAAATAAATCCATGGGAAAAAACAGATAAACATCATTTAACGCTTCAAGATAATTTTTAACTGTATTCTGGCTCCTGACACCAATAATTCTCTGCATATTTTTATAACTTTGAATAGTGCCTGGATTAGCTGCTAAAAACAGGGTTAGTTCCTTGAGCTCTTTAATATTTTTAATGCCATGGCGGGCAATTACATCACGATAGATGATATCCTTGTAATACTGTTCCAGCAGGGTTGTATCTCTTATTTTCAGGACTTCAGGAAAGCCGCCTGCCTCGAGATATTCTTTGAACAACCTTTTTATTTCAACTTTATTTTGTCTTTTGTATAAAGTTTTGGCATCAATTATCACCCCTTTCATTGTCAAAAATTCACGCAAAGAAAATGGCCAGGTCACGATTTGGCGATTCCTGCCAGTCAGGGCTGTGGAGACTTCCGAACTCAACAAAGAGGCATTGGAACCCGTAACAAAGATCTTTACATTTTCGAACTCATAGAGCCTGCTCAGCCATTTTTCCCATCCACTTATATTTTGGATCTCATCAAGAAACAGATAGATTCTCCCTTGAGGATTTTCCAATTCAATAAATGTTTCGTAAAGCGGTTCAAAATCTTGAAAAGTAAAGGGTATAAATCGTTCATCTTCAAAGTTCAGGTAAAGAATGTCGTTTTCCAAAACATCCTCTCTGCTGAGAAGATCATCACATAACAGCTTCATGAGAGATGATTTGCCGCTTCTTCTTACGCCTGTAATGATAAGGATCTCACGCTGGGGAATATAATTTGCGATTTTATCCTGAACCTCTCTCCTCACAAGCCCGCCCCTGGAGAGAAATTTTTCCTTATGCCCAATGATAAGTTCTTTTAATTTTTCTTTTTCCATCTCCTAACCGCCATTATATTTCATTGCTATTGCATTATAATAATACATATATAGCAATGTCAATGCATTTGATAACACCTTCTCCTATTTTTTAATACTTTGTCCCCAGAATTCACCCTCCCCTTATTTAAATCTAAAAAATCTGCGTCCTGCTTTCAACAACGACAACAAAGCAAGCCTGACCCATTCAAAGCCTTGTGGACAAAATCATCATCCCCAAGAATACGTCCTTCCTTGCCACCTTTTCGCAATAGTTCCAGAAGATCCGCTTCTAACGGCTGCCCCATAAAATGACGATATTTTATCTGTGCCGCCTCTTGCGTGTGCCCAAACAATTTGAGTGCCGGATCAACGGAAAGCCAGTGGGATGCTTTATCCGGAGCAAGGTAAGCATGATGACTGCTTTCCGGATAATCCAGTGGATCAGTCACTAACTCGGCACGCACGGGATTGAGATGAATATATCGGATAATCTCAAGAAGATATCCTTCACGATCAACCAGGATAGCCCTGTAGCGCCCTTGGAAAAGATGCCCGACACGATCATAACGATGGTTGAACCAGCCTGTATAGCGCTGTGAAAGGCTCTGCATCATTTTAGCCAGCGGGATATCTGACACCTGTAGCGCCATGTGTACATGATTTTTCATCCAGCAGTAAGAACACAATCGCAGGTTGTACTTTTCTATCCCCTGGCTGAGGATCTCTTCAAAACGTCTGATATCGTCTTTATCATGAAAAATAGTCTGTTTAGCATTTCCACGGAGCATAACGTGGTAAAATGCACCAGGATAGTGGATACGTGGTTTTCTGCCCATACCTCCTCCTCAAATAACGACAATAAAGCAAGCCTGACCCCACTACTTATGCAGCCAAATTTTCTTTAATGGTTTCTATATCGTACCTTTTTTTGATCAAATAAAATTTTTATTGCCACCACGACCACTCCAGCCAGGTTGGCCAGAAGATCATAAATATTAAAAGAGAACTTTACGATTCATCCCACACTATTTTTACGATTTTATTTTAAGCGATATCTAACAATGACCACGCCATCCTTCACGAAAATTGATCTGTCTCGTGCAGCGTCTGTGCGCTTCACCAATGGCGAAGTTTAAACCGTCCTTTGTTTCAGGGACAACAATTAGTATTCTGAGCCAGTCCCATTCATTTTATGCAAACAATAACCGCCCTTTGGCGCACGGAATTTCACGCCCCAACTCTCTAGCTGTTTTAATCCATTCACTTATAATAATTTCAGCACTCGCAATAGCTTCTTGATATGTTTTACCATCAGCCATGCATCCAGGTAACTCAGGAATCTCGGCAATAAAGGAATTATCTTCATCGCTCCAATAAATAATTATCTCGTATTTATTCATCGTTCCCTCCCAAATTTAATTTGTATTTTAATATTATTTTCCGAATTTGTTTCACCTGATAGGGTTTGGAATTAGAGCCTATCGGTTGTAAATTCAATATTTCCTCAATATCATTTTTTGTAAAAATATGATGGTCACCTCGTATTCGTTCATCAAATCCAAATACTTTCATCAAATTGCATAATTCAGAAAATAGAATATTAGCATCCGAAGTACCCCGAAGTATCTTAATCAAAAATTTATCATATTTTCCCATATGTTGCCTTATTTTCAAATTTATTTAATGATAATACATATCACCATTTATATGAAAAGTGAACAAACTTCGGTAGATAAGCTTATTAAAATGATCCCCTATCCTAAAAATCTGAATCATCTGCGTCCTATTTTCTAATACTTTACCCCCCAACAACGACAACAAAGCAAGCCAGACCCCCATCATAAATATAACAAACGGATGATACCAGGAAACCCCTTCAGTTTTAAACAAAAACAGTTTTTGAATTATTGTAACTGCCTGGAATAACCATGAAAACATAGTATATAATACAGGCATGGGCTTCTGGAACTTGCTGGAAACCCACTCACTCCATTTATGATTAACAACAAGGGCTATTCCATGCAAAAAACCCCATACAACAAAAGTCCAGGAGGCTCCATGACAGGGTGAATGCCTGGGTTGTCAGGAGAAACAGGGTCAGGAAGACAAGGCCGAGTTTTGTTTCAAGGGTTCTTTGCCGGGTGATGAACAATATGATAAGCAGGGGGATTGCCATTTCAAGGAATCCTGCCAGGTGGTTTCGGTTGACGTATGCGCCTGAGATTGAATCGGGTGAGGGGTTGCCGATATCAGGGTATATCCAGAAGGGTAAGGGGTTCAGATAGAAGTTTTGGAATCCATTCCTTCTTTATTTTTTCACGTACAACAAAATCAATTTTCCTCAAATCTTTCTTAACATCAATTCTTCATTAACAATTTCGAAACCAATGCGATAGCTTCCTATTTTTATTCTATAAAAAGAGTCGTGGCCTTTTAACTTTTTTATATAAGGTATGTCAAAAGTGGAGTCAGCTTCTTTAATATTCGCGATAAGATTCTTTATTTGCTTCAGGAAATTGGGGTCTTGAATTTTTTTTAAATCTTTTTCAAATCTGGCTTCATACTTTATTCGCAAGGTTAACCTTCTAAAATAGACATAATATTTTTTTCGTCCACAAATGTATTCTTTCGACCTTTTTGAATAGCATTTATCATTCCTGCATCTTCAATGATCTCTGAAAAAATTTCTTTAAAATAGTCTTTGTTTTCAGTCATAATTTCAATTAATGATGCCTTTATCAACTCTTTTTGTTTTTTTTCTGTCATCGTTTGCATGTCTCTTCCCTAATTTCCCTTTGGCAATTGAATGCTGTGAGAACCTCTTTAGTTGAAATTGTCTGATACTATTATATCATTTGGTACTTTTAATTATAAACCACAGATTCGATAAGGACAACTTATTTTTATAGGACGCAGATTTTCTCAGATGGGCTCAGATTTATTATTGTTTGTGAGTTTTGAGACGGGTTTGGAAAATTTTGTAGGTTTTGTTGTCTGGGGCAAGGGTCAGGGCTTGGTTAATAAAGATCAGTGCTTTTTTAAACCGGCCTTCCTGTTCCATTGCCAGGGCTATTCGGTAGGGAAAATCGCTTCTGTCAGGTTTTATGGTAAAGGCTTTTTCTCGTTCAGCTATCGTTGCTAAAAGATAGTGGGCCTGAGCATTGGGCTTTTTTGCATTGAGCTTGAGCAGTCTTGCCCTTGCAAGCTGGTTGGTAAAGGGTTTAACTTCCAGGCTTTTTTGATAATAGGTAATTGCTTTATTATAGTTTTTTTTGCGGCCTGAATATCAGAGAGTGCCTGGAAAGAAGATATTGGGGTTATGTCCTGATCCAGGGCAGATAAAAGGCCTGTTTCCATGTTCGCAATAAGATAGTCATTGAAAAACGGTTCTTTTTTCAGATGAAAGTATGACTGGGGATAGATTTGAGTCATATATTGAACAAGTTCTGGGATGCGTTTTTTTTCTCCTTGTTGTGGACGGACAGGACTTTGGAAATATCTTTTTTTGAGACAAAACCCATGGTCTCAAGAAGGGTTCCGATACGGCGGGCAGATTTTTGCTGATGGCCAAGGGCAAGGTCGGCTTCTTTTTTTGTTAACAGTTTGTCTTTTATCAGGGTGTTGGCAAGTCTTTTTAATTCAGGCCTGTTTTTCCAGTATATATCCTTCATACGGCCTCTTTCAAAATAGATGGCCACCCGGGTGTCGCTGTTTTCAAGGTCAAGACAGCATTTTTTGAATTTCTGTTGGCAGATAGAGCTGATGGTCTCCTTTTTTATAGGACGTAAATTTACTCAGATAATTTTTTTAAACCACGAGCAGGTTGTGTTTGGGCAAAAGCTCCCGGAGCAGGGTGTGCCGATTGAAATGCCTGTCTTTTGTAAATATTATGTATCCATGTTGAAAAGCGACGGCCGCAATCCATATATCGTTTGTCGGAATGGGTGTGCCCGCAACTTTCAAATTGTTGAGTATTGAAGCGTAAAAATCAGCAGTCTCCACATCAATGGTGTGAACTACGACTCTTGGAGAATCCAGAAAAATATTGAGTTCTTCCCGGTTCATTGTTTCCCGGTTGCCGCTTTTAAAACCAGAATAAAGCTCCCCGATACTAATGGCTGCAAAACCAATCAGATCAATTTTTCTCAAGGAATCGACAACATTGCCATCACCCTTCATGGCCAATGAATAAATATTGGTGTCGATTAATACTTTTTTCATTTCCAGAGTTCCTGGTCAATATGGCGTTGTGTGATTATTGAATCATTTATTTTTTTGAACTCATCATCATTCCATCTGCCAAACAGATCATCCAGGTCATCATATTTGCGTGAAAATTTCTTTTCTTTTTTTAATCCAAAACTTGTTTTGATAAGCTCAAGAATAATATAATTAACACTCTTGCCTTGTTTTTTCGCAGCTATCTTTAATTTTTCAGCAACTTCAGGCTCAACACCTCTAATGGTAACTGCCTTCATAAGAATCTCCAATAATATCATTATACGACCATATATTGATGTCAATATATGCCATCATTTTTGCTTTGTCAACGGGGACGCAGATTTTCTCTGGTGGACTCAGTTGGAGGTCAGGTTTGCTTTATTGTCGTTATTGGGGGGGGTAAAGTATCAAGACTTTATGGGGTCGGAGCCCAGGATCATAATTATCATTTCATTATACAGGGCATGACCTTGATAAGTCTCTGTTCAACATCTTTTTACAGGAGCTGTATTCTTATTCGGTCTGCGCCTTCCAGCATCTTTTGAATTTCTGTTGGCAGATAGAGCTGATGGGTTATAATACAAACTTTTCTCATTTGTTTTTCTTCTTTATCTTGTGCTTAAACTTCAAAACAGCAAAATTCAGTTCTATCGATGTTTCTGTATCTGTTGTTTGCAGATCATCATCCAGGAGTTCAGCAATCATCTCTCCGCTTCTCTGCATAAGGGCTTTTTGCTCGCTTTTATCCTTGACGTTTGAAAGAGTCTTTATATTGCGAGTCAATTTTCGCATTTTAGAAAAGGTTTCAATTATTGCCAAGGTAGCCTGAACCGCTTGCTGGCTTTTGAGGATGGTAGCCAGCATGTACAAACCTTTTTCAGAAAAGGCTTTGGGGATCTTAACCTTCCCACCTCTCTTTGAAGTCGAAAATTTCGACTTCAATAAATCCCATTCATTTTTACTCAATTCAACAATATATCCATAAGGAAATTTATCTGGATTATTTCTCACAGCTTCATTAATTCTTTTCGTCTCTACTTTATAAATTTCGGCAACATCACTATCCAAAAGAACCTTCTGCCCTTGAATTTCTACAATTTTATTTTGTACATCTTCGATCTTTATTATACCCATAACATAAC
>JACNHV010000341.1 GCA_014383445.1 Candidatus Desulfobacula maris | reverse complement strand
ATTTTCCCCTTGAGAGTCATAAATTCGCCCGCATAGCTTCCCAGGCAAGTCTTGCTGCCCATAAGCAGGGAAAATTCTGGGAATTCCACGAAAAATTATTTGAGAATTATGACGCTATTAACGATGATAAAATTGAACAGATCGCAATAGAACTCAAACTTGATATGGACAAATTCAATGCCGACATAAATTTGCCGGAAATTCAGCTCATCATCGACAGAGATATTAAAAACGGTAAAGAAATAGGGATTCTCGGAACTCCGACAATTTTTATAAATGGAAAACAGATCAATCCAAGAACCTTTGATGATTTTATAATAAAGATTGAGTCTGAGTTGAAAAAAAATAGTGACAAATTACTTTTGGATTAAACTGATCTTATTTCAACAAACAGATATCAAAAGGTTTCAAAAGACCCTTACTGTATGGTATCAGACACACCAGCGAAAGCTGCCCTGGCGGGAAAGCCATGATCCCTATCACATCTGGATATCTGAAGTCATGCTCCAGCAGACCCAGGTTAAAACCGTCGTGCCCTATTTTTTAAAGTTTATCCATCGGTTTCCTTCTCTCAATGATCTGGCAGAATCCGACCTTGAAACCGTTCTCAAAATGTGGGAAGGACTGGGGTATTATGCCCGGGCCAGAAATTTTCATAAAGCAGCCCATATCATATCAAAGCATCTAAATGGTGCCATCCCGGATGATTTCTCTGAGTTTAAAAACCTGCCCGGGGTTGGAAACTATATTGCTGCTGCTGTTCAAAGCATTGCCTTTGGCCACTCCTTTGCTGTTGTGGATGGGAATGTCAAACGGGTTCTGGCAAGGCTGTACTGTATCCATCATCCTGTTAACAAACCATCTAACCATCGATATTTTCAAATTTTTGTTGACCGCCTTCTTGATACGAGTGATCCAGGAACCTTTAACCAGGCCATGATGGAACTGGGTGCCCTTGTATGTACCCCGAAAAATCCACAATGCAATCAATGCCCGGTTTCTGAATTCTGCAACGCTTTTTTGTCTGATAAAGTAGGCTCCTATCCTTGCCGTGTTAAAACCAAAAAGATTCCCACCCATCATATTGCAGTTGGTATTGTTCATAAAAAGGGAAAGCTTTTGATCACCCGGCGGCAGCTTTCAGGACTTTTAGGCGGATTATGGGAATTTCCCGGAGGGAAACTTGAAAAAGATGAATCAGCTTCATCCGCCTGTATCCGGGAGCTAAAGGAAGAAACCGGTATTACGGTAAAAATAAAGACTCACCTGACAACCATCCATCATGCCTACACTCACTTTAAAATCAAAATGGACGTTTTTAATTGCCGCTATATCTCCGGTAAAATTTGTTTGAACGGGCCCATTGATTTTAAATGGATTCAGCTAAAAGATATTGATAATTTCGCCTTTCCAAAAGCCAACCTGAAGTTTATTCCAATGATAGAAAAATAATAATAGTTCAGCTCTTAAGTGTAAGCAGCCCTATCTGATGGATATGTTTTTCAATGCTAAACGCTTAACCTCCTGCAAATATCCATCAGACAGGGCTTTGAATATGAAACCTTTATGACCTTTGCAAAACCCTGCCGATTGAATTGCGCCATATCCTGATTATCTTAACAGAAAAGAGGGACTTAAGGATATGGCACCATGATGCTTAAAAAAACAACCTTTGGGCAAGCCTTTTTAAAACCTGTTTGTCCGCATATAACGCTTTCATACGATGTGGCCCTTTGTATTGCGGCTATGGTTTTGATGCTGAAAATATTTTTCACGGCTCTTGGCTTTGCCGACACACTTCCCGGCACGCTACCCCATAATAACGGCTTTTTAAAAAGGATAAATACAATGGAACAAAAAAAGAATACCCCGCGAACAAAACATCTGGATGCCCAGGGAAAACCCAAATTCACCAACCGGCTGGCCCTGGAATCCAGCCCCTACCTGCTTCAACATGCTCACAATCCCGTAAACTGGTACCCATGGGGGGATGAAGCCTTTGAAAAAGCAAAACAAATGGATCGGCCCATCCTGCTCAGTATTGGATATTCAACCTGCCACTGGTGTCATGTGATGGAAGAGGAATCTTTTGAAGATATTGAGATCGCAGCCTATTTAAATGAGCATTATATTGCTGTAAAGGTAGACAGGGAAGAAAGACCCGATATTGACGCAATTTATATGAAGGCTGTTATGGCCCTTCAGGGGAGCGGAGGATGGCCCATGACGGTTTTTCTAACCTGGGACAAAAAACCTTTCTTTGGGGGCACTTATTTTCCAGCCAGGGATGGTGACAGGGGAGCTTCCTCTGGATTTTTAACTATTTTAAAACAGATTAATAAAGTATATCAAAAAGATCGCGAAGCCGTTAAAAATGCAGGTTCTCAAATCACGACAATTCTTCAAAAAACATCAGAAAAATATGAGGACAAACCGCTTCCGACAAAAGAGTTGATAACAAAAAGTATAGAGACATACAAAAAGGGATTTGATTGGGAAAACGGCGGAATGATCGGCCGGAACAAGTTTCCATCTTCTCTTCCTTTAGAGCTTTTAATGCGGCATTATCAAACGTCCAGGGATGATCAGGTCCTGGATATGATTCATCTGACCCTTGACAAAATGCTGGCCGGCGGTATCCATGATCATGTGGGCGGAGGCTTTCACCGGTATACCACGGACGAAATCTGGTTTACGCCGCATTTTGAAAAAATGCTCTATGATAACGCCCTGCTTTCAATTGCTTACACCCAGGCTTATCAATTAACCGGAAATGAACAATACAGACAAACCTCACAAAAAACGCTGGATTATCTTCTAAAAGAGATGCAATCTCCTGAAGGGGGGTTTTATTCCGCCACAGATGCGGACAGCCTGACGTTTTCCGGAGAACGAGAAGAGGGATATTTTTTCACCTGGACCGTCAAGGAAATAGATGACCTGCTGGATGAGAAAACCTCAAAAATTGTTAAATTATATTATGGTATCAAGGATAAAAAGAACCAGAGACAGATCCTTTATATTTCAGGGCAGCAGGATTTGATAACACAAAAATTTGCCATCACCCCTTTTGAACTTGAAATCATCATCACAAATGCCAATCAAGCTCTATATAAAAAAAGATTGAGCCGAAGCCTTCCAGGACTTGATGATAAAATCCTGCTTTCATGGAACAGCCTTGTCATCTCGGCTCTTGCAAAAGCCGGGTTTGCTTTTAACGAAAAAAAATACATTGATGCTGCCATACAAACTCAAGAGTTTATTGTTAAAAACCTTTGGTATGACAACAAACTTTTCCATAGTTTCAAAGATGATAAAAGAGGGCATCCAGGATTTCTTGACGATTATGCATTTCTTACTGCAGCCTATATCGATCTTTATGAAGCCACTTTTGACATTGAATGGCTGTTAAAAGCAATTGATATTGACGATTTGATCACAAAAAAATTTGAAGACAAAACCCATGGCGGTTTTTTCATGACACCTTCGGGCCAAAACGATTTAATTGCCAGAGAAAAACCGGGAAATGACGGTGCCATTCCATCTGGCAATGCCATTGCTGCCGTAAATATAGCGCGTCTTTATCTGTATACTGATGAAAAAAGTTACCGGCAGCGGACTCAAAAAACCTTGAAATATTTTTCCGGTCCTCTTTTGGAATCACCTGCATATATGTCTGGAATACTGCCCGCAATAGAGCTTTTGGACGGGCCTGTCACAGAGATAATTATCATTACACCAAAAGGGAAAAAGCATGAGGCCAAGGCTTTTCTGGATATCCTTCGCAAAAAGTTCGTGACAGGTCAGATCATCATTGTGACCCAGGAAGGAAAAGAGTTTGATGCTGTGTCTAAAGTCCTTGCCCAGGTCAGGGGCAGAAATGCAATCAACGGTATGGTGACGGCTTATCCCTGTGAAGAAAAAATCTGCAGGCTCCCCGTGACTGATCCTGAGAAACTGATATTTTATAAATAGGACAACAGCTTTTTACTAACACCCATGCCCTTGCGGGCACAACAAAAAATGAAAGAGTAATGAGATGT
>JACNHV010000201.1 GCA_014383445.1 Candidatus Desulfobacula maris | reverse complement strand
AAATAGTATCATTGATACTTTGGATGCTTTAATGCAATTATCCATTGGATAATTAGTTTTGACTCCTGTCAATTGGAGTTGGAACTTAAAGTTTAAGTAAAATATTTACTTCGCCATAAGCAGGGATTGCCGTGAATGAATTGCTTCACATGGTCTTTTTCAGTTCCTTGAGCTGTCCGGCATTTCAAAAGTCCTGGACACTCAGGCCGTCCTTTTGAATCTGGGGGTGGCAGAAAAGCAGGAAGGCCGCCTGATTTTCAACAATACCGGTATTCTGTTCTTTGCAAAAAACCTGGACCAATTCTGTCCCCATGCCGGTATTACCTGCGCCCTTTATAAAGGGGTTGAAAAGGTGGATGTTCTGGACAGGAAAGATTTCAATAAAGATATTATCTCAAATGTGGACAACACCATGCTGTTTTTACGGCAGCACATCCCTGTCCGGTATGAGTTTGACGGCTCTCCGCAACGGATTGAAGTGCCCCAGGTGCCGCTGGAAGCATTAAGAGAGGCCGTGATCAATGCAGTCTGCCATCGCTACTATTTTGAAAAAGGTGCCCGTGTCATGGTGGAAATTTTTGATGACAGGGTCGATATCTCAAGCCCCGGCAGCCTGGTGAAAGGCCTTTTAAGAAAAGACTTCGGCAAAAAAAGCCTTTTAAGGAATCCCAAAATTGCGGGATTATTTCACCGTATCGGCTATATTGAAAAAATGGGTACCGGTATCCGGCGCATGCAGAATTTAATGGAGAAAACCGGGCACAAACCCATTGATTTTGAGTTCACTACCTTTGTCACGGCAAGCTTTGACCGGGGGGTCACACCTGCAAAAAAAGAGGCCTCGACCCGGATGGATGAGGGATTAAATGAGGGATTAAATGAGGGATTAAAATCACTGCTCAATGTGATTTTCAAACATCCCGGGATTCAGGCCAGGCAGGCATCAGGTCTGCTTGACAACAGGCCTGTCAAAACCCTTGAAAACCAGGTTAGAATCCTTACCCAGAAAGGCCTGATTGAACGGCAAGGCAGTAAGAAAACAGGCGGGTATTACATAAAAAGATAAACCATGCTGCAAAGCAATTCAGCACTGAAAAGTTTAATCGACCAGCTCTGGAATAAATTCTGGGCCGGGGGCATTTCCCATGGTTAGTTTCAGCCATTCAGAAGGATGGAGCCAGGTTCTTTTTTTTAAACTTTTACCGGCCATAAGGGTTGGCTATAGCCATAAGTAAACTCTTTTTGAATTTTTAAATATCTGTTAAATATCTGTTAAATATTTATCAAGATTAGAAATAGTATCATTGATAATTTGGATGCTTTAATGCAATTATCCATTGGATAATTATCCTTGACTCTTTGATTAACTGATTCTTGATTGCCAGTACCAGGGTTTTCTATGCATATGGGCAATTGCCCAAATTATAATTTCGTGTTTTTCTACTGTGAAAAGAACTTTATATGGGAATTTGGGTATGTAGGTTTTATATAGATCAACTGACTCTTTCAGGTACCATTCAATACTATCTTTAACTGTTTTTTTAAATCGTTTTCCCAAACCTTCAGACTGCTGATCATACCACATAATTGCGTCATCAAACTCTTTTGCTGCCAATTCATGAATTCTAATCTTCATGGTATAAGCTATCAAAATCGATTAATTTTGAGCGCCCATCTTTAACAGCTTGTCTCCGGTCCTCGACTTCATCCAGCCATAACTTCCGGATTTTATCTTCTTCGCAATCTATGCTGGCCATTATTAATTGAGCGAATTCAATCCTTTCATTTGGCGGCATTTTCAAGGCTTCATCCAATAAATTCTGTGTCATTGTTTTTGTCCTCAACAGATTAATTTATATAATATCTAAAATAATACTTGATAATTCCCCACGAGTCAAAAATTATATACAAAACCCGGCAAATATAAATCTATGGGATTGTTTTTCAGGTATTTCAAGAATAATTTCAGGTTTGTGTCGATATTCATAAAGATTTTTGGTACTGGATTCTCCAGAATATGATAATAATACTTGAACGTCAAAATGAAGATTATTTCAACATTTTTTTAATGGTTTTTCTTAATTTGGGAAGATGATTTTTACAAATATCAAAAACGATCTCATGATCGACTTTTTCATAATGATGAGAGACAATATCCCGCAACCTCATGATATTTCCCCAATTGATTTCATCATGGCCTTTTAAAAAGGAACTGTTTTCCTTGTCAATTTTTTTTAACAATTCGCCAACGACCTGCAGCCGCATGGCAATTGAATCAAGAATGATGACCCCGCTGTCATCCAGTACAAGATCATCCGGCTGGTTTATATTTGCAAATCGGTTGTTGATCAAATCAAGTGATTCTGAAATGAGGAGCAGGTTTTCAAAAATGATTTCATCAGACATAAATGATTTCCTGCTCTATACGTTCAAAAAATCTGCTTTTACTCAGGGTGCGTTTTCTGATGATTTCGATTTTTCTGTCCAATTTTTTTTCCATATATATATTCAAACCGGCAATCCAATCAAAACGGGGTTCTACAAATTCAACCAGCAAATCAATATCACTTTCAGGGGTCTGTTGATCTTTGGCATAAGAACCAAAAAGACCGATATTAAGTACACCAAAAGTTTCCTTTAAAAAGGATTTTTCCGCCTTGATCAAATTGATGATTTCGTTTTTGGAAAGCGTCTTTTCCATCTGGTTATTTAAATCCTTTTAATTATCAAAAAATTAACAACACTTACTATATTTGATCGTAACAGCGCTGTCAAATCTAAACAACCATTTTGAATCACTCAAGATTTATATTTGTATCCTAAATAAATCCAATTCTTGGATATTTATGACAAGGATAATGATACTTGACTGTTGGTTTTGATATTTTGGGATCTGGAATGGGCGGGAATATTAATAATAGTCCCCGGTTTTGAATCCATTGTTGGATAAATTTTGTTTTTGAGATAGTCCACAGTGAAAAATTTTAAAGCTGCAGTTCAACTGGATAGATCACTGGCCTTCGAATCACTTAAGCTCTCTTAAAATATAAATCGCTGAAACCCTTTAGTACCAACTTGTTTCAGCGATTTTTTAATTTTTATCAAAGCTTAACTTTCTTTCTTAAAACGCCCTTAACCCGCATGGCTATGAGGGTTTTCATCCCACACCCGGGGAAACCAGTTAGGACTCCGCCTAAGACCCTTGCCAGGCTTGCGTCCCCAATACATGGGCACTCCCACTTTACCCGAAATACACCCGAAGCAC
Source organism: Candidatus Desulfobacula maris (assembly GCA_014383445.1). Classification (GTDB taxonomy): domain Bacteria; phylum Desulfobacterota; class Desulfobacteria; order Desulfobacterales; family Desulfobacteraceae; genus Desulfobacula; species Desulfobacula maris. The sequence continues at coordinate 792 of JACNHV010000201.1, read as the reverse complement.
AAAAAGTTCGGGTGTAAGTTCCATAGATCTATAAACAAAGGTGCAGCAACTATTTTAGGGGATTTGAGTGTTCTAAACTTTTGGGATTAATGAGAAGGGACCGAGGACATTGAGACCAGTGTCCGATAACAAAAGAAGTTAAAACTAAAGATAGTGATTGGGGATCCTAAAAATAATTGAACACTATTTTTTTCTTTTCTAAGTAGATTGTTCTGGCAGATTGCACAGGAATTGGATATATCTCTAAAAAAGATTCATAACGTGGATATTTGTGCTGTACTAAAAAATATTAAGCCCACTACAGGAAAGAAAAAAAATGTCATCTCCTCCAGGTATCTTCGTTGATGATTTCGAAAGAACTGAAAACTCAGACACGATTCAGGCAATTATTGGTAGAAGCCTTATATTGGCAACTCGTTTTGACTTAATGTGCACCCAGTTAATCAGAACAATGACTATTAGAGAGGCCGTTCAAAATTTTAGGAAAATAGACGATGAGGCCTTTTCTAAGTTTGTTGATGATTTATACAGTTATACAGATAGACTGTCACTTGATGACACTATAAAATCGTTTGGTTTACCTGGAAGCCCTAAGAAAGCCCTTCATAGAGCAAGGAAAGCAAGAAATCAAATTGTTCACTCCTTGTGTCAGAATCTTATTGGGTGTATCGAAATGGATGAATTTATTGAAGAAGGGGAGCTAATCAAAAAAATTTCAAAGCTGTGTGAGGCGATTGCCCCCTGTGTCAGGATAGATGTCGCCTCAATTAAAAATTAAATCTGGGGCATTGA
>JACNHV010000224.1 GCA_014383445.1 Candidatus Desulfobacula maris | reverse complement strand
GATGAACCTGATCAGATGGATTTGACGCTGAATTTCGAGCAGCTCCCGCTGTTTGTAAAAGACCGGAAACAAGCAGCCTGATTCAATACTGACAAATAATTCACAACAACGCCGCTTACACACTGTTGGGCGGCTTTTTGCATTTATGGAGGTGACAACATGAACACGCAACAATTGCATGAAATTTATGAACAGAGAATTGAAAGTTTAATGCCGTATATCAGACATAAGGCATGGGGCCAGGAGGATCTGATTCAGGAAGGCTGTGTTGTGATTTACGAGATGCTGATGAAAGACCCTGAAACACCGAACAGCTTTCTCAGGAATGACGCCAGATCGAGGATGCGTTCATTTCGTCAACGCGGTAAGTCCCTTGATAACGGCAAGAAAAGGGAGTTTGTGGTCTACCGGTACGACAATGATGAGAAAAACTATGAAAATCTTTTTGCCGAGATATTCAGAAACAGGCGATTGCCTTTAGACCACCAGGTGGCGGATAAGGTGGATTTTGAAAAGTTCCTAAATTCATTGTCTGCAGCAGAAAGAATAATAGTCCGCTGCAAACTTGAAGGCTGGTTTGATCTGAAAGTTAAGAAGAAACTGCGAGTCTGCTGGGAAAATTATTACGCGTTAAAGCGCGGGATTCGACCCAAGATTTTTGAATTCTATAATGTTTAATGACATATACTCATAAAAAGCTCCCGAGCCCCGGCTTAGAGCGCTACGCGCCCTTTTCTCACCTTCACTCCTTAAAGCCCTAATCAGCATGGCCCACGATTAAAATCCCATATAGCTCTAAATAAAAACTCAATTGTTATGCCAAAATTCCAGGCTATTCATATTTTCATTTGGTGCTGTTTTGATGTTTGCCCTTAACAAATGAAAATGGTACAAAAACAAGGAGGTATTTAAAATGAATGACGATTTTATTGATGACGGTGATTTCGATGACTTTAGCGATGATTCTGGTGATGATGGCGATTCCTTTGAGGATTATTCCGATGACGGCTTTGAAACGGATGACAGCTTTAGTGACGAAATGCAGGATGATTCAGAGCATGAGGACGATGGAATCGATATCGGCTGGGAAGATATGGCGATAATCGGCGGTATGGCAGAGGAATTTTCTGAAGAGGAAAGGGAGCGAAGGAAGCTTGAGAAAAAGATGGAAGCTGATCGAGACCAGCGCAATAACCGTTCATAAGCTTTACTTGCCATTTGAGGCTTTAGTTTGTATAAATGGGTAATTGAGATTAGGATTCCTTTGGGTATAAATCTTTTGTTTTTATAAATGCATGAACAAGGTATGCGATTCAGAAATCACCATAAACAGAAACTGTTAAAAAGGAGGAAGGTACCCATCAAGAATTCCCAACATCCGTCTTGGGCAGGGAGAATGATTTTGAAGAGAAAAATGGATACTGAAAGATGATTCAAATCTTCAACAATAAGACTGACAAAGTCGGTGATGATTTTAAAAAGGGTATCAACAGAGAAAGCAAACTTCAGGTTGCTGCCAGTATATTTTCTATATACGGTTTTGAATCGCTAAAAAATGAGCTGAAAAAGATTGATAAACTGAGGTTTATCTTTACCGATCCGACTTTTATAGAACTCGACAAAAACAAAAGAGAACAAAAGCAGTTTCAAATATATGCCAATTTCAGGCAAAAGGCTATAAGCGGATCTGAGTTTGAAATAAACCTGAAAAACGAGCTTAAAGGTAAAGCGATTGCGAAAGAGTGCAAAAAATGGATCGAACAGAAAGTGGAATTCAAAACAAATATCGACAATAAATACATACAGCCGCATATTTCACTCGTAAACAATGATAACAGCTATGTGTACATGGGCATCAATGAGTTCAGCAGTGCCGGTTTTGGATACAAAAAAGACAACTCGATACTGCATCAGATTATTAAAACCGATGACTATGCGACGACCAGTCAATACTTGCAGAATTTTGAAGATATTTGGAATGACGAGAAAACATTACAAAATGTAACGAACGAAGTTGTTGGGTACATTGCTGATCTCTATAAAGAAAACTCGCCGGAATTTATCTATTATCTCACTCTCTACAATATTTTCGATGAATTCCTTGAAGATATTTCAGAAGATGAACTGGCGAACGAAAAAACGGGATTTAAAGATTCTATAATCTGGAACAAGCTCTATGACTTTCAGCGTGATGCTGTTCTGGGCATTATCAATAAATTGGAGCGGCATAACGGCTGTATACTTGCTGACAGTGTCGGGCTTGGCAAAACATTCACAGCTTTGGGCGTCGTGAAATATTATCAGGAAAGAAACCGCACGGTACTTGTACTCTGTCCCAAAAAATTGGAAGATAACTGGCAGACTTTTTTACACAACTATGAAGACAACCCCCTGGTCAAAGACCGTTTAAATTATGATGTCTTATTTCATACAGATTTATCAAGAGAAAAAGGTGAATCTAATGGAATAGATTTATCACGAATAAACTGGGGCAATTATGACATGGTGGTCATTGATGAATCGCATAACTTCAGAAACAACGACCCACGCAAAGATAGAGTGACCCGCTACCAGAAGCTGCTTAACGATGTCATGAAGGCTGGTGTTAAAACAAAACTTCTCATGCTTTCAGCAACACCTGTCAATAACAGATTTACGGATTTAAAAAACCAGATTGCTTTGGCATGGGAAGGAGAAACCGGCAAGACAGATGGGAAACTGGGTACTGAAAAATCAGTTGAAAACATTTTATCCAATGCTCAGAAAATCTTTAATGACTGGACTAAACTACCGGCAGAAGAACGAAGCAGTCAGGCACTACTTGCCAGCCTCAATACGAATTTTGACTTTTTTAAACTGCTTGATAGCGTTACCATTGCCAGAAGTAGAAAACACATCGAAAAATATTATGATATCAATAAAATCGGCAAGTTCCCTAATCGGTTAAAACCCATTACACACCATGCGGATATTACTGATATTGCAGGTTTTATTGAGATGTCGGAACTCTATAAAGAACTCTCAAGGCTGAATCTGGCCATCTATTCGCCTACAGAATATATTCTGGACAGTAAACGAAGCTTTTATAGCGAGTTATACGACACCAACATCAGTGAAAAAGTAAGCTTTAAACAGTCGCATCGGGAAAAAAGCCTGCAAACCCTTATGCGGGTAAACTTTCTTAAGAGGCTGGAAAGCTCTGTCGATTCATTCAGAATCACCCTGAGTAAATTTATAAAAGAGAATGAAATTACCATAAGAAAAATTGAAGCTTTTGAAAAGACAGGCACTCAAGGATTTGCCGAATCAACCCAACTGAATGATATTAACTTAGACGCAGAAAGTGATGACTGGCTGAGTGATGAAATGAGTGTGGGCGGCAAAGTTAAGGTAAATCTTGTCGATATGAACACATCCGGCTGGAAACAGGATTTGCAGGCAGATATACTTATTGCAAAGTCCATATTTAAAGAAATGGCAAAAGTTACGCCGGAACACGACACAAAGCTACGGGATTTAAAGAAATTCATTAAAAAGAAAATAGAAGCTCCTATAAATCCGGGGAACCGCAAAATTCTAATTTTCAGTGCTTTTGCAGATACGGTGAATTATCTCTATCAGAACCTTGCCGACTATAATAAACAAGTGCACAACCTGGCAACCGCAAAGATAACCGGTTCCGATAATAACCAGAATACACTAAAAATCGACAACCGTTTTAACAACCTTCTTATAAACTTTTCACCCCGGTCAAAAGAACGCAGAAAAAAGGATGCCCCTGAAATCGATATTCTGATTGCAACAGACTGTATATCAGAGGGTCAAAACCTGCAGGACTGCGATACTCTCATTAATTATGATATTCACTGGAATCCGGTCCGCATTATCCAGCGGTTTGGCCGAATAGACAGAATCGGGTCGATAAATAAAGATATTCAGCTCATTAACTTCTGGCCGCAGCTTTCTCTTGATGACTATATCAATTTGAAAAACCGGGTCGAAAGCAAAATGTTCATGGTGGATGCCACTGCTTCGGGCGAAGATAATGTGCTCACAAATAAATCATCAGACCTGGTTTTCAGAAAAAAACAGCTTGAAAAGCTACAGGAAGAAGTGGTGGATATAGAAGATATGGGTTCAGGAGTATCCATAACAGATCTTGGCTTAAATGATTTCCGAATGGACCTGGTGAATTATATTAAAGAGCATGGCAGTCTTGAGAGTGTTGCAAACGGCATGCATACTGTATGTAAAGAGGATACTGAACGGGGCATTGAAGAAGGTGTTGTTTTTGTTTTAAAGAATATTAATAATGAAGTCAATATCGACAAAACCAACCCATTGCATCCATTTTATCTGGTATATATAAAATCAGATGGTTCAATTCTCTCCAACCATTTGAATGTTAAAAACACCCTGGATATCCTGCGAACTCTGTGCAAGGGAAAAAGTGAACCGATTAAAGAAGTGTATGAGCTTTTTAATGATGAAACCGATGATGGTAAAAATATGTCGAAGTATTCCAGTTTACTCAATAAGTCCATAGAAGCAGTGCTCAATGTCAAAGATGAGAGCGATGTTGACAGTCTTTTTACCGCAGGTGGTACGACTGCCCTGATGAATAATATAAAAGGTCTGGAAGATTTTGAGCTTTTAACCTTTGTGGTTGTGAAATAATGGGCAGCGATATCTTTAAATTACCGCGAGAGGCTTTTGTAAACAAGTTTATTGCAAAAACCAAGTTTTACGAAAAGGCAACGCTCAGTTCAAAGCTTCAAAAAGAATTTGTCGATAAAATACAGAAGATTACCTGGAAGTATAAACTTGCTGAAAGCACTGTCGGCTTTACCAAAACAGCTACAGTTACAGAGATACAGATATTTGAAATTGAGTTGAAAGAAAAGGTAATCCCTAAAAAAGTTCTGCAGGTTATTGATAAAACAATACCTTACCAGATTTTATATCGCTTTGTATTTAATGAGAGCGTGGCGTATGGAATAACATTGAAAGAAAATACCAGTGTTGAAAACTACTATTTTTCAAACTGGAATGAAGATATGCTTTTTGATTTCACCGGCATTGATCTGGAAAAGGTTTATCAGAAATTGGTGAAAGCCTTTATTCGGAACGAAGCAAAAACGAAAAGCAGTTTTCAAGAGATTATTGATGGTGATAAAAAGATTAAGCTATTAGAGAACGAGATAGTCGCTCTGGAAAATAAAATTTCAAAGGAAAAACAGTTTAACCGCAAGGTTGAGATAAACAAGATTCTGCTGGCAAAGAAAGCAGAGCTTAAAGATATTAAAGGAGAGGTGAAATAATGGACAAGCTGAAAATGCAGACACCGGATTTGACGGATAAAAATATAGAACAGATTGCTGCATTATTTCCCAATGTAATTACCGAAACAAAAGATGAAAACGGCAATCTCAAAAAGGCTGTTGATTTTGACCTGCTTAAACAGATTTTATCCCAAAACCTTGTGGAAGCCGATGACGAACGCTACCGGATGGATTGGCCCGGGAAAAAGGCGTCACTTCTAAAAGCCAATACGCCCATAACCAAAACGTTAAGACCGTGCCGGGAAGAATCGCTCAATTTCGATACCACCGAAAATTTGTATATTGAAGGGGATAACTTTGAAGCGCTGAAAATTTTGCAGGAGAGTTATCTGGGCAAAGTAAAGATGATCTACATTGACCCGCCGTTTAATACGGGAACAGCAATGATTTACCACAATGCTTTTAGTAAATCAGAATCAGAATATGATGAAGAAATTGGAGCTATGGATGAAGAAGGTGGGAAGTTGTTTAGGAATACCGATAGCAATGGACGGTTTCATTCCGATTGGCTGAGCATGATGTATCAGCGTCTGGTGGTTTCCAGAGATCTATTAACCAATGATGGATTTATTGCCATTGCAATTGATCATAATGAATTACATAGCTTAACGTTGATTAGTGATGAAATTTGGGGCGAGGAGAATAGGATTGCAACTGTCACTGTACAACATAACCCTAAAGGTAGGAATCAAGCTGTATTTTTTTCTGAGAATATAGAATACATGCTTGTGTACGCAAAAAATATTGGACTTGCTAAATTTAACCAAGTAGCAATTGACGAAGATGTTATAAAAACATTTGATCAGACTGATAAAAATGGTAAATATAGGTATGAAAGTTACATTAGGGCAAGAACAGTATGGTCTCGAAAAAACAAACCTAATAACTGGTATCCAATTTATGTTAGTAAAGATCTTTCAAAATTAACCACTTCATACAATAAAGAGTATTATGAGCTGTATCCAGTAACTAATCAGGGCGAGTTCTCTTGGAAAAACATTAAAAGTTCTTTTGAAGAATTAAACAAGAAAAAAGGCTATTTTTTAGCTAAAAAAGAAAATGATAAAATAAATTTATATCATAAATATCATGAACAACAGGTATTGAAGAACTTATGGATAGACAAAAAATATCAATCTGAATTTCATGGTACTAATTTGCTCAAAAATTTATTGAACGTGAATGTATTCGATTTTCCTAAGTCACTATATTTAGTAATAGACATATTAAAATTAACGGTTTCTCAAAAAGACATCATCCTCGACTTTTTCTCCGGCTCCGCCACAACCGCCCATGCAGTAATGCAACTCAACTCTGAAGACGGGGGCAACCGCAAATTCATCATGGTTCAGTTCCCCGAAAAAACCGACGAAAAAAGCGAAGCCTACAAAGCAGGTTACAAAACCATCGCAGAAATCGGCAAAGAGCGCATCCGCCGTTCAGGTAAGAAAATCCTCTCTGAACTCGAATCTAAATCTCAGCAGCTAAAACTCGGAGAAAAACCTGTTGATACCAGTAAGCTCGATATCGGCTTCCGTGTTTACAAAACCGACTCCACCAACATGAAAGATGTGTTTTATCACCCGAGTGAGTTAAAACAAATGACGCTTGATGATTTATTGAGCAACATAAAAGAAGACCGCACACCCGAAGACCTTTTAACACAAGTTATTCTTGAACTCGGACTTGAACTCTCCTTGCCTATTGAAACAAAAAAAATACTCGGCAATACCGTTTACATCGTCCAGACCAATGCCCTTGTCGCCTGTTTCGATAATAACATTGACTTCAAAATTGTCGATACCATAGCAGACCTGAAGCCTTTTAAAGTAGTCTTTAAAGATGCCAGCTTTAAAGATGACAAAGACCGCATCAATGTGGAAGAACGGTTTAAAAGACTGTCGCCGGAAACAAAAGTGACGGTGATATAATTATGAAACTGATATTCAAGCAGCAACCCTACCAGACCGATGCCACCATGGCCGTTGTCCGTTGTTTCGAAGGACAAAGCAAGGGATTTAGAAAAGAAGATATTAGTAGGACAGGACTCTTTACGGAAAAGATATTTTCCAACAAAAAACTGGATACCGATATTGATATTTTCAAAAATGTCCAAGTCCTGCAAAAAGAACAGGGCTTAAAAACGATCAGTAGTTTGGACGGGCTCAATTTTACCATTGAGATGGAGACCGGAACAGGCAAAACCTATGTCTATACCAAAACCATGTATGAACTCAACAAGCATTACGGCTGGAACAAGTTTATCATTATGGTGCCTTCAGTGGCTATCCGTGAAGGCGTGAACAAATCCCTTGAAATAACAGCGGAGCATTTTCAGGAAATATACGGTAAAAAAATCCGGTTTTCGATTTACAACACCCAAAATAAATCAAATTTAATAAACATTAAAAGCTTTGCGGACACTGCCAATATCGAAGTGATTATTATGAATTATCAGGCTTTTGCTACAACCAGCAAGGAATCCCGCAAGATTTATCAAAAATTAGATTCTTTACAGTCAGAGAAGCCTATCAATATTATCAAGCGGGCACGGCCGATTTTAATCATTGATGAACCACAACGTTTTGGCGAAAAAGCAGAGAAGATATTCACCGCCAGAGAGTTCAATCAGCTTTTTACACTGCGATACTCGGCTACGCACAAAAAAGAGTTCAATAAAATCTACCGCCTCGATGCCATTGATGCCTATAACCAGAAGCTGGTTAAAAAAATAAGTGTAAAAGGGATTGAAGTCGTTGGTAATTCCGGTACGAACAGTTATCTCTTTCTCGATAGAATCCAGATTAGTACCAATAAGTATCCAGTTGCCTATTTGGAGCTTGAGGTCAAACAGAGCAACGGCATTCAGAAAAAAATCAGACAGGTAAAAGAAAAGGATGATTTGTTTGTTCTCTCAAATGAACTCAAACAGTATAAAGGTTTTGTTGTAAAAGCGATTAACGGATTAACCAACAAAGTATCCTTTACCAATGGTGTAAAGTTAACCGTCGGGCAAACAACCGGAGATGTGGATGAAGAACATGTCCGCCGCATACAGATTCGAGAGACCGTAAAATCTCACATTGAAAAAGAGCGTATGATGTTTTCAAAAGGTATAAAGGTTTTATCCCTCTTTTTTATTGATGAGGTGGCAAAATACCGGCTGTACGATAAAAGCAATAACCAGCAAAAAGGTGACTACGCAAAAATATTTGAAGAGGAATATAAGCAGGCAATCAGCCAGTTAAATTTGTTTGAAAAAGAGTACAATGGCTATTTGCACAGATTTGCAGTGGATGAAATTCACAAAGGTTATTTCTCAATCGATAAAAAGGGGCGCTTAATCAATTCAAAAGAAAACAAAAATGAGGGCGGCATCAGTAATGATGTAAGTGCTTATGATCTTATCATGAAAAATAAAGAAAAGCTTTTAAGCCTGAATGAACCAACCCGCTTTATTTTCTCTCATTCTGCACTGCGGGAAGGCTGGGATAATCCCAATGTGTTCCAGATATGTACCTTGAAACACAGTCAGTCAGAAATCAGCAAAAGGCAGGAAATAGGACGAGGTTTGCGTATTTGCGTAAATTCCCATGGCGAGCGCATGGACACTTCTGTTCTGGAAAATGAATTTTTTGATATAAACAAATTAACCGTGGTTGCCAGCGAATCTTATGATTCTTTTGCAAAGGCTCTTCAGAATGAAATTGTAGCGACACTATCCGAACGACCGGTCAAGCTTACAATTGATGTATTGAATAACCGTGTATTAAAAAATGAAAAGGGCGAGAAGTTCACCTTTGATAATCAGAGTTCAATGGATTTAATCTTTGATATGAAGATTAAAGGATATATTGATAATAATTACCAGATTACAGATGTCTTAATCAAAGCCATAGAAAGCAAAACATACGAAGTTCCCGGAAAATTAAAGGGTTTTGAAAGCTGTGTTGCAGAACTGATACAGAATATTTACACAACAGCAAACTTTACAGCCGCTGAAAATGAAAGCGACAATAACATTGATGAACCTGTTTTAAAGCCGAATGATAATTTTGCTAAAAAAGAGTTTCAGGATTTATGGAAAAAAATTAAAGTAAAGACCGTCTATGAAGTGGATTTTGCCAGTCAAGAACTTATCGTGAAATGTATAATAGCAATTGATAACAATCTGACGGTAAAAAAGATTTTCATAAGCATAACTTCCGGCCAACAACAGGACAAAATTGATGAGGCGTCACTTAAAGCCGGTGAAAGCATGATAAAGGAGAAAAGTATAACAGAAAGGGCAGCGTCTCTTCTTGGTTCTTTGAAGTATGACTTAGTGGCTGAAATTGCGAAAGAGACAAACCTTACCAGAAAAACAATCGTTAAAATATTGCAGGGTTTGCGGCAGAATACGTTTTATAACTTCAGAGTTAATCCGGAGAGTTTCATACAGGGTGTTGCACGAATTATAAACAGTGAAAAAGCGGCGATGCTAATAAACAACATTGTTTATTCAAAAACAGACAAGACTTATGATGACAGCATTTTTACCATAAATAATTTCAAAGGTTCCCTTGCCAAGAACATTCTGGAAGTCAAAAAACATGTGCACGATTATGTAAAAACCGATTCTGATATAGAGAGAAAATTCGCCTCTGATCTTGAATGCGAAGAAGTTCTCGTTTATGCAAAACTTCCAGGTGGTTTTAAAATTCCTACACCACTTGGAAATTATAATCCCGATTGGGCAATAGTTTTTAATACCGACAAATTTAAGTATGTGTATTTCATTGCTGAAACTAAAGGAAGTATGGAAACGCTGCAACTGAAAGAGATCGAACAGAAGAAAATCAGTTATGCTAAGAAACATTTTATAGCCCTGGGGCATGCGGATATTAAATATGATGTGATTGATTCATATGGGGCATTGAGAGATAAGATAATGAATTAAGAAATCAGCTTCCGCCGTTCTGGCTTCGGATGAAAAATACGGGCAAGTTTGAAAATGAATGGAATTAAAAACACATAAAAAGACGCTGCACTGGATATTTACTCCGTTGCGCTCCGGCCTTTGAAACCAAAATACAAGATGTTTGCCTTCCTCCCAGCAAAAATTATAGCCCCAAAATTTGCATCATTGAGAAACCATATCTTCCCTTTTCCCCTATCATCCTGAACGACACATTTTAAGCACAGCATCCAGCCCTTCCCTTTAACATCAACAATCCCCTTTTTTCTCCCGACTCTTTTTTAATTCCCATTTCATCCAAATAAATTTCGGCATAAATCTTCCTAAAAGCGCCCCCAAACCATAGAATTCCCCTGATTTTCGCCGATTTCAGCCAAAATTTGATATTTTCATAGGCAGATTTAGCATAAACGGCTGTTTTTATGATTATTTAACTAACCTCCTTATAGGTAAGGACGGACTTATTCCGACATGTCGTTCCAACACCGGAATTAACTGACCTCATTAAGGTAAGGGGACATTTTTTATCCCCAAATAAACTATTAGGAGGAACTATTATGACAGATTTTAAATCTAAAAAGTATTCCATCGGCCAAGCGGCGAATTTATGCGGAATTACGGTAAAACAGCTAAGAAATTGGGAGGATCGGAATTATATCCCCACAGCAACGAGAATTATTTGTGGCCAACGGGCATTCAGATATTTTTCTGAATCCGATCTCGGAATCATCAGAAAAATTAAACAATATTTGAATGCAGGATTCACACTCTTAGCCGCAGCGAAAAAAGCCGCTGAAGATCAAGAAAGGAAGGAGGTGTTTAAAAATGACAAATAGAATAATCCGGCCTTACGAATTAAAAACCTTAGATTATTTCAACGAGACAGCCAAATTTACTGAAAAACAATTTGGTATCAAATGGCATAAAAAGAAAAACGTTTTTGTGCCTTTAGACGATATTGTTGGTGAAATCTATTTTGAGGCTAATTGCCCTCTTCCGTATCACGAAGGAAATTTCCCAAGTTTTTATTTGTCTAATCAGAATCGAGAGGATTTTCATGATTTTAATACGTTAAATTGCACATCTACAGGTTGCAGTACAACCAAGATGGATATCTTCACATTTATCATGGAAATGACCGGTTGTGATTACAACGAAGCGGTAAAACAATTTGCTGATTTCGTTGGTGTTGAAGTTTTTCTCGGGGAAATGGATTAAATGAATTTGGAAAAGGCCCGTTTCTTTTTTGAGACGGGCCTTAATAAAAATATTAAAGGAGAATGATTTTATGCTTGGAGATATTGATAGAAAATGGAATGTAAATGGTAAACTGATGACTCGTCAAGAAATGACAAGAGAGGATATTGAAAATTGGGAATATTGTAGGGACAAACTTGATTATATGTACGGCCATAACTACGACCACCTTCCTGAAGACGAGTATAGACAGGCAATGCTATCTGTATATCAGATGCACGAATTGCCTTTGAACCAAGAAGAAAAGGAAATTCTTAAACAGGCTAAGGCTGAACAAATGAGACGCTATGAAGCATCTAAACAGTGGGAAAAAGAAAGAGAGCGAAGAAAGCGGGCTCAAAAATACGCTTAAACATTTAGGATTATAAGAGTGGGTTAGGTTTTAATCGACGGACTAAAGCTGAAAAAGTCACCGCCTTGGCTCCCACCCACTCTAAAAATAATACTAAGGCGGATAGAAAGGCGGAAGCAGTGAGTAAGAAAGAGGAATTATTATGGAATCCAACAACAAATGAACGCCAAACTTTTTGGGAAATCGAAAAGGAGTTCGGAACAGAAATAGCACAGGGTTGTTTGCATTGCTACGAAAGCGGGGAAAAGTACTCTAAAAAATTAATAAGAGATATGCATCGAGTAAAGAATGGTTTGAGTGAGATAGAAAATACCGATCAGAAGCAGACGGAGCCTCAGCCTGATAATATAAAATCAACGGTACTGAATGAGCAAGAACGAACGCAGCATAAAAATAACAACGGAAACCGATTCCTTAGATTATGGTATGAAATTATGGAAAGCGAAAAATACAGACACAACCAGGCAAGTAAGGCGACATTGCTATTGGAACTGATGAGACGAGCCGTTAAGAGTCCGAAGCAATCAGATCCTTATGATCTGTATAATATTTACTATAAAGGACAGGATGCAATAGCCGTTGTTGCAAAACAAGATGAATTGGCTGACTGGTTTGGAGTTCATAGGGGCACTATCAGTCGATGGTTAAGGCAACTTGAAAAAGAAGAAAGCATTAAAACAGCCAGACATCCCAAGCATAAGAATGTCAATGTGTATATCGTTGGATTGAAAAAGTATGATAAGAAGACCAAAAAGAATAAACATGTCTATTTATGCTGTTAAGCATGTCGCAGATGTAGGACAAACTATGTTGCAGATATGCTACATACTACGTCGCAGATGTGCGACATACTATGTCGCGGATGTGCTACATTGATTGTCTGTATCAGCCTAACATATCAAGAAGTTAAGGTGCCTGTTAGATTGGTTAGATTAACTATATTAATTAGATTATAAACAAAGAAAAATATTCCTGAATCAAGACGAATTAATCTCAAGCCTTAAATCAAATTCCTTTGCTCTTGGTAGATTTTAATCTTTCCTGCTCCTGCCTGGCACCAGCCGAACCTGTCCCAAGCTTGAATCCAGTTCCGCTTGATAATGTAGATTTAAATTTCCCTTGTTCCCGCCATCAACAACTGGTGTGTTGACCGCGTGGATATAACCGGCCTGATAAAGCCCCCTTTCACAGGTGGAGTGTGCCGCTGACGCCGGGAACAGTTCCTTTTTAATGCCATTTAAAATCCGCTTGATCCAGTCGATTTTTAGCCATTCATTGGCATTGAGATTTGTTCCAGATCTATCGCACAGAAATACCTCTGTGACGAGCAGACAGCCGTTTTAACAGGTGTTAGTTTTGAAACCCATAGGAAGGCATGGACTAAAACGGTGTGCATAAAAAAACAGAAAATATTTTTTTTCAGCGGGTGATTTGGGGAGTCCTTTTAGCATAATAAAAATAACATAGTAAAAGTGTCAAATCACATTAGAATCGTCAGACCCCAGTCCAAGTGCTCTCACCAGAATCGTTCACAACCTCAAATCAAATCAGCATATTTTCATGTGCTGGATACTTGATCATTCTTTCCCTGTTTGTTATTCTTACTTCTCTCGTTTCAATTAATAGCCGTCTCTGAAGACCAGGGCGTCGGTCAATAGCTCGGCGAACCCTTGTAAGAAACTGACTCCTCGCAATTTTATTCGAAGGTAGGCTCATTACCAAGACATATAGGAGATATTCATCTTCCTTGGATTTTTCAGTATTATGAACTTCACAAGAAGGGACTTTGATGAGATTTTTCCGGTAGTCAAGTCCTTCAGGAGTGTCTTTTAATTTTGGGAAAATGGCTCTGGGAGGCACATGTTCGTCGGTGTTCGCCTCCTCTTCGCAGTAGTAGCATGTATTGATCATAAGTTGTCGGCTAATGTATCTAAATCCATCTTTGCTTCCTACGGCCTTTTATTCTTCATTGTCTTGCAAATTCCAAACAGAGTTTCGGAAAATATACAGCAATACGAATATCTTATTACAGGTCGAACTAATTTGGGCAGCCGATGATTCTGATGTTTCTTCAGAGCCAATGAAACTTGGGAATATTTTCTTTTCATCAATTTGCATAAGCTGATCTATCGTTGAACCATGGATAAGCATTGATCCTTCCATGTAAGAAGCGTAGGCAAATCGAAGGTCAACGCTACATAAACGCTTTGGGACGCTTTTTACAGATTCATCAAAAAGAGTAAAGAATGTTATTGGCCCATCGGGTTTTTTCCTTAATTCTTCAATTTTCTTTTTCCATTGTACTAAAGAAGGATATTCTAACCAGACTTCTGTTCGTTTAAGTTTCTCCCGGTAAAATTCCTCCATTTTTAATCGACTTTCCTTTAGTTCTGCTTTGTTTGTTTCTATGTCAAGAGGGCCATAAATTTTTTTATGTACAGATAGCATATCAGGATCATTTAGAATTTGTTTTGCGGGTTCAGGGTCCCAGATTCCGTGAAGCGTTCGGCTATCCAAAAGTTCCTCATAAAAGAGTTTGTCATTCCAAAAGCACCATGCGGCGTAAGCTTGTAGTCTAATGATAATTTGGTTATATGTGCCGGATTCAAACCATTTTGAGATTATTACCTTTTTATTCGATTGTTTCATTCTATACATATTCGAAAGAGGCTCAAAGATTAGTTCCGCATGAAGGCAGCCTTCAAAGGATACTCTTTGGATTATTTTAAAGATATACTGGGAATTTATTCCAAGTGCTGCTTTTGCTCCTTCAAGTGCGGCAAAAGCTTTTGTCCACATACTCAACCATGCTATGCGCTCTGGAGTTACTTTAAAGTTATTTATATCCTTAAGCATACTCAATGCTTGAGCTTGGCAAATGAGCAAATCTCTATCAGCTCCTTTGGCCTTGGAAATTGCTCCATTCCAATCTTTTTCCCAGAGTGGAGGAATAATAAATGTAAAATCTTTAACATTAAACATATCCATTTTTTCCTTCTATCTGTTCTATCGAACTCCTTCTTACCTGTTATTGTTGATATATTATGTCCATAACCCATTGAAATAAAAAAATCAAACCGATGCAACCTTTTAGTATAATAAAACCGTATCCCCATCCCAGTAGCATCATCCCAACCTGTCTGCATCAGCATCCCAACCACCCCTTGTATTAAAGATTCTCAGCCATTCTGTCGATATATTAGTAATGCTCTTTTTAGAGCACCTTCATAGTCGCCTTGAGGCATATCGCCTTGAGGGGACCTCCAAAATTGCCTCTGGGGTCTGGTCAACTCCAGGGGTTTTCTTTTGGGTAAAGGCTACCCAACCACCCATAATATCCCCTTGCCATACTCCCAGCATCAACCCCTGCAACACTCCCACCGCTATCGGTGTAAATAGGCATGCTGGTGTTTTGGTGGGTTTTTGGACTGCTATTGCTAAGCCCGCTGCGAACTCAATTTAAACCGGTTTCAGGCGCACGGAGAGGCGATTTAAGGGGTGTGTCTTCTGGAATCAATGGAAAGGGTATGGGTTCAGAAAAGCGTTTAAAATAAACAGAAAAATATATTTTGCGTGGATGCTGATCGAGGGAGCTTGTACCCGGTCGACCACAACCGATTTTGAAGCGGTTCCCGGCGTCGATACTATAATAAAATCGTATCCATAGCACAGTAGCAGTGTTTCCAGCAGAATCGGTCTTATTCAGAGTGTGGTTTCTCTGGGAGCGGTCTCAGTAGAAGCGTCCAGATTACAGGGAAGGGGGAGATTGGTCTGGTGGAGGGGTTTCTGCTACTAAGAGAAGATTTTTATATTACTGAATCACCTCAGATCGCCTCTTTTGACTTTGGCATCGGTTTTTCTTCATACCCGCCAACCTCAAGAAATCTAATTTTAGCGGTCTCTATCGCCTGCTTATCGACATCAATGCCGATAAAATGTCTGTTCATCTTTAATGCCACAACACCGACTGTACCAGCACCGCACAGAGGATCGCAGATCGTTTGGCCTGGATATGTAAATTTTTCAATAAGGTCAGCCATACCGGATTCAGATTGCCCCATTTTGTGATGTCCTTTGTCCGGCCCATTTGACTTGCAAACATCCTTGATCCAGCCGCCACCATATTTGCCTTTTACAAACCAGATTACCGGCTTCCAGCAGGACATAACCTTTCTCTGCCACAATTGTAAAGTTGACCCTGGGGTAAAATAGTTTAGCGTCCAATGATAATTTATATGCGGAACCATCAGCGCCAGTATTTCCGGCAGATAATATAATCCTGACATTACCAAAAGAGAACCTCCGGGCTTTAGGACATCAGAGGCAAATACGGCCAGGTCTTTATACAGAGAAACATGTTTTTTATTATATGGTGGATCGGTGATGATAATGTCGATGCTGGCCGGTTCTAAATCCACCTCTTGAAATTTACCGTGGATGAGTTCAAAACGCTCTGTCATTGGCGGCAGATCATCAGGAATTGTAGCCTTTCGCAGATCCTTATCTTTTCTGCGCTGCTCTTTTGCAATCCTTAAAAGGCTGGCTGTTGTTAATTCCCTGTTTTTGGTTTTGACCTTTGCAATATGAGCTTCAAAAATATCATCCGGTATTTTGGCGATTGATTGCCAGCAGTGCGACTGGTATTTACTGAGGCCAAGATCTTTCAAGGTTAGGTTCGCTAACCTTGGTCTCGATATTCTATCACCACCGCGTTTGATCTGATCCGGCAACAACTCTCCACATCGGCGCTCAGCCCTAATTTTTATCTCCGCGCAGAGATTCTGTTGTTTCAGACCTTCACCGGCCTTTTTAGCGTAAAGCCGGAGAACCTCTGCCTTATCTCTTAAATCTTTCAGTTCATCAAAGTCAGTTGCTAAGGCCACCTGTCTTTTTGCTATACCAACGGAAATTAATTGCCCCATAAAATTTTCCCTTCAAAGAAATAATCACCAGGCCCTTTGAGTATCCGTCCGCTGTCTGTAACTTTATAGCATAGCACAGCAATAGCGTCCCAACCTTCTTGTCCCAAGCCCACAGCGGACCAATCACCGAATGAAGCCAAAGCAATCTGATAGGATCTGGCCGATCAGGGGAATGCTGGAGTGGAATGGGTTTTATGCTACTATTTTTATATTGCTAAAGGAGCCAGAAGGTTCCGGTGATCCAGGATTGATGGTGGCAAGAATTTACTTGAGGAGTTCCCGAACTGCCTTTAAAAGCTCTTCCCGTTCAACAGGCTTGGCAAATGTTCGTTGTGCCCCAAGCTTTCCAGATATATTCAATAAAAAGTTGTCCGGGGACTCCCGTCCGCCTCCGGATATGGCTATGATCTTGACATCTGGGAAATCCCGACGAAGCTCCACAATGGTCTCTATCCCTTCCTTTTCCGGCATAATTAAGTCCGTGATAATCAGGTTGGTGGGATTTTCTCGATAGAGTCTTAAACCCTCCTTTCCATCAGGAGCATCAATTACCTCATACCCCTCGCCCTCTAACATCTGGCGCAGCATGTTCAGTATTTGAACTTCATCGTCTATGATAAGAATGCGAGCCATAGTTTATCCTTCCTCCTGATCCAGCACTTCCCGGATCTTTTTAGCAAGTTCACTCATCACCACCGGCTTCATCACGAAACCACGAATACCGAATTCCTTTGCCTTTGCGTTGTCAATCTTTGCGCTGAATCCGGTACAAATTATGATCGGAATATCAGGTCTGATCTCCAGAAGCTTTTGTGAAAGCTGAACTCCGGTCATATTGGGCATGGTCATGTCGGTTATAACCAGGTCGAACTTGCCGGGAGAATCTCGAAACGCCTCCAATGCTTCAATGCTGCTGGTTCTTTCCGTAACATCATACCCAAGCCGCTCCAGCATTTCCGTTTCCATCCGAACAATCGACTCTTCATCATCGACCAGCAAAATCATCTCGGTGCCTTTCGGAACCGGTTCGATAGCTTCAGTTTTCTCTGTTTCAAACCGGGATTTGATAACAGGCAGATAAATATGGAAAACAGCACCTTTTCCCGGCTCGCTGTAAACCTTTATATCTCCTTGATAACTTTTTACAATGCCGTGCACTACAGAAAGCCCCAGCCCGGTGCCTTTGCCAGTTTTCTTGGTGGTGAAATAAGGTTCAAAGATGCGCTCAAGCGTTATTTGATCCATACCTGTGCCGGTATCAGCCACGGACAAGCAAACATATGGCCCAGGATTCATTGACGGATCTATGAAATCGTTAACTCCTAATTCAACCTCTTGTAAGGTCACTTCCAGTTTTCCGCCTTCATCCTCCATGGCGTGATAAGCATTGGTCATCAGGTTCATGGCCACCTGATGAATCTGGGTGGGATCTGCTATAACCAAACCGCATTGGTTGGTTATGTGCTGTTTGATTTCTATTGTTGTCGGTATCGAGGATTTGATGAGTTTCAAGACCTCTTTGACAATAAGCTGGACTTTCAATGGTTTTAATTCTTGGCCGGATTGACGGCTGAACGCCAGAATCTGTTTGACCAGATCACGGGCCCGTTTGATCCCTTGTAAAATTTCTTCAATCTTATTTCGCAAGGGGCTGTTTTCAGGTGCATCATCCAGTGCCATTTCGCCAAAACCCATTATCGGAAAAAGAATATTATTGAAATCATGGGCAATGCCTCCGGCAAGGGTGCCAATGGAGAGTATCTTTTGGGATTGCTGGAGTTGTTCAATCATTTTTTTGGTTTCAGTAACATCACGGAAAACAGTTAATTTCGAGATTGAACCATCTGTATGAAATATGGGCGAGTTAGAAACATGAAAGGTTTTGCCGTCTTTAGGGCTGACAAATTCAGTTTTGACAGTCTCCCCCTTCATAACCTTGCCATGAACACACCACGGGCATTTTTCATCAAGCCCATGCATCACCTTATGGCAGGGTTCGCCAGTAGCATCATAACCTATCCTTTTTTTTATGGCCGGATTCATGAACTCTATGCGAAAGTCAGGTGAGCAAATATACACCTCGTCATCCATAGCTTCCATGATTGAACGATATTTTTCTTCGCTCTCCCGCAATGCCTCTTCCGCTCGCTTGCGCTCGGTGATGTCGGAAATAATTCCAATCAAACCTTTTACCTTGCCTTCCTGGTCCGCATAGCTGGCTTTGTTAAAGATTACATCCCGCGTTTCCCCCGCGGCATTGATAACCTTCCGTTCATAAGTCTGCTTTTGCGGGCGTTGGAAAAGTTCCTGGTCTTTCTCATAATATTTGTCAGCGATATGCTTGGGTCCCATATCGTATACGGTCTTACCGATAATTTCTTGTCTGGGTTTTCCGTAAAATTCTTCATAGGCCCTGTTGACATCTAAATATTCACCCTTTACATCTTTATAGAACAACGGGTTCGGAATGGTATCGATCAGTGTTTGTAAAAAAGATAAATTTTCTTTTAGATTATCATCGGCCCGCTTGCGCTCGGTAATATCACGGTCAATGCCAATAAAGCCTGTCAGATTGCCCTTGGCGTCGAAGCTCGGTTGAGCCGTAGATTCAAGAAATTTTAGAGTACCGTCCTTATGACGACAACGGATAACAGCGTTTTTCCAACCCTTTTTCTTTTCTATCGAGCTTTTAAACCATTGTCTGGTTTTTTTCTGATCTTCCGGATGAATTAAATTTTCATATAAAACACCTTCAATCTCGTGAACATCATAACCTAATATTGTTTTTACCGCCTCGTTGGCAAAAGTCTGGCGACCTTCCAGATCACATGCCCACACCCAGTCATTGGTGGATTCCACGAGAGAACGATATTTTTCTTCACTTTCCCGCAAGGCATCCCTCGCACTTATCCGTTCGATGATTTTACCTAACCGCTCGGCTATGGTATTAAGCAAATGTTGTTCCTCTGTCAGAAACGGTCCTTCATTGCTCGCCGGTTGCTCCTCCAGAAAGCATACATCCACCTGTCCACCCGGCTTGCCATACACAATAATCTTGCTGCTCTGCATCCAGGGCGTTTCCCTGAAGTTTCCCGTCTGGAAGCTCTGTCCACCCCATACAATACGGGCCGCAGTAATGTCGGGAAACTGCCAGGCCGGAGGGATGAACATAATGGTTCTCTCAAATATTTCGCCTAACGAGATGCCCGGCAACTCCAACAGGGCCGAGATGCTGTAAAGACAGTTCAGTTCTTTCATCCGCTCTTCCAGTGCCGCCCGTGTCCACTGGCGATCAAGGGCTATTCCAATACTGTCTCCCATTCCTTCAAAGAAGTGGATCATTTCCAGGGTAAACATATTTTTGCGTCTGTCATTTAACTGAAGCAATCCAATAATTTTATCATCCGAGCGCAGCGGTATCAGGGCCACGGATTCGTAACCTTCGCCATTGCAGCGGTTGCGCATGCGAGCCTGGCGATCAGCCTCTGTCGTTGTGGCCAGAAGCTCTGTGGTACTGTTTGACCAGAAACTGCCTTCGGCTGTAAAAAAGGGCAGAGATGAATCTGTCCTTGCGCAAATCACATTCCCGCACATACAATCAAGATAAGGCTTTCCTTGAGAGTCTCGTATTATTTCGCCATGTTGATCGCGTGCGCAAAGGTTTCGTTCAGCTTCAACAAATTCGGCCGGAAATCCGTTTGCATGGTAGTACGGAAAGTCTTCACCTTCTTGTAAACGGATAGCAACCGCCTCAAAACCGATGGTTTCCTTTATCAAAAATAGAATGTCACGGATTTCATCGATCCTTTCTTTGGATTGGTTCAGCAGTTCCAAAAGCTTAATTAACAATTCTTGACGCTTTTCGGCCTTCCTGCGCTCGGCATCCGCTTTAGCAACATACAGCGCCATCTCAATGGTGATTTCAAGGTCTTTATCCTGGAATGGTTTGACAATAAAACCAAAAGGATAAGTCAATTTGGCTCGCTTAAGCCTTTCCTTATCTGCGTAGCCGGTAATGAATATAACAGGGATATCAAACTGATTGCGTATTATCTCGGCAGTTTCAATTCCGTCTATCTCGCCTTTAAGGATAATATCCATTAACACCACATCAGGCGTATTTTCTTTTACCTTCTCAATGGCTTGTTCTCCATAACCCGCTACACCGGTGACACCGTATCCCAGTTTTTTCATCCGGCTTTCTAAGTCCATTGCGATAATTGCATCATCTTCAACGATCAGGATTTGTGTTTTTGACATGGTTTTATACCCTTGGGTAGCACCCTGCTTTTTTGAATTTAATGTTGAATGGAAAGGCTATTAGTATGGAAGGGATCAAAGAGAGAGAGAGAGAGAGAGAGAGAGAGAGAGAGAGAGAGAGAGAGAGAGAG
>JACNHV010000102.1 GCA_014383445.1 Candidatus Desulfobacula maris | reverse complement strand
TGGTGTATGCCGCCACCAGCTACACCGTTATCTCACTGGTCGGGGGAGGCTTATCACTGATCCCGCTCGGAATGGCGCTGACCTGGATCCTCAGAAAAAAAGCGCAAGCGAGTGTTTAACAGAAAATATTTTTCACGAACTGCATAAATGTTAAAAATGAACGCCCAGCTTTTCGCTGGGCGTTTTTGTTTACCACTTGTGTAGGCGGGGGATTTTGCCGCGCGGGGTGATGATGTGGCAGGGTTTTATTTTGGTGAATTATTGGGTTTCTAAAAACTTATGGTAACGCCAATCAAGATATTCCTGATTTGGCCAATACTTTTTAAATTTTGGTAATGAGATTTGGCTTTGATGTAACCCTATCAAACCATGTTTTAAGACAGGGCCATCTTCTTCTCTCAAAATATCATTGCGAACATGAATTTTATAGTCAGGTGTAATACCTAATAAAAGTCTATCGTATGCAGCGTGATG
Source organism: Candidatus Desulfobacula maris (assembly GCA_014383445.1). Classification (GTDB taxonomy): domain Bacteria; phylum Desulfobacterota; class Desulfobacteria; order Desulfobacterales; family Desulfobacteraceae; genus Desulfobacula; species Desulfobacula maris. Next base: position 3,596 of record JACNHV010000102.1, on the reverse strand, counting down.
GAGTTTGCAAAGAGAAAGTCCATTATCAATTGAGTAAGTGCTTTCCGGTAAATTGTCAGGGATGATGTGTGCCGCATCCAACAATTCAGGGTGTTTTAATCGACACAAAGTGCACTGTGATTTGTAAGCGCGTAAAACTTTTTCTCGAAAACTTCTTTGATGCAATCTTACTTTTACGGTGGATGTAATATAAGCCTGCCGTCCCAAAGCATTTTCATTTATCTGATGGGGCAAAAACTCACCATCTTGTAAAGATGCCATATTATCGAGCGCGGCTTTAAAAGTCAAATTGCTTTTGTCGTCAGCAATGATATAAACTGGCCAAAAAGCTAAATATTTACCAGGATCAATTCCATGTAGATACACCAAAGGTTTTTGTTGCTCAAACACTTTTCTTAAACCAACATTGTCATGATGATTAGGATCTGTTCCCCTATACTTATAGTTCAAAAAATCATCATTTCCTGATAAGTAAAGGTCATCATCATAAGGGCCTTGGACCGTAGTCGTAATGGTTAGAGGTAACTCCATGATTTTAGGTTTGAAAATTCCATTGGGAGCAACTAAGGGTACTCTTTGATTCCTAAATTCAAATCCCTGTTGAAGCAAATTCCGAGGTAAAACTTCGCCAAGAATATTTGTTTGCTCAGATAGCCAGTTAAATGTTGCTATACGTATTTGAAGATCAATGTCCATTGTGAATGCCTCTAAAATACTGCGTTTTCAGCTAAAACAACTTCTGTCATTTTTGTGTGAAGATTTGCGACATTGTTGTAATCGATAAATTTTACGAAGGATTGGATTGGAGAAAAAGCTGCCAAAGATATCTTGTCTTCAAATTCTGCTTTTCGATGCGCATCAGCAACGATGAAAAAATCTGAACGAAAATCTTGAAGCTCAACAAATTTAAGCAGAGACCTGTGAATATCTGTGGAATGCTCGATTTCAAAGAATGATGCGGCAAAATGCCTTTTGTTAAACCATGTCACGTCAATCGTAATAGCTTGGCGCAAAACTTCGGGATAGGTAAAGGGGTAAAATTCGGTAAGGGTTGCAATATCTTTGAGCTTCTTCTGAGCATAAGGTCGATTTTTGTCTTGCGCAGGGACAAAAGTTTGAAATCCTTTTAAATTGCCAATTTCAGTGACTAAACCTTGATAAAAAGAATGGGTGTATTCTCTTGCTTTTGGCTTCGATTTATCTTCTGAGAAAATTTCCATCACCTTATCTCGTTCAGATTCTAAAGCCCACAACCCTGGACGAATTTTGAAGATTTCATCGCGTACTTGTACGATACGCCGAATACTAGCGAAAGGTGTTTTTGTTTTCCATTCGGCGTCAGGAAATTTTAAAGCATCTTGGTAAAGTTGCCCAAGTGTGGCATACCCACCATTTTCTTTCAATGCTTCAATTACAGCTTCGTATTGTTTCATTTTTTCTCCCGTGCGGGGCTGAAAGCCTCTTCTCAGTACATGAAAGTCCTTCAGACTGGAGTATCCAGTAGCCCCGAAGGGGCTTTCATAAACTAAGGCAGGACTTTAGTCCGCCGATTCATACCGAATAGCTCCTTCTATTCTAACATCCACCCAACAATCATCACAAATTTCAATCAAATCTGTAGATCCTTCCTCCCAACATACTCTTTTTCCGCAGCGCTCACAATCCCATAGCTCGCCTTTACATTCTGTATGATTTCTGCTTTGACAGCCAGGAATGCGCTCATTATTAGCGGGGTTATGTTCTAATCGAAATGCAAATAGCTTTAATTTGCATTTGATTTCAAAATCTATTTCAAGGAAAAATATCTTAATATCCATGCCCCCAACAATAACAAAATGACACTTAAATCACCACCTGATTTAAGTGTCATTTCTATTTTTTGCTATCAAACTCTTTTCCCCTATTCGTGCAATTCGCTCATTCGCGTCATTGGTGTTTCAAAACGCCTTAACCATCTCCCGCCAGAAATCATCCTTCTCACCCTCATACAAAAACCGCGGGAGAAAGGTTGAAACGTTCTGCCAATGCACGCACCTGTCGTATATTTAATTCGCGTTTACCCTTCAATATCTCTGAAACCACACCTTGAGATCCAATTTCAGACAAATCGGATTGCTTCAAACCATGCTCATCCATCAGAAAGCGTAAAACGCCTGTCCCATCTGCTTCCGGGATGGGATAGTGTTCCTCCTCATAAACCTGGATCAGGGTACCCAGCGTATCCAGCAGGCCGTAAAGAGGGTGTGTTTCATCTGTGCCAATTTCATCCAGCAATTCATTCATCCGTGCGACAGCCGCGTCATACCCTTGCTCATTGTGGAATGTGAGCAGTGGGCTGATGCTCTCCCAGTGGGTTTGGATTTGATTTGTAAAAAGTGTCATTTTTTCCAGGCTCCTCGGTCATATTCTGCATGGGTCAGTACATGGCGGATATAGACCTTATTACGATTAAAGTGAATAGATGCAATCAGTCGATACTTGTTTCCGCCGATATTGAAGACAATCCATTTATCCACTTTGTCGGCAGATGGAAAAACTGTACGGAGGGCAGCGAAATTGTCAAAATCTGTTTTTTGTAAAATTTTGAACCAGCGTATAAGAGATGATTTTCCATCAGGGTGTTTTTCCCAAAACTCTCTTAAAGCTTTAAGGGAGATGATATGCATAAAAGAAATATATCTCACAATGAGATAAAATGCAAGGAGCCTTCCCTCCTTGCATTACAAGGTTTTCATTCGTAATACCTGTGCCCGAAAAGATATTCGCTCATTCGCGTCATTCGTGTTTCAAAACGCCTTAACCATCTCCCGCCATGGGATTTCCGGATAACTTGTGCGAGCATCTTCTGGAATTTTCTTAGCAGCTTCGCCAATAATCTCTACCGCACGAACAACAGAACAGACTGTTTTTTCGTCTTTCGAGAACATATCAAAATCCATGTTGCCGACAAACGAGATCGCTTTTTGCGTATTCGCAATCATGTCGCGGAGATAGTCCAGCCAAATCCGTTCAACCATCATATCGGTCGTGCCTCTGCTAAAATCCGCTCGCCGATATTTGGTTTCAGGCTATCTTTCATCACCAGATCAACTTCAATGCCTAAAGCATCGGAGAGGTAATTCTCTAGTTTTACAAAAGTAAAAAGTCCGGGCATCTCCGAAAAAGTTACCAGCAAATCCAGATCACTTTCGGATGTCTCTTCACCACGCAAAAAAGAACCAAAAACTTCCAAACTTTTTACATGGTATTTTTCTTGGATACTTGGAAAAATTGTATTGAGTTTAAGCAAAAGCTCATCAAGGGCAGGATGTGTGTCCATGCGTAAATTATACAGTAAAAAGAGCCGAGTATCTCAAAAGACCTCGGCTCTTGCTTTTAACCTGAAAATGTGAAAACCTTCAAACATTGAAACGTTTATACGTTCTTCACCATCTCCCGCCAGAAGGCATCCTTTTCACCGGGGACAAAGGGGGTATAGACCGTGATCCGGTCTGCCAGGCCCTGGTAGCGTTCCTTCAGCGCGGCGGGGAGCTTGGCATGAGTATCGGCGTAGGTCACAAATTCTGCCAGCATCTCATCCGTGATCAACATCGGGA
>JACNHV010000188.1 GCA_014383445.1 Candidatus Desulfobacula maris | reverse complement strand
ACTCTTCCATTAGTCCCCTGGGTGCATCTGCTGTAAGTAGTAGACATGGGGAAGGATCAATCTGACAACATTTCTTAAAATAGAGGGTTTCCGGTTTTGATAAAGGTGAAACAAATTGATGCTATTCGGGATTCAAAAAGATCCCTTTTGTAAAAATTTCTGTAAAATTATCTGCCAGCTGCTGGGTAGACATATCACCATCCGGGTTAAACCATCTGTAGGCCCAACTGACCATTCCAAAAAAAGCAAAAGCGCATACTTTGGGGTCAAGGTCGCGCATCTGGCTGTCTTCTTTCAAAGATTGAAATACTTTTGTTAATTGGGACATATATATTTTTTGTTTTAATATCAGAACATCACGATGTTCAGACGTGAGATAGTTTTGTTCATGAACCAGCAGCTTCATTTTGTCGAAATCAATGGCTGTCATGGTGTGCATTCGAAGGATTTCGATCAATTTCTCTTTTTGATTTATTTTTTTTTTTTCGATTGCTCTTATTAATTCCAGGCCGGTACTCATGGTTTCATCTAAGATCTGGTACAATAGCTCTTCTTTGCTATCGAAATAATAATAGATTGATGCAGCACTGATACCACCTTCTTCTGCTATGCCCCTTATCGTTGTTCGTTCAAAACCGTTTTTGGCAAATACCCGGGCTGCTATATCTCTAATGCTATTTCGTTTTGTTTCTTTTCCCAAACCAGACTCCTGTTTTAGACAATAGATATGACCTGTAGTGCAACATCCCTTAGCCCTATTAGACAATCACAAATATATTTAATATGCAAGAAAACAACATAGTATCTTCCGTATTATATCATGGATTGGCATACGGTTTAAATTAATTCTTGACATTGAGTTTTGTGTTTGATTCAATATTTTGAACAAATGTTCAAAACACTTGTTCAGTGAATATATAATAAGAAAGGATTAAAAAATCATGTCCAAACCAAAATTTTACACCCGGGTTCTTCAAAAAGGCAGTCGGCCGTTTTGCCTAAAGACCTACCAGCAATGCAGAGGATGTTTTGGATGGCGTAATATGCTTAAGGCGGCCCAGTCAGATGCTGCCTGGCAAAGCCTTCCGTTCAAATGCCCGCTGACAGGATTAACACTAAAGGTTGAAAGCCATGCAAGCTGACAGGTTCACTGACAATTCGTTCACACTCAAATGGAGATAGAATTATGTCCCTCCAGTATAATTTAGAAAATTACTACAAACCCGAAACCATGAAGCAGGCAGTTGACCTGTTATTAAAATTTGGAAAGACAGCCAAAGTGATTGCAGGCGGAACTGATATTCTGCCTAAAAGGCAATGTGGAGCACAATTTGATACTATTACCCATTTGATAGATATCTCAAATCTGGGATTAAATTATATCAAAGAAAGCAAAGGCAATCTCTGTATAGGTGCATCAACCAATATCAATAGTCTTGTAACGGCCTCGGCATTTCATTCAAATCCATATATTGGACTTATAGAAGCTGCCGAGGCTCATTCTACAAATACCATCAGAAACCAAGCAACCGTTGGTGGTAACCTGTGTAATGCATCCCCATGTGCAGATCTTGCATTACCATTGCTTGCACTTTCTGCTTGTGTTGTTGTTGCTGGGCCAAAAGGGAATCACACGATTCAATTAGACACTTTTTTTAAAGGTCCCAATTGCACGGCACTTCTACCTGGTGAAATTTTACTAGAAATTATCATTCCAAACCATCAGGAAACCACCGGTGCCTCTTTTATCAAACTGCGGCATCATCAAACTGAAGTTGATATGGCTGTTGTCAATGTGGCAACACAGCTTTTACTCGATGGAAATAATTGTCTGCGCGCTATGATAGCTTTAGGCTCTGTAGGACCGACTTCCTTTCTGGCAAAAAAAGCAGCAGGCATACTTTCCAGGCAGACACTGAATAAAAAGTTAATCGAACAGGCAGCCATGCTGGCGGCAGATGAATCCGCGCCCATAGATGATAATCGAGCAACAGCAGGATATCGGAAAGAAATGGCAGCTGTTTTGGTTAAAAATTCTCTGGAAAAAAGCTGGGAAAGGAGCCGAAAATGAAAAAAAAGAATATATGGATGAACGTCAATGGAGAGTGGCATGATTTAACAGTGACCCTCCAGGATAGGTTGATAGACACTTTAAGGGACCAGATAGGGCTTACCGGAACCAAAGAAGGTTGTGGAGAAGGAGAATGCGGCGCATGTACAATCAATCTGAACGGTAAAGCAGTCCTTGCCTGCCTGATGCTTTCTGTCCAGGCGGATGGCGCGCAAGTTACGACCATTGAGGGACTTCAAAACGGGACTGACCTGCACCCTTTGCAGACAGCATTTTTAACTGAATCTGCAGTTCAATGCGGGTATTGCACACCGGGCATGATCATGGCCGGCCACGCCCTGATCAAACAAAATCCTGACCCGGATAAAACAACGGTAAAAACGTGTCTTGCCAACAACCTTTGCCGGTGTACAGGATATGAACAACCTGTAAAAGCTGTGCTGAAAGCTGCTGGGGAAATGCGGAGGAAAATAAAATGACTGATTCTTATACGGCTGTGGGAAAATCTTTCCAGAGAATTGATGGTATTGATAAAGTAACAGGTGCTGCCAAATATGCCACTGATCTTAGGTTTGAAAACATGCTCTATGCAGGATTACTTCGCAGCCCCCACGCCCATGCAAAGGTAACCTGTATTAATACATCAGCAGCTGAAAAATTGCCTGGTGTAAAGGCTGTCGCAACTATTTTTGATGTTCCTAAAGTGGTTCAATATTGGTTCTTTTTGAGAACCGAAAAAAAGAAAGAACAAATGTTCCTGCACGACAATATTGTTCGTTTTATCGGAGACCCGGTTTTGGCGATCGCCGCCACCAGCAAAGAAATGCTGAAAAAAGCACTTTCCCTTGTAACTGTTGAATATGAACTCTTAAAATCTATACAAGATCCGCATACAGCTTTAACGGAAACTAAGGTCAACATTCACAAAAAGGGAAATATTGCCTTTAAAGTTAACAAAGAGTTTGGAAATGTCCATGAAGGGTTTAAGGCCGCAGATATTATAGTAGAAAACACCTATCACACATCCAAGCAGAAACACGCGAGTTTGGAACCCATTGGCACCTGCGTGGCAAGCTTTCAATCCAATGGTAAGCTGACGGTTTACTCTTCAACCCAGCTCCCCCACTGGAGCCAGCATTATCTTGCCATGGCTCTGGGCTTGTCTCTCAATAAGGTCAGGGTGATAAAACCATTTACCGGAGGAGCTTTTGGCGGTAGATGCGGCGTTATCCACGGGCTTGAAGTGATGTGCAGCTACCTGTCACGGCAAACCCTGCAACCCGTAAAAATGTCTTTTACCCGGGAAGAAGATTTTTCTGCCACTGAATCCCGCCATCCCATGACGATTCGGATGAAAACAGGTGCAACGAAAGAGGGTATGATTACAGCAAATAAAGTTGAAATCCTATCAGACACAGGGGGATATGGTACGCATTATATTGGTGTGATCGCAGACTGCATGTCCACCGGCATTGGGCTGTATAACATCCCGAATTATTCTTTTTCAGGTACTGTCGTTTATACCAACAAATCACCATGCGGTGCTCTTAGAGGGTACGGAAACCCCCAGATGAATTTTGCCCAGGAATCGCAGATCGATATCATTGCCCGGAAAATCGGTATGGATCCCATGGCCCTTAAACTCAAAAATTATCGGCGTGAGGGAGAAATGGATCCGGTTCTTAATGAACTGATTTTAAGTAACGGGTTGAAAGAGTGCTTAGAAAAAGGTGCTCGATCCTGTGGCTGGGAAGAAAAAAGATTGCGACAGGCCGGAAACGATCTCATCAAAAAGGGAATCGGTCTTTCCATTATGCTGCATGGTACTGGAGCTGCCAGGGCGCTGCCTGATCCGGGCTCTGCCACCATCATGATCAATTCTGACGGTACTGCCAATTTACATACTGCCGCGGCAGATGAGGGACAGGGGAACAGGACCGTATTGGCCCAGATTGCCTCTGAAATTTTAGGGATTGAATTTGACAACATATCTGTTTCAGAAACAGACACTGATATCACACCGCTGGATTGCGGGACTCATGGCAGCCGGCAGGCCTATTGCGGTGGGTTGTCCGTCAGGAATGCAGCAATGGATGCCCGTCAGAAGATGCTGAACCATGCCCAAAAATATCTTAAAGTTGAAGCAAATCAGCTTATCATCAAAAACGGCCATATAATTGAAAAATCAAATCCTGATAATAATATTTCCATCAAGGATCTGATGCAAAAAATACAGATTCAGGATATGGGTGTCTGCGAACAGGTCATTGGGTCAGCAAGTGGCATTGCGCCGGCCATGCCGGGATATTATGGGGCTGTCTTTGCCGAGGTGGAAGTCAACACGCAAACCGGTAGGGTTAAGGTTATAAAGTTGACAAGTGCTTATGATGTCGGTAAGGCGATCAACCCTGATATGGTAAGAGGACAGATTGTCGGAGGCGGTGTCATGGGAATCGGCTTTGCCCTGACAGAAGGCTTGCAGCTCAAAGATGGGCATATTTTAAATCCCAATTTTACAGATTACCGTATTTTAAGGTCCTGTGATATTCCTGAGATTGAACCCATTATAGTGGAATCCAATGAACCCACCGGACCGTTTGGAGCCAAGGGAATCGGCGAAGGCAGCATGGTCAATGTTGCATCTGCTATTTCCAATGCCATCTGCCATGCAACAGGAGTGCGGTTGACTGAACTTAGTATCACACCTGAACAAATTCTTCAAAGTATAAAAAACAGCCGCTAAATTTTTAAGGAGAAAAAAATGAGAAAAACTTTTATGCCTGATTTCTAAGACAGACAGCAATTGTTAATGCATCAACTGGAATTACTAAGGGTTGATATCGGGTTTTCGCTATATCGGACCATTTAACCAAAATGCCAACATCAGCAATCGTATAATCCATTGACACAGAATATATCATGTGCTTATTCTAAATAATCATAAAAACTTGATTTGCGCACTTAATTCAGATTAAAGGGGCAGAATGAAAAAAACCATATTGATCATTGGAATACTTTTTTTTGCTATAAGCTCACACGCCCAGATGTCTGCCGAAACAATAGTAAAAAAAGCCTTTGATTACTGGCGGGGTGAAGCCTCTGTATCAACCATAACCATGACCATTCACCGTCCTGAGTGGGAACGCGTCATGACCCTCAAGGCCTGGACCCGGGGTGAATCAGATTCCTTGTTTGTTATCACTGAACCTGCAAAGGATAAAGGGAACGGCACCCTTAAAGCCAGCAAAGGAATGTGGATGTATAATCCCAAGGTAAACCGGGTTATCAAACTTCCCCCTTCCATGATGTCTCAAAGCTGGCAGGGATCGGATTTTTCCAACAACGACCTTGCAAAGAGTGACAGCCTTATCAAAGATTATGTGCATACCCTGGAAAACACAAAAATCGATGAGGGAAAAAAAGTATATTTTATAAAATCAATGCCCAAACCCGAGGCCCCCGTTATCTGGGGCATGATCAAACTTACCATACGTGAGGATAATATCCTTTTAAGTGAAACCTTTTTTGATGAAGACCTTGCACCTGTTAAGATAATGACTGCATGGGATATCCAGATGGCAGGCGACAGGCTTTTCCCCCTGAGATGGAAAATGCAGAAATCAGATGCAACAAATGAGTATACCCTGTTTGTATATGAGAAGATTAGCTTTGAAAAAAGTTTGAGCAAAAATATTTTCACCAGGACCAATCTTAAAAATCCAGGTATCTAAGGAATATTTCATGTCAATAGAATTAAAAATGGCCTGGCGCAATATATGGCGAAATCCCAGGCGGACACTTCTTACCATTTCAGCTATTGCCTTTGCAAGTATGATCCTTGTGTTTATGCTCTCTTTCCAGCTTGGTTGTTATGAAACGATGATTAATACTTCTGTTAAGATCAGTACAGGTCATCTGCAGATCCAGGCACAAGGATATCTTAAAGACAAAAAAATGCGCCTTGTCATTAAAAACCCTGACAAGGTCGCAAAATTTCTTGACACGGTAAAAGGTATTGATAATTACACTTTCAGAACCAGTGGGTTCGCACTTGTATCGTCTGATAAAAGAACCTATGGAGTTGTTGTAACCGGGATAGACCCCTTAAAGGAAGCCAATGTTTCAAGCATAAAATCCCTTGTTCGTAAAGGCAGTTATCTAAAAGAGGATGACGAATATGCAGCCCTTATAGGAGAACTTCTTTTAAATAATTTAAAAGTGAATATCAATGACGAGATTACCATACTGGGACAGGGGCGGGACGGTTCAATTGCAGCTGCAGTTCTTACCATAAAAGGCATTTTTAGCTCGGGCATTGATGAGTTTGACCGGAATGTTATCATGATGGGGCTTAAAGGATTCCAGGAAATTTTTTCAATGGGGACGAGTGTTCATGAAGCAGTTATAACAGCAGATTCCCTTGGGGATGTCTCAATGATCAAACAAAACATCCAAAATAATTTTTTAACTATCAAAGGGGATGACTCTCTTGCAGTCCCTGATTGGATGGAAATCATGCCGGGGCTTTTGCAGGGGATACAAATGGATCTTGTCAGCGGCATCATCATGTATATCATCCTTGTCATTGTTGTTGCCTTCAGCATTTTTAATACATTTTTAATGGCTATTCTGGAGAGAACCCGGGAGTTTGGAGTCATGATGGCCATTGGGACAAGCCCTTCAAGGATTACAAAGCTTGTCATGCTTGAATCCATTTGCATGACTATTGTGGGGATTGTTCTGGGAATCATAATCGGAAGCCTTGTAACGCTTTATTTTCAAAAATATGGGATTTTTATTGCCGGCACGGAAGACATACTTAAAGAATATGGGATTCCGGAAAGACTATATCCGAGACTGTCCCTGATTTCAGCTACAGCAGGGCCTCTGGTAGTATTCTTGATTACCTTTGTGTCTTCTGTTTTTCCAGCTTTGAGAATAAGAAAATTGAACCCTGTTAAAGCCATGGCCAATGTATAAGAGATAAGAAATTATGTATATAATATTAGCGTGGAGAAATATCTGGAGAAATCCAAGAAGAACCATTGTGATCCTGCTGGCAGTGATCATAGGTGTCTGGAGCATGATTTTTCTGGGAGCACTCATGCGGGGAATGGAAACCCAGATGGTGAAAAACTCCATATCCACCCTTACGGGAAGTATCCAAATCCATCACAAAGATTATCGTAATGACCCTGTTGTTGAAAATTCCATGAATGATATTGATAAACTTGACAAGGCCCTTTCTACAATCCTTGATCCAGGTACCCATTGGGCAAAAAGGGTCAGGGTAAATGCAATTGCTTCCAATGCCAGGCACGCAGGCGGCGTGACCCTTGTGGGGATAGAGCCTGAAAAGGAAGCAAAAATTTCTTTTATTGGCAAAGCCATGATATCTGGACGGTTTCTTTTAGCGGAAGATAAAAATAAAATCATTGTGGGAAAAGCGTTTCTTAAAAAATTTAATACAAAAATCGGAAATAAGCTGATTCTCATGTCCCAGGACACCCAAAAAGAGATTGCATCAAAAGCGTTCAGGATTATAGGAATTTTCAGTGCAGAATCTGAAGCTGTTGAAAAACAAATTGTTTTTGTCCCCATATCACAGGCTGCCAATATGCTTAAAATGGGGGAGTCAATATCAGAAATTTCCATTATGCTGCCCAGACTTGATATTACCGGTAGAAACGAAACCCGGGCTGCAGAGAAATTAATTGCTGCTATCAATGATGATACCTTTGTCATTGAAACCTGGCACCAGCTTTTACCCATGATGAAAGCATATCTTAAGATGTCGGGGTTTTTCCTTTATATCTGGTATTTTGTGGTTTTTATTGCAATGGGTTTTGGTATTGTCAATACCACCCTTATGGCCATCTTTGAAAGAATGAGGGAGTTTGGTTTAATGAAGGCCCTTGGAATGAGACCCTTCCAGATCATTAAAGGGGTTGTGACAGAGACTTTTTTCCTTTTGGTTCTGGGGATATTAACAGGAAATATACTGGGATTTTTAAGTGTTTTTGCCATTGCAATAAACGGGATTGATTTATCAGCTCTGGCAGCAGGTGTACAAATGTGGGGAATCCCGAGAATTCTGTATCCGGAAATCTGGGCCCAGGATGTTGTTGTTGCAGGACTTGTGGTACTTTTATTAGGTATTTTAGTCAGCTTGTATCCGGCTTTTAAGGCTGCCAGGGTTACACCTGCCCAGGCCATGACAAAAAATTAGGTGGCCAAAAAATTAAATGATGTTGGAATAAAAGGCAGGTACCCAGATCCACCATCAAATTCTGGTTTACCGGCTGAGCAGTAGGTTATGCACCATCCCTGGCCATCAGCAAGGTGCCAGATGCAAGGCGGCAAGGAGTGACGAGTGAGGCGTATAAGTCATACTCCGCAGGGAGGAACGACCGAAGGCAACGCGGCAGGTGGCACCTTGGTGGTGGATCAGGGGGTAAGATCAATTTACATGGAGACAGGATATGGCAATTGTTGAAACAAAAAATATCAAAAAAACGTATAAGCAGGGAAAAGTCATCGTTGAAGCCCTCTGCGGAGTTGATCTTATAGTAGATAAGGCAGAGTTTGTTGCCCTTGCCGGCCCGTCAGGCTCAGGCAAAACCACAATGCTGAATATCATAGGCGGCCTTGATGTGCCGGACTCAGGAAGTGTAATAGTTGACAACAATCGCTTTGCAGACATGAACCAGGCAGGTCTTGCCTCTTTAAGACTGCATAAAATAGGCTTTGTTTTTCAAGCCTTTAATCTTATTCCGGTTTTATCTGCCATTGAAAATGTTGAGTATGTCATGCTTTTGCAGGGAGTGCCTAAAATTGAACGATACGACAGGGCAAAGGAAATACTGGATGATGTGGGTCTTAAAGGGAAATATGATAGACGACCTGCCGAACTTTCCGGAGGCCAGCAGCAAAGGGTTGCCGTTGCAAGGGCTATTGTTTCAGGCCCTGCCATTGTTCTTGCAGACGAACCTACTGCTAATCTTGATTCAAAAACTGGAGAAGATCTTGTTTTAATGATGAAAAAAATGAACACAGGAAAAAAGGTCACCTTTATTTTTTCAACCCATGACAACATGGTCATGGATTATGCCTCACGACTTGTCACTATCAAAGATGGGCTCATTGTAAATGATGAAAATAGATCATGATAAGCAGTATTGGCTCATATCCTTTTTTTTGTCATTGGTGTTTGCCCAGAACCTTTTGGCCGGGCCCGACCCGGTCTTGTATGAAGATAAGGCCCAATTTGAAAACAAGGTCGGGTATGAAAACAAGACCCAATTTATAAATAAAGTCGGGTATGAAAATATTGATAACCAGTTTGGCGGGCATTTAAAACTTGAGGGAAGAGCAGCAGGATATGATGCCGGGTCTTATTTTGAACCGGTTGGAACCCATACAGGTCTGGATGGCCTTGCCAATGTCAGGCTAAAAGACAAGCTTATTTTATCTGAAAAAATTTATTTTGAAGCTCATTATGAGATCTTCCATAAATCAGGGGAAACTTATAAAAACCAATATAATATTCAAAAATATTTCCCATTGCCAGCCGCAGGGGTGACATCTGAACCTTTAAACATAGATAAAAGAAGGCTTTTAGACCTGACAAAAACACTTAAACAAACAGATGATTATGTTTTATGGCACCGTTTTGACCGTCTGTTTTTTTCCATAAAACCATCCTGGGGCGATATCATGGTTGGAAGACAGGCCATTACATGGGGAAATGGTTTTATTTTCAATCCCATGGATCTTTTTAATCCTTTTGCACCTTCTGATACGATCCGCGATTACAAGATGGGGGATGATCTTGTGTCTGTTAGGTTTAATAGTAAATTTTCAGGAGAATGCAACCTGCTTTATGTTCCAAGAAGGGATGTAACAACAGGAGACGTTGATTTTGAAAGTTCTTCTGTTGCAGGAAAATTTCATTTTTTTACCGATAATATTGAAATGGATGTAATGGGTGCATTGCATTATGATGAAATTATTTTAGGTCTGGGTGGCACAGGTTATTTTAAAAATGCAGCATGGCGGACAGATCTTGTCTGGTCAACCCTTAAAAATGGCAAAAACAAGAGCGGATATTTTGAGTTTGTTGCAAATATTGATTATTCCTGGGTATGGCAGGATAAAAATTATTATGGCTTTATTGAATTTTATCATAATGGACTTGGAAAAAATAATTATACAGATGCCATGGTCGATCCTGACATTATGGAAAGAATTGACAGAGGGGAATTGTTTGCCCTTGGGAAGAATTATTTATCCGCTCAGATCCAGATGGAACTTAATCCTTTGCTGAATATTTATTTAAGTGCCATCAGCAATGTCAGGGATCCTTCCACTATAATCCAACCCCGGGTCATCTTTAGTGTGACACAGAATTCAAATCTGCATTTTGGCGCAAGCATTTCTTATGGGAAAAAAGGTAGTGAATATGGGGGGTTTTTGATTCCCGGCACAAATTATTATACCAATGCTGCTCCAAGTGCCTATGTGCGATTTACATATTATTTTTAAAAATAGGTATATAAAAGAGAAATAACAATGACCAGGTCTTATAGACATTTCTTTTTATTGACAACAAATACGTTCATATTTTAGACGGAATATTCAGCGTTTTAAACAAGGAGGCGAAATGGTTCCCTTCCATGGATTTAAATATACACTAGTATTTGTATTATTCTTGTTATTGAGTTTTGGACAAGCTCTGTTTGCACAGGATTTATCTTTACAAAAACCCAGAGTTTACAACAGCGAAGAAGAAATAACAGGGTGGGTGATGAGTGAAAAACTTGATGGTATCCGTGGTTACTGGAATGGAAAAAAATTGCTGACCCGAAAGGGATTGACTCTAAATCCGCCGGCATGGTTTATTAAAAATTTTCCTGGTTTTGAACTGGATGGTGAACTCTGGAGCAAAAGAGGCGATTTTGAATTTATCCAGTCAACGGTACTTGATAAAAATCCTGGAAATGGCTGGGAGAAAATAACCTATAATATTTTTGAGGTACCAAATGAAAAAGGAGATTTTCTTTTTCGACTCAGCAAGGCCAGAGCGTGGTTTAAAATCCACAATAACAATCATATAAGATTTATTCCCCAGATAAGGATCAAGGATAAATCAGATCTTGATCTTTTTTTGGATGAAGTCCAATCAAAAGGCGGGGAAGGCGTGATTGTAAAAGACCCTGAAATGCCTTACCATACAGGCCGAAGTGCCCATGTCCTGAAAGTAAAAAATTTTTGGGATATGGAAGGTGTGGTCATTGGTTTAAACAAGGGAAAAGGGAAATATGAAACCATGATGGGTTCTCTTACCATAAAGCTTGAAAATGAGATAATTTTTAAGCTGGGCACAGGCTTTACAGACCAAATTAGAAAAAATCCTCCGTCCATAGGAACAATTGTTACTTTCAAGTACTATGGTTTTACCAAAAATGGGATACCCAAATTTGCATCTTTTTTACGGGTGAGGCAGGATTGAATCTCGTGCAGAATGAACCGTCTTGATATCCCCCGGAACAGGATAGTAAAAATTGGGAATAGACCAGAAGACAACTCATTACCATTTAGGGAAAATGCCAGGATTGGCAAATTCCCTAAATGGCAATTTATCCATGCCTCTGTGTTTCAGGTTCTGGCCAGAACCAGGGCATCAACTTTGTTCGCCCCATATTTCAATAATACTCTGGCAGCTTCATTACAGGTAGCTCCCGTAGTAAATACATCATCTATCAAGAGAATGTGTTTATTATCAATTGCCTTATGGTTGATAACTTTAAATGCATTTTTCAGATTGGCCTTCCTTTGATCAATATCAAAGCCTGTCTGGGGTTGTGTCATTTTAATCCTGGCAAGTGAAATCGTATCAATTTTCCATAAAGGTGATTGCTCAAAGGTCTGTTGATAGAGTTTCACAAAGTTCCGAATCAGAAGAAATGCCTGGTTAAACCCCCTTTCTCTCAATTTCTTTTTGTGCAGGGGTACTGGCATGATCAGGTCAATCCGGGTATTTGCATAATGGCATAAAAATGTCTCAAACAACAAACGTTCAAAGACTTTTGCAATAGACAGTTTTGAATGATATTTAAAAAGCGGAATCGCATCTTTTATGATGCCTTTATATTCAAGTGCCGCTCTTACCCGGTCAAGCTTTAAAGGAGTTTTCAGGCAGGATTCGCACATGTGGTTTTCATTAAAGCTTTTATGAAACTTAACTCCGCATTTTGTACAAAAAGGACTATCCATGGGGTAAAATCCCAAGGCCATGCAATGGTCACAAAAACAGGCATCCATTGTATGGGGTTCAACCATATCAGGATCAATATAGACACCGCATTTTAAACATTTTAATGGATACAAAAGCTGTTCAAAAAGTCTGATAGTCTTTTTTAATGCTGATACATAATATGGTTTACAATGATTCTGAAAAATCTTGAACATGTCCTGAGTTCACCTTTTTCACCTTCGCTGCCGAAATGCTTCATACATTGCGATGCCACCTGCCACAGAAGCATTCAAAGAATTAATATTTCCTTTGTTTGGGATAGACAACAAAAAATCACACTCTTTTTTTACAAGCGGTCTGATACCTTTATGTTCACCGCCGATAACAAGGGCAATATTCCCGGTCAAATCAGCCTCAAACAAAGATGTATCTGCTCCGGCATCCAGTCCGGATACCCAAACTCCATTTTCCTTCAGAGCTCTTAATATGGAAGCCGTATTGGTTATATAAAAAATATCAGCATGTTCCATGGCACCGGCAGAACTTCTGGACACGGTTGAAGAAGGAACTGCAGATCTGTCTTTCGGGATAAGAATATAATCAACCCCGGCACAAAGTGCTGTTCTGATTAATGCCCCAAGGTTATGGGGATCTTCAATGCTTTCCAGTATCAGGATAAAACAAGGCTCTTTTTTTTCCTGTACAAGCCTTACAACCTCGGCAGCTTTTTTGATGGGAAAAAAAGAGGTGTTGGCAGCCAGCCCCTGATGATTTGAAAAATCAGTCATCTTGTCCAGAAGGTCAGGATCAACCATCTCTATTTTTATGTTTCTTTGCCTGGCAATGGTCTCTATTTTTTCCATCCTGCCGGCAGATCTGTTTTTTGAAATTAATATACTATAAAATTTTCTTTTGTCTGCCTTTAATGCTTCATACACACAATGGAATCCAAAAAGGATATCATTTTTTTCTTTCATCACTCACGCCATCTCTTTTTTAAAAATCAAACAAAGCTCTTCTGTGGCTTTGTCAAGGTTATCATTGACCACCACGTATTGAAACAGGTCTTTGCAGGCAATTTCTGATTTTGCATTTTCAAGACGTCTGGCTATCACTTCTTTTGTGTCAGTTCCACGTTTTTCAAGGCGTTGAGACAAAATTTCAAACGAAGGCGGCATAATAAATATGGAAACTATATCCAGACCCAATGCCATAATCTGTCCTGCACCCTGGACATCAATATCCAGAATAAGACTTTGGCCTTTTCCCAAGCTGTTTTTTATAAAGCTTTTAGATGTACCATAAAAATTATCATGAACCTTTGCCCATTCAAGCCAGTGGTCCAGGGCTATTTTTTGTTCAAACTCATCCTGATTTATAAAAAAATAGTCAATGCCGTCCTTTTCATTTTCTCTGGGGCTCCGAGTGGTATGGGAAATAGAATAAGAAAGGTTTTTAAACCGGGTTAATACCTTTCTTATCAATGTTGTTTTCCCGGCACCGGAAGGAGCGGATATGACAAATAATTTTCCTGTACCTGGCATAAGATTATCCTTCTTCCTTGGCCATCAGGGATTCAAAGCGACTGGAAAGGGTGTCGGCCTGGATAGCGGAAAGAATGACATGATTGCTTTCCGTGATGATAAAAGCCCTTATTTTTCTGCCGTGGGTCACATCAAGAAGGCGCTTTTCCTGCTTAGCTTCATCCTTGACCCGTTTCATGGGAGATGAGCCTGGCGATAAAATCGCCACTACTTTGTGTGCCACCACAGTATTTCCAAAGCCTAAATTTAAAAGAAGCTGTTCCATAGGGTCTTCCTTTGCATATATAAAGGTTACTCAATATTTTGTACCTGTTCCCTGATCTTTTCAAGCTCTGATTTCAGGTTGACGATCATATGGGATAAATCAGCATTTCCAGCCTTTGAACCAATGGTGTTAAATTCCCTGTTAAACTCCTGAATTAAAAAATTAAGTTTCCTTCCTTGGGAATCATCTGAATCAAGGATCTGCCTGAATTGTTTAATATGGCTGTAAAGCCGAACGATTTCCTCTGACACATCACTCTTGTCAGCTATTATGGCTGCCTCCTGGGAAATCCTGACAGGGTCGAGTCCTTCTGTATCCGAGGTTAGATAGGATATTCTTTCCATGAGCCTTTTCTTATAAACCTGGGGAATTTTTGCAGCATCTTTTTCAACCTGCTTTAAATTGTCTTCAATATAATCAATCCTTGCGCTTAAGTCTGAATAAAGATTTTTTCCCTCTTGTTTGCGCATGAGATCCAGATTGATACTGGCTGTCTCAAGGCAAGGCTTGATCGCCTCCCACAGTTTTGTTAAATCCAATTTCTTTTTAGAAGGAACAATCACATTTCTGGCAGATAAGATGTCAGTCATAGAGATGTCAGCTGACAAATTTAAATCTTTTTTTATCTTTTTTAATGCCTGATAATAGGATGCTGTCCTTGCATCATCAACTTCAAATAGTTCCAGGTCTATTGCATCATCCTGAATAAACAATTTTATCTCAATTCTTCCCCTGTCATGGGTTTTGGCGATCACCTTTTTAATATCCTCTTCAAAAACCTGACAGGATTCAGGACCATAAAAAGAGATATCAAGATGTCGTGAATTATAAGAACGCAGGGTTACATCTGCCGTGATAGTGTCATAAGTATTTGAAACCTGCGAAAAAGCGGTCATGCTTTTAATCATTTTTTTTTCCTTTGCCTGCCTTTAAATCCCAAAGATATTTATCCCTGACCTTTGATAAGAAAGAAATCATGTCTTTTGATGCATAATCCGGGTATGTCCAATCCAATGTTTTAAACCCGTGTTTTTTAGAATACATCAATGTCAGGTCAGCATAAATTTTGCGGCCAATATAAATCCTGTGGGAATATTCCTTTCCCGTGGCCAGGATAAACCGAGATGAAACCAGATATCCAGGATCAATGTTCACGGATCTCTTTTTAGCTCTTGCAAACCGATTTTCAATTTCATTGGTTTTCTCTTTTATCAGGGCAAGTTCATCCTGGGCAATTAAATTTTTAAACACAAAAACCTTTCGAAACAAAAGAGTACCCATCTCTTTGTAATAATAATCAGTATAAGCAAAATCAAGCCAGCGGCTGATCATGTCCAAAGGGCCGAATGCCTCTTCCAGCATGGAAAAAAGTGCCTCTGTCAAGGCCTTGTCATTCATGATACAGGAGATCACCAGTTTTGCAGGATCTGGATTTTTTGGAATACTCATGGATTACAGTGGTTTTGCCTCATCAATTAACATAATGGGAATATCCTCTTTTATTTCATATAAAAGTTGACATGCGCTGCATTCAAGCCCGTCCTTTTTTGTATTCAAATGGATCACGCCCTTACATTTAGGGCAAACCAGTATTTCCAATAATTCTTCAGAAATTGCCATTATTCTCTCCTTTAATTAGTGCCTGAACGAAAACCCCGTTCAGGCATGGTTTTAAGTATTAAGTTTTAAGTTTTAGGTTTTAAGTTTTAACCTAAATCCTAAAACTTAAATCTTAAAACAATCTCGGATAGTTGAAAGTCTCTAACCAAAATTGAAAAACTATATTTCTGGCTTTTCGTTCAGGCATTAACTATTCAAGCCTTTAGCAGCCTGCATGGTTTGAAGTTTAAAATAATCTCCTTTTTGTGCCATCAGCTCCTCATGGGTACCTTGTTCTTTTATGGCCCCGTTTTTCAGCAGGATGATTCTCGAAGCATAATCAATGGTGGAAAGCCTGTGAGCAATCACAAAGGATGTTCTGCCCTTCATCAGATTTTCCAGGGCTTTTTGAACAACCCTTTCGGCTTGAGAATCCAAAGCAGAGGTTGCTTCATCCAGTATAAGAATCGGTGCATCTTTTATCAGGGCTCTTGCAATACAGATCCGCTGTTTTTCTCCCCCGGAAAGCCGGGAACCAAGTTCACCTATAATGGTATCAAACCCCTGGGGAAACCCCTGTATAAATTCATAGGCATAGGCGGCTTTTGCTGCATTTTCTATTTCAAGATCTGTTGCATCCATCTTACCATACCGGATATTATCTTTCACTGATTCGTTAAAAAGTATGGGTTCCTGGGTCACGATGGAAATATGATCCCGCAGGGATTTGATTGAAAGATCTTTTACGTTTTTTCCTGCAATCAGCACGCGGCCGGAGGTAACATCATACAAGCGCGGGACAAGATTGACAAGACTGGTCTTTCCTCCCCCGCTCATCCCGACAAGGGCCAGAACTTCACCAGGGGCAACCTTTAGATTGATATCATTTAATGCGGGTGCCTCATTATCATTATAGGAAAAACCAACATGATCAAATTCAACATCAAAAATGCTTTCTGTAATAATTTCAGGGCTTTGCTTTTCCTTAATGTCAGACTCTTCTTCCAGGATATCAAATATTCTTGTGGCTGAAGCAATGCCTTCCTGGATGGTGTTGTTCAGATTGGACAATTTTTTTACAGGATCATAAAGCATCATCACTGCAGTGAGAAATGAGAAAAAAGTTCCTGGTGTTGAAGTGCCGCTAATCACCCTGAGGCCGCCAAACCAGATAATAAATGCAATGCCAAGGCCGCCTAAAAATTCCATGACAGGTGAGGATAAGGCTTTGGCAATGACTTTTTTCATCTCAAGCCTGAAAAGCACCTGGGTTTTCTCTTTAAAGCGATTTTTTTCAAAAGCCTGGAGATTAAAGATTTTGATAATCTTGCTGCCCGTAAATGTTTCATGCAGAAATGAATTCAAATCTGCCATGGTTTCCTGGGTCCCCGTGGAAAATTTTCTAACCCGTCTTCCAAACAGAACAATGGGATAAAAAGCCAGGGGCAGAACGATAAAAGCGCCCAATGCCAGTTGCCAGTCCCGATAAAAAATAACAAATAAAAAGGCAATCACTGAGAAAAAATCCCTGAACAGATTAATCACTGCCGTGGAAACCATTCCTTTAACAATATTCACATCATTTGTAATGCGGGACATCAGGGCTCCGGTTTTTTCCCTGTGAATAAAAGAGATGGGAAGATCCATGATCTTTTCATACAAAGAGTCCCTGAAAAACCGGATGATCTTTTCCCCTATATAATTCATCAAATATTCTGACCCATAGGAGCCTGCACCTTTTAAAAAAAAGACCAGGATGGCAAGCCCGGGAATGATTAAGAGCATGTCCCGGTTCCTGTTGATAAAAATATCATCCATGACTGGTTTGACTAAAAGCGCCATGGCACCGTTTGCCCCGGCAACAATAATCATGCAGAAGGCAGCCAGTAAAAGTCTTTTCCAGTATATGGAAACCAGAGAAATGATTTTTTTCTGCCGTGATTTGGTCAGTTTCGGATTTTTCTTTTCCATAAACCTTAATTTATTATACCAAGAACTATTGTCAACATTTAAAAAAAATGAGAGCATGTATCCCCATGATAAAGAATGCCTTTATACTCAATTTTTTCAAACTTTACAATATGCTCTGGCGCTTGAGTATTCCATTTCTCAAAAAAAACAAACGCCTGAGATCAGGATTTGAAAAACGGATTGATTCTTTCCATCATACCAAGGCAGATATATGGATTCAGGCCGCTTCTGCAGGTGAAGCCTTCCTTGCCGCCAATATCCTTAAAAGGCTGTCCCCAAAAACATATTTAAAAATTTTAGTGACCACCACAACAGCCCAGGGCATGGATATTTTACAGACAAGATTAACGAAAAAAATGATCCACAAATCAATAGATCTTAAAATAGAATGGTTTCCCTTTGATATGCCTGACACCATTGAAAAAACAATAAAAATTATCAACCCCCGGGTTATGGTGCTGCTTGAAACTGAAATCTGGCCTGCCCTGCTCTATTACCTGAAACTCAACAAGACCCGGATTTTTATCATAAATGCAAGGCTTTCCAAAAATAGTTACACCCATTATCTGAAAACAAAATTTTTTTGGAAACACCTGTCTCCAGATACAATTCTTGCAACTTCAGATAAGGATGCGCAAAGATATGAACAGGTGTTTGAAGGGGCAATGGTGAACACCATGCCGAATATCAAATTTGAAGCTATAGATACAGATGAGGATGATGTTAACACCCTGAAACAAATAAAAAAAATCCTTCCCCAGGCTTTGCCCCTGACCATTCTGGCATCAGTAAGAAAGCAGGAGGAAAAAGAGATGGTCCATATTTTAAAAAATATTTTAAAAACGGTCCCAAACCAGGTTGTTGCCATCTTCCCAAGACACATACACAGGGTAAGTGCCTGGGAAAAACGCTTGACCTCCCAAAATTTAAATTTTCATTTAAGGTCTAAAATAAATTCTTGTCTGAAAAATCCTTGCATCATTTTATGGGATACCTTTGGAGAGCTTAAAACAGTCTATGGTTTAGCCTCCGTTGTCTTTGTCGGCGGCAGCCTGAAACCTTTGGGAGGACAAAATTTCATTGAACCAGCCATCCAGGGGGCCGTCATAGTCACAGGCCCCTATTATGATGATTTTGCATGGGCAACTAATGACATATTTAAAAAAGGAATCGTCATTAAACAAAACTATTGGAAAGCTGTTGCAAGAACCATCACCCAAGCCCTTGAAAAACCCGGCAGCAGGTCTGACCGCAAACGTCTTGCCCTGGAATACCTCCAATCAAACCAGGGCGGCACCCAGCAAGCCTGCCATGAAATTTTAAAAGTCTTTGACGTCTGAACCTGATTGGTATATAGTGAATACACTCTTTGTAACAGCTCCACTCTTTTCAATTTGAATTCTTGTATACTGCTTACGCTCTTTTGATCTTATATCTGGTTTTAAAAACATTTTTTTAACTGTTCAACCCGTTAAAAGAAGTTATCTCAAAGCCCTGTATGATGGATATTTGCTGGAGGTTAAGCGTTTAGCATCGAAAAAAAATATCCATCAGACAGGGCGGCTTCAAGCATAAGAACTGAATAGTAACACATTTTTTTAACCGGCATCCTGAAGTTTTTTTAAGGAAGCTCTCTAACAATCAAAAAGGGGAGGTATTTATGGAAAATCACACCATTTATTATGACACGATTACCCGGTTAACCACGGCCATTTCTCAGTGCAAAGATCCGGAAGAAGTAGCCCTGATCACGGCGGAAAGTGTTAAAACCGCATTCAGAGTCAAAGGCTGCTCAATATTTTTGGTGGACAGGGAAACCCGTGAGCTTGGCCTTGTTGCATCATACGGTTTGAGCGATGAATACCTGAAGAAAGGACCGATCCATTTCATGCAGACCATCAAGGAAGCAAAAGACGCTGTTCCCATAGCAATCTATGATGTAATGGATGATCCGAGAATCGAATATCCTGAGGAAGCCAAAAAAGAAGGTATCTCTTCTTTGCTGGGTGTCCCCATTATCAGCCATGATAAGATCATTGGAGCCCTTCGCGTTTATGCTGAAAAACCCTGGGAATTTTCTCTTACTGATATCACACTTATCCAGGCAGTTGCATCAATATGCGGCATGGCCATGGACATGTGCAGACTGTACAAAGGATATAAAACAAGCATTGAAATTCTTAAAAATATGAGAGGGAAAGATACATATGGTTCAACAACAAGGACCCCATGAAGACGTTCCAAAAAGTGTGGACCCGTCCATCTGCGATTATTAACTGTCCAGAACACCGTCCAGCTCATGCTTCAAGGAGCGGTTCATCAGACGTTCAACCGTTTCTTTGACAGAACTGCCTTTAAAAAGAACGAAATAGACTTCATTGCAAATGGGTAGATCCACCCCCAGTTTTTTTGACAAATTGTAGACGGATCGGGTTGTCTTAACCCCTTCGGCAACCATTCTCATTTCAGAAATGATATCATCCAGTTTTTTGCCTTCCCCGATCTGCCTGCCCAGGGTATAGTTGCGGCTTAATGCGCCTGTACAGGTTAATAAAAGATCTCCCACACCGGCAAGCCCGGCCAGGGTCAGAGGATCAGCACCCAGCTTTGTTCCCAGCCTGTTCATCTCCGTAAGGCCCCGGGTAATCAGGGCAGCCCTTGGATTAAGACCCATTTGCATTCCATCACAAATACCGGCAGCTATGGCCACCACATTTTTCATGGCACCACCGATCTGGGTACCGATGGGATCATCATTGACATACACCCTGAATGTTGGACAGGAAAATATGTTCTGAACATATTCTGACACGTCCCGGCTGGTTGATGAGGCAGCAACAACTGTGGGCACATTATTTGCAACTTCCCTGGCAAAACTTGGCCCTGAAAGAACAGCAAAGTTTTCTTTGGGAAGAAAATCAATTTTTTCTGCAAGGATCTGGGTCATGGTCATATGGGTTTTATTCTCAATCCCCTTGGATGCTGTTACAACTATTGTCCCGGGACTGATAAAATTTTTCATCTGGCCGGCAACATCCCTCATGCAGTGGGACGGAACCACAACAAGCACAAGATCTTTTTCTTTTACAACAATTCCAATATCATTGGATGGAATAATATTTTCCGGCAGTCTCACATCTGGAAGAAAAATCTTGTTTTCCCTGTTCTTTTCAATCTGTTCTCTTACTTCAGGCTCAAACACCCACAGGTCCAGAAGAAACCCTTTGTCTGCAAGCAATTTGGCCAGAGCGGTTCCCCAGGCTCCTCCACCCACAACCCCTATCCGTGTTTTTGCTGTATCCATTATTCTGCTCATACGCTAAACTTTACCTTCAAGTCTGAAAAGATCCTGATATCAAAAATATTATCATCAAATTGAGCATGATCGTTATTTATAAACCAGATCATAATAATCATCAACTTTATTTTGATGTTCTGGATATTTCCCATAAGAAATTTTACATAACCCGTTCCAGGCTGATCGCCTTACGTCCGCTGGATGGACATTGCTACAAGCTCTACGATTACTTTCGCTGACCGCCATGAACTCGCTCATTCTTCGCTCAAACACCATGG
>JACNHV010000209.1 GCA_014383445.1 Candidatus Desulfobacula maris | reverse complement strand
ATGGTTCAGGTTTTGGATGGCGAGGCCCTTATCAATATCGATGGCAAAAAAATCAAAGCAACAACAGGACAGGTAGTGGTCATGCCGGCAAATGTACCCCATTCTGTTAGGGCCAGTTCTCAATTTAAAATGCTTTTAACAGTTGTAAAACAGGCTGTCGGTATTGGCGGCCTTTAAACAAGAATTAGTTTTTTTATGAAAATATGCCGAATTGAAGATAAATGTACAAAATGCATGTTATGTGTAAAAGACTGTGTTTCTGTAGTGTGGAAAGATATAAACGGTATCCCGGAAATAGTTGCGCCTGATGATTGCAATAGTTGTAGCCATTGCCTTGCAGTATGCCCTCATGGCGCTATCGAGCATGACGGTCTTGATCAGGCGCAAATACAAAAAATAGATCCTGATTTTGTTGATTCAAAAGTTTATGAAACCATAGCAAGGGGGCGAAGAAGTGTAAGGCAATATAAAGACAAAAATATTCCAAATGAATTAATTGAAAAAGTAATCAGTCTTGTAAACCATTCACCCACTGCAAGCAATTCTCAAAATGTCGGATACCTGGTTATTTCCGATAAAAAAATCTTAAGAAACATTTCAAATGCCATTTTTGGTTTTGCCGGGAAAATTTTTTATCTTACAAAAAATTTCCCCGGTAATCTGATATATAAAATAATAAAAATTTTTCCAGTATCAGATATCATAACAAGATATTTAGAGCCAATGCAGTATTATATTGATGAAACTAAAAAAGGCCGCGACTTTATCCTTCATAATGCACCTGCTTTAATTCTTGTCCATGCCCCTAAAAATGGTAACTTCTCTAACGAAAACTGCAATATTTCAGCAGGCAATATAATGAATTATGCATATTCATTAGGACTTGGAACCTGTTATATCGGGTTTTTAAATTTGTCGCTAAAGTATAGTAAAAAACTTAGGAATCTTGTTAAACTGCCTGGAGGTCGTATGATTTATGCATGCATTATTATTGGATATCCAGCATATAAACACACCAATACAGCTTCAAGAAAAAAACCTGTAATGAAGTGGATTTGATGATCCTATCAAGATTCCAATCTTTATTTTGCATAGCCCGTTCCAGGCTGATCGCCTTACGTCCGCTACAAGAGGATGTCCAGAATCGGAACGGGTTGGCGTAAATTGGTTAGAAAATATGATTCTTATGGCAAATATCCAGGCTATAATTTACAGCCTGTTAAAAGTTATATTCTTGATGTATCATTACAGTGTTTGTTCTGGAGTCTGGGAGCGTGTCATCTCTATGAAAGGCCTTACAGATTTCCAGGAACTTGTTTTCACAGGCAAGGAAAGAATCTACAACATCAGGGTCAAACAATTCACCTTTTTCATTTATAATGATCTCTTTTGCTTTTGTGTGACTTAGTTTTTGTTTATAACACCTTTTTGATGTCAAAGCATCGTAAACATCTGCAATAGCAATAATTCTAGCAGAAAGCGGGATTCGTTCCCCTTTTAATTGGCGTGGATAGCCTTTGCCATTCCATTTTTCATGATGATAAAAGGCGATCTCCTTGGCAATGGTTAAAAATGTCTGGTCTTTAAATCGTTTGGTTATGTCCGACAGGGCTCGGCCCCCAAGAAGGGTGTGAATCTTAATCTTTTCATATTCTTCATCTGTAAGTTTTCCTTTTTTTAACAAAATGGCATCTGGCACACCAACCTTACCGATATCATGGAGAATGGATGACTGATAAATGTCTTCAATATACTGAGAAGTGATATAGCCGCTGTATTGTGGCAGATTGGACATTTTCAGGGCAATAGCTTTACTATACTCGCGGATACGTTCAAGATGCCTGCCCGTATCTGTATCTCTATATTCAGCTAATTTTGCAAGGCCCAGTATAATACCTGCCCGGGCCTCTTTAACATCTTCCAATGACTCGAACAGATTTTTTTCAAGCAGTTTTTTTTCAGTGATGTCTCTGACAATTCCCCTGACCCTGCCTTCTGTTAAGTTGAAAACTGCCATCACAGAAGCAGACATTTCTATAATTTTTCGCCCACCGCCTTTGATTTGAAATTCACATTCTATTGTATTTGCGTGTTTTTCATTATTTTTAATTTTATTGAAAAATGTTTTAAAGCCATCAATATCTTTATTATCAAGATGGGAAGTAATATTGGTACCGATGATTTCTTGTTCAGTCCGTGCCATAATTTTGCACATGGAGTTATTAATAAATTTGAACTCTCCAGCAAAATTTATTTCATAATATCCTTCTTCAATACTCTCTAAAATGATGCGATATTTCTCATTGCTTTTCTGTAAATTATCCTCTGATTGACGTCGTTTTTTTATATTTGACTGAACATGGGAACCAAAAGCAATGAACAATGCGCTTACTGCCAATTTTTCGTACAATTGAAGTTCAGTTCCCATTAAAATCATTTTCCAACCTGAATCCGGTGAATCAAAGAAACAGATCAAGGCATTAAAAAACCAGTAACAAATAGCTATGCCAATACCAAAAGCCAGCATTGAATCGCCTATACGATCATCGATAGTTTTTCTCTGGAGCGTGATTTGATTGTCAGAAAAAGCGTTCATGTTTCCTCAACTTTATAAGAAAATCCAGTTAAGCAGTCGGTCTGATACCATTATCAAAAATGCTGCTAAAATTAAGGAAATATTATAACTCAATTTTTCTTTCTGGACAAATTATAATAAACTCACTAACAATTATAATAAAATCACAGTGAAGTGCAATTGAAAAATCCATTACCCTCTTGATAATTGATTCAATCCCCAGGTAGTTGATTTTGTTTGCACTAAGGAGTGCCCATGAATTTTTATAGGTCCGGGATTTTGATAACACCCGGGATAGATTTCGACCCGGGCATCTGAATGGGACGGGTTAAAAAATTTTCCCAGTAAAATGCTTGCACCTAAAAACAAGATCAGCCCGATTCCATTCAGCCAGGGCATATAGGGGCTGTCACTGCCGGCAATAAGCAAGCCTGCAACCCAGGCTATCCCTGTGATCCCGATAAAACATTTTTCATATATTGTTTTTTGATTCTGTTGCATTTTTAAGCTCCTTATTTCATATATTTCATCATTTGTTGAAAAAACTAAACACACAGGTCAAAAAAATAGGCAAAAAAAATAGATCAGAAAAAACTACCTGTATTCCCGGCAGCTCCAGATGACCTTGCCGACAATTCTTATCCTGTCTGCCTCTTCTCTTTTAAGATAGATGGGTTCATAATCCTTGTTATCACTGCAAAGAACCAGTTTGTTGGGATGTTTTTCCACTCGTTTTACTAAAATTGTATCTTCCACGCCCACGGCATATATTGCACCGGCAAGAATATTTTTTTGACTTTGATCAATCAATACTGTATCCCCTTCTTTAATTGCCGGTTCCATACTCTGACCGAAAACTTCCATGGCAACCATATCCCTGGCAGAGCCCTTGCTGGCCAGCCACTTTGTTTGAAAAGAAAGATAATCTGTTATATTTTCATCACACTCAAAGGACCCCGTGCCTGCAGACAGTCTTGCCGCCACTTTTGGAATATATTTAAATTCAACATCCTGGTCTGATTGTGTCTGGATAAATACGTTTCCAATACCGCTTTCAATCCATTGGGGATTAAAGCCAAACCTTCGATACAATTTGACAATCCATTTATCTGGAATCTTATTGTTGTTCCTTGCATGGGTTATCCCTGACCGGTTTATTTCAAGCTCGTTTGCAAGCTCTGACTGGGAATTGATACCTGTTACATCAAGGATTCTTTTCATTAATGTATCTATTTTATTGTCAGCCATATTATCCTTTTAATTCACTATTCAGTTCAGCTTGTTTCCTTT
The DNA here is from genome assembly GCA_014383445.1 of Candidatus Desulfobacula maris. Classification (GTDB taxonomy): domain Bacteria; phylum Desulfobacterota; class Desulfobacteria; order Desulfobacterales; family Desulfobacteraceae; genus Desulfobacula; species Desulfobacula maris. The sequence continues at coordinate 17,434 of JACNHV010000209.1, read as the reverse complement.
TTGTCATACTCGTTGAAAAATTGCAACACTTTTTTTATTTTTTTTAAACCCAACGCAGAAATCGAGAAAGTTGGCGGTTTTCAGTCTATGATTCAGGAAGAATATTCAATAAAACGGCCTTTCATTTTTTATTCTGTATTGTTTATTCAAAAAGGAGACTTATTTTTAAATTTAACTTTTAACAACAAAAATGGATCGTAACTATTCAGCTCTTATGCTTGAAACCGCCCTATCCGATGGATATTTTTGTTCGATGCTAAACGCTTAACCTCCTGCAAATATCCATCAGACAGGGCTTTGAGATAACTTCTTTTAACGGGCTAAAAAATTACAAAGGATCAATCATTATGGAAAAAATACTGATCACAGGGGCTTCAGGTTTTATCGGGAAAAAACTTGCCAGGCTGTTTTTATCAAAAGGGTATCATGTAACGGGCATGGGAACATCCATGACCCACCCATTTTCAGCACTATTTCAAGAATTTGACTGGATCAGTGCAGATACCACAGTTAAGGGAAAATGGCAGAAAAGGGCTGCTCAATCAGATATTATTATCAATCTGGCAGGGCAAAATATTTTCCGGTATTGGACGGAAAAATACAAAAAGGCTATTTATGATTCTCGCATATTAACCACACGACATATTGTCGATGCCATGGAAAAGGGTAAAACTCAAAAGCTTTTGACAACTTCTGCCGTGGGAATATATGGAGATTGTAAAGACGATTTGCTTACAGAAAAAAGAATGCCGGGAAAAGATTTTCTGGCAAAGGTGTGTGTGGACTGGGAAAAAGAAGGGTTAAAGGCTGAAGAAAAAGGTGTCAGGGTTGCAGTCATGCGATTTGGTGTTGTTCTCGGGAATGGAGGGGCGCTATCTTTGATGATGCCGGCATTTAAATATTTTATTGGCGGTCCCCTTGGGGGAGGGCAGCACTGGTTCCCGTGGATCCATGTTGGAGATCTTGAACGAGCAATTGAATTCATCGTTGAAAACAAAGAATTAGATGGCGTGTTTAATTTTACAGGACCCACGCCTGTCCAGCAGAAACAATTTGCCAAAGCATTGGGGCGTGTATTAAACAGGCCTGCTTTTATGCCGGCCCCATCCTTTATGATCAAGATGATAATGGGGGAACTGGGCAGAACTCTTCTTCAAAGTCAAAGGGCGATCCCAAAGAATTTGCTGGATTCAGGATATTTATTTTCCTTCCCAACACTGGAATCCTCTTTAAAGGATATTTTGGGAAAAGAAATTTTTAATTGATAATTGGTCTATTTATCGTATATATAAACTGTATTGAAATATTCATGGAGGTGGTATGCAATTTGCAGATATTTTGCAGATGTTATAAAAGTAATAATTTATTTGTAAACAATTAAAAACGTTAACACAGAGGAGAGAAGACATGGAATTTGGATCGGTTGATGAAATATTAAGTTTTGCCATTGATGGCGAAAAAGAAGCAGTTAAATTTTATTCGGGTCTAGCCAAAGAAGCGACAAGGGCATCACTTAAACAAACCTTTGAAAGATTTGCAAAAGAAGAAGAAAATCATGTTTTACTTCTTTCAGATATGGCAGGCAACAAAGAGAAAATTGATTCCTATGAGTTTAATAAAATTACAGATCTTAAAATAAGTGATTACATGGTGGAGGTAGAGTATAAAGAAGGCATGCCCATGCCTGAAATCCTTAAAGTTGCCATGAAAAGAGAAGAAAAAGCAGTTAAGCTTTACTCAATGCTTGCAGACAAGACAGATAATGCTGATGTAAAAAAAGTGTTAATGATCCTTGTCCAGGAAGAATCAAAACATAAACTTGCCCTGGAATCAATGTATGATGATTATCTGGCAGATCAGGATAATTAATTTTTTTTTAAAATGGGTTTATAATACGTTTATCAACCCAACCTCCATATATGGGCTCAGGCTTGCGTTGCTGCGTTATAATTCACTATCGCAATAACGCAAGCCCCTTTCAAAAGGAAACAAGTGGATTTAAAATATCTTTTCAAACCATCAACTATGGCTGTTGTCGGGGTGTCCACTTCCCAGGACAATCACCCGGCAAACGTTATCTACAATAAAAATCATTTGCGATATCCCGTAAAAACATTTCCAGTGAATCCAAAGGGGGGTATCCTCAATCGAGAAACACTTTATCCCAGTGTGGGAAATATCAAGGAAGATATTGATATGGCAGTCATTGCCGTCCGGGCCGAGTATGTTCCCAAGGTAGTTGAACAATGTATACAAAAGGGGGTTGCGGGTGCTGTGATCATATCCGGCGGCTTTGCAGAAGCAGGAAATTTAAAATTACAGCAACGGCTCGTTGATATGGCAAAAGAGGCCTCTTTCCCTTTTGTCGGCCCCAATTGTCTTGGGATTTATGCCCCGGATCATGTGGATACGTTTTTCCTCCCTGGAGAAAGGATCATTCGCCCGGACAGGGGCAATGTCGGTTTTGTCAGCCAGAGCGGGGGTGTTCTGGTGGATCAGATGGTTAAATTTGCAGGCCAGGGAATTGGTGTTTCTCTTGCTGTCAGCATAGGGAACAAGGCCTGTATCAAGGAAACAGATATGCTGGACTGGTTTGATCAGGATCCTGAGACAAAGGTTATCGCTTTTTATATTGAAGGCTTTGAAAAAAAAGAAGGGCGAAAATTTATTAAAAGAGTAGAACACTGTTCCAAGCCCGTGGTTGTTTTTAAGGCCGGAAAGACAAAAAAGGGGATTGAGGCGGTTTCCAGCCATACGGCTTCTCTGGCAGGGAACTACCGGGTTTTTTCAGAAATCATGAAACAATATTGTGTGGCTGAGGCAGACAGTGAATATGAACTGACTTCCTTTTGTGAGGCGTTAAGCTGTTATCCCAAAGGTATTAAGGGTAATGTCGGTATTATTTCTTTAAGTGGAGGGCATGGTGTTATCGCTGCAGATGCCTGTGAGCTTTATGGCATATCACTACCTGAGATAGAGAAGGAAACAATGAATACCATTAAGGACAAACTGTCACCTGAAATCAGAAATATTGTTTCCCTTGCCAATCCCCTGGATCTTACGGGCAGTTCAGTGGACAGCGATATTGTGACCTCGGCAAGACATTTGTCAAGGGATACGAACATTGACTGTATTCTGGCCCTGTTAATTCCTTATTCGCCGGGTGTTTCAGCCGATATCGGGGCAAAGCTCAGCCAGGTGGCCAGAAATGAGGGGAAACCCATGATTGCCTATGTTCCCAACGAGGACAAATATAAAATCATTATAGAAGGATTTGAGCTTAATAATATTCCCGTGGCATCATCTGTGGAAGGGGCTGTTATGATGGCCAAGGCTTTGGTGAGGTGCAGGCCATGTTAAAGAAGGACAGCAAAAAAATTCTGGAGAAAAGCAAATCCTTAGGATGGGTATTGGAACCAGATGCAAAGGCATTAATGAAATTACAGGGTCTTGATATCCCGGATTTTATTTTAACCAATTCCTTTGAAATAGCAGATCTATTTCTTAAGGCTTGTGATGGCCCGGTTGTGGCAAAAGCAGTTTCAAAAAAAATACTGCATAAGACCGAGCATGATGCTGTTGTTACAGGTATTTTTTCAAGTGATCATCTGAAAACTGAAATGACAAGACTGCAAAAACTTGACGGGTGCGAAAATATCCTTGTTGAACATATGGTTAAGGGACTTGAGATTATCATTGGGGCAAAAAATGATTTTCAGTTTGGTCCTGTTATTGTTTTTGGCATTGGCGGTACATCTGTTGAAATTTATAATGATACTGCAATCAGGATGGCTCCCATTAAGCCGGAGGATGTTTTTTCAATGACGCAATCTTTGAAAGCAAAAGAGATTATAACAGGATATAGGGGCAGGGCCGGAGTGAATATGGAAATTCTGGCGCATTTAATGGTTAAATTTTCCAATTTAATCATGGAACTTGAAAATGATATTGAATCAGTGGATTTAAATCCAGTGATTTGTACCAAGGACGGGTGTGTCATAGCTGATGCACGAATAATTCTGCAAACCTCTTAGGATCACAAATTTTATAACTTGAACGAAATTGCTTGTCTTTTGCTCCATATGGTTGACATGGGGTATGTGGACACCTTCAGGCATTTTCATCCGGAACAGGTGAAGTATTCATGGTGGTCTTATAGGTTTAATGCAAGAAAAAACAATGCTGGCTGGCGCATTGACTATTTCTTTGTGACAAAGGATCTTATGGATAAAGGCCTGGTCAAACAAGCCTTTATCCATAATGATGTATTTGGATCAGATCATTGCCCAGTAGGTTTGGAAATCGAAATTTGATGCGATTAGTCTTTAAACACAAGCTTTCCGCCAATATGCCCTGCAATGCCGGCGGCAATAAGCATAATGATGTTTATGAAAATAAATATCAAGGCTTTTGGAGATGATAAAATCCCAGGGTCTATCAGAAACCATACAAGACTTATCACACATGAAACACTGGTCACGGTGGCGGCAAGGATTTTTAATTTAAAAATAAGTGTCATGGCCCCATTATATTTTTTCTTCCATTCAATAACTCCCGTGAAAATCACAAAAGGAAGGGCAAGGATGACAAAAATCAGGTTAATAAAAGCAACCCTGGAAAGAAGGTCATAGTCAAATATCCATGCCAGCACAAAGAGTATGACTGCAGCAGGAAGGATCCCATTGGGCGTATGCACCAGAACAGGGTGGGCATGGTGCTTGATCAGCAAAGAGTTTATTTTTTTTAAACCTGTTTCTTTAATGGCAGGGGACATCTTTAATACTTCTTTTTTTTCAGATTTGTCTGTACCGGTTTTTATTGCAGGACCTTCTTTTTTAATGGACTTCCCCAGCGTGGGGGCCTTGTTGATCTCTTTAAATTTACTTGCGTCTGCATTACAAATCGGGCATTTTTCAGGAGGGTTTTCTCCTTTGTGAATATATTTGCAGATACTGCATTGCCATTGTTTCATATTTGTAATCCTTTTTTGTTTTTAACGATTATTCATATCTATAAATACACATTCATCAGGTCCGCAATAATTGCCCACATATTTTGCCCCTGGTCTGTAAAGGGATGGTTTAGGAGCTGCCATGGCATATTGTTCTTCAATTACATGGGCTGCCCATCCACTGACCCTTGAAATGGCAAACAAAGGGGAAAAAAGGTCTGTGGCAATGCCCATGGCATTGAAAAAAGAGGCACTGTAAAAATCTACATTAGTAAAGATTTCAACCTGTTTTTTTGCCTTAAAGGCAGCTTTCCCTTTTTTCTCAAGTTCCCTTGAAAGTTCATACCATTGGGGTTGTCCGGCGATCTGCCCCATTCTCTTGCTCATGGGTGCAAGAATGATTGCTCTCGGGTCATCTGTCTGGTAGACAGCATGACCCAGACCCATGATGAGTCCTTTGGAGTTAAATATGTCATTGATGTAGGCATCGATTTTTTCAACAGAACCGATCTCTTTTAACATTTTCATGACCCTGACATTGGCCCCGCCGTGCAGGGCGCCTGACAGAGAACCAATGGCTGCAGATATGGCAGCATATATATGGGCTCTGGTGGATGCCACCTGCCTTGCTGTAAATGTGGAAGCATTAAATGAGTGTTCTGCATGAAGAACAAGGCTTGTATCAAAAAAACGAATTGTTTCATCATCAGGCTTTTCATTGTTTAGCATATATAAAAAATTTGCCCCGTGGTTCAAGTCATTGTCTGGTGGAACCACGGTTTTTTTGTTTCTGATCCGGTCCCATGCAGCAGTAATGGTCGCTATTCCTGCAATGAGATTTTCAGCACTGAAGAGTATATTTTCAATGCCGGATTCTCCAATAGTCTTATCGGTTTGTATCAATAAAGGGGTTGCAATTTGCAGGACATCCATTGGATTCATTTCTTTTGGAAGTGTTTTAAGAAAAGAAATGATGTTTTTTGGAACCTTTCTTTTTTGTTTCAGACTTTGATTAAAAGCTTCCAATTCTTGTTTTCTGGGAAGTCTTTCGTACAATAAAAGAAAGCAGACTTCTTCAAAACTGGCATTTTGGGCCAGGTCTTCAATTAAAAATCCCCGATATATCAGTTTTCCTTGTTTTCCCCGGACATCGCAAATTTTTGAACTGGCAACATCAACACCGCGAAGGCCTGTATTCATGACAGGTAATAAACAATCTTCCATTAGTCTTTCCTTAAAAATTAAAATATTTTTTCAGGGGGTCTTCTTTCAGGAATATAGTGTGATTCCATTTCATTATTATGAAGCGCTTTGGATATATAAAGGCCGCAAAAGCAGGCCCCGAATTCTTCCAGGTCAGGTGCCCGGTATTCACAGGGACAGATGATATCTTTGTCCTTTTCGCTGTCACCACAGGCAAGTCTGCAGGGGCAGGCCATATATCCATACCTTTCCTTATTTAAAACAAGGGATTCAAGAAGCTCAAACACCAGGTCCTTATCTTTATTAAAATAAATACCTTTTGCTTCCTGGGACTTTTTTAATGCTGTGTATAATTGTTCAACTTTCATCTTTAATCCCTAAAGCCTCCTTGATTTGTTTTTCTTTATATCCGACAATGACAATGTCGTTAATTTTAATGGTGGGAAAAGAACACCGGGGGTTCAGCTCTCTGATTTCCGCAAGAATTGCTTTTCGTTCTTGCCCTTCCAGATCATCTACCTCTACATATGCAAATTCAACATTGCATTCAGAAAGAAGCCTTTTGGTTGATTTGCAGTGGCTGCAGGTACTTAATGCATATAATGTTGTTTTGTTCGTGGCCATTAATTTCTCCTTTGATTCTAATCGTCAAATTGGGTGACCTCACGTATTTAAGTTAATAAATCTTGCACGATTTATACCAGATTTGCAAGTTTAAAGTAAAATTTGGACTGCCTGATTTATAATTAAAATTTTGAATAAATATGTTGAAAAATTTTTTAGATAAATTTGGCCTGGATTTTGCTTTGGATTTTGCTATTGTATTGTGGTATATTTTTATAAATATAAAAGACCTTTTTATGGAATATGCAAGTTTGGAGGAATTAAAAAAGAACCTTCTTTTTTGAATACTGCTTTGCTAAAATTCCATTGAATGATATTCTTTGCAGAGCCTAAGGGCTCGCTAAAAATTAATTGGCGCTTTAGGCGCTCAGATTTAGGTCGGATTTGGCTGATTCGATTGAGCGAACCCACAGTAATAGTGAACTATTTCGAGGAGTTCGTGATTGAGGAGCAGCCAAAGGCGGCCTGAAGGTGAGATGCATAAAATGTTAAGTTATTTTTGAGCGAGCCCTAAATACAAAAGGAGAAAATCAATGAATCAATGGTATTGTTCTGTTTGTCATGAAAAATTAAACAGCGAAAAAAAACCTGATATTTGTGAAGTTTGCAATGCAGACGATAGAATGATAATGAATATGCAGGATGTCCCCCAATCCCTTGAACAGGTCAGGGATTTGGCCAGGACAAAACTCAAGGGAATCTGTGCTGCATATCCATCATGTGACGGCAGTTTTGATAAAATCTGCCAGAGGGAGGCTTATGGAAAACCCATCGGGCTTGGCGGTGTAGGGCAGGGAAGGTCTTTCAGGGCGAATTCACAGGCCCTTGCAGATATTCAATTTAATATGTCTGTATTGGGAGATCATTTTGAGCCGGATACTTCCTGTTCCTTTTTGGGTATGGACCTTAAATTTCCTGTATTGGCTTCGTCTACGGCCGGTGCCCAAAAATATAATGATGCTCTGGATGAAACAATGTTCTGCACATCTGTATTAAAGGGATCAAAAAATGCAGGCACTATCGGGCTTCGCGGGGACACCTGGTTTTATACACCCGAGGACAACCCGTCTTTGAATGCCATGAAAGCCTGCAAAGGATATGGCATCCCCATATTCAAGCCAAGGGCCCAGGATGTTTTGAAAAGACTCATAGAAAAAGCAGAAACCTATGACTGCAAAGCTGTTGGTATGGATCTGGATGGCTGCGGTTCGACCATTATGGCATTGCATGGGCAGCCAGTGTTTAAAAAGAGCGTTAAAGATATTGAAGAATTGGTAAATTTCACATCCCTGCCTTTTATTGCCAAGGGTATCATGCTCCCGGACGAAGCTCAGAAGTGTGCAGATGCAGGTGTTTCAGTCATTTCTGTATCCAACCATGGCGGTCGGGTTATGGATTCAACCCCGGGTGTTGCCACCGTGCTGCCCAAGATCCGTGAGAAACTTGGGAATTCTGTTACGATAACAGCAGATGGCGGAGTGAGAACGGGGTATGACGTGCTGAAAATGCTGGCACTGGGTGCTGATGCCGTTCTTTTGGGAAGGGATATTATCAGGGCTGCAGTTGGTGCTGGATCACTTGGGGTGCAACTGCACCTTGAACATATTAAAAAAACCTTGAAAAAAGCCATGTTTATGACTGGAACAAAGAATATAAAAATGGCTGATTCAAGAATATTATTTAAACAAAACTGAATAAAGGAGGAGAAATGGGAAAAGTTTTAATCGTATATGCATCACGGGCAAATGAGACAAAAGCAATTGCAGAACTGATTGCAGAGGGTGTCCGCATTTCAGGACACGAGGCTGATATAAAAAAAACAAGCCAGATTAAGAGTGAAGACGATTTAAAAGGATATGATGGATATGCATTTGGGTCTGCAACCTATCATGGAGAAATGATTACATCCATGAAACAGATTCTGTTTATAGCTGAAAGAGCTGAGCTTAAAGATAAGCCAGGCGGTGCTTTTGGTGCCTATGGCTGGAGCGGAGAGGCACCTGGAAGGATTTTTGAGACAATGGAGCATATTTATGGGATGAAAATGGTCTCTGGTCCTTTGATGCTAAAGGCAAGCTGGATAGGAGGCGGCAACAAAGCTGCCCAGGACTATGGGAAGAGTATTACAGCAATGATTTAAGGATATCATCATGAATGATAACAGCTTGATATTGGCCTGTTCAAACTGCAAGGCAAAAAACAGGGTACCAATATCGCGGATAGATGAAAGTCCAAAATGCGGGAAATGCAATAAAGTATTGCCGATAGAAATATTAAGCCGGCCAGTCAATGTTTCAGACAATAACTTTGACAGGGAAGTGTTGGGCTCAATACTTCCCGTGCTGGTGGATTGCTGGGCACCCTGGTGCGGTCCATGTCGGGCGGTTGGACCGGTTTTAGATGAACTTGCCCAAAAATACAGGGCCCGATTAAAAATTGCCAAACTCAATGTGGACGAAAACCCAGGGATTGGATCGAGATATTCCATCTCAAGCATTCCAACCCTGTTCCTGGTAAAAAATGGCCGAATCATTGATACCTTGATGGGTGCTTTGCCAAAAGAACAATTGGAATCACAGATTGCAAGAATTCTTTGATTAATGACACATTTTTGTATTGTTTGTTGAGGATATTTGATACGATAACATGAGACATGAATGTCTCTCAGATCTTTTTTTAGTTCAGAGCATTTATGAAATAGTACAATTTGTTTAGCCGAGAAAGTTTTTACAGGAAAGACATAAGATTTTGATCGACTGGTATGATGCTTGCTTAATAGTTAAGTATGTAATAAAAAATCCAGGAGGGATAAAGAATGTCTATGTTAAAAAATGAAAAAAAATATAAAAAAGATGTCCAAATACCCACTTTCTATTTTGCTTTGAAATCTCAAAATGAAATCTATTTTCAAATGGCATCTATTTTTAAAGAAGTCGGCAGCAATGAAAACAAATTGGCGAAAAAATTTTTTAACGAAATTTTAATGGATGATTCCTCTATGATTTTTCTGGAAAAATCGTTTTAAATAGAATATAAGAAATTAAAAACTCAAATTTGATTTTGTCTTTGTAGATAGGTGAGTTTTCGTTCAAACACTAGATAAGAACAATTAATTTAACATAAAAAAAGGAGAGATTTAATGGCTGAAAAACTTGGTATTTATAAATGCAGCAAATGTGGAAATATCGTACAGGTACTTCATGGTGAAAAACCACCAGTCATGTGTTGCGGAGAGCCAATGGATCGTGTGGTTGAAAATACGGTGGATGCAGCACTGGAAAAACATGTACCTGTGATTGAAAAAGTTGATGGGGGCTATCTGGTGAAGGTAGGCAGTGTTGCCCATCCCATGGGGAATGATCACTGGATTGAGTGGATTGAACTTGTTAGCTGTGATGGAAACTATGTGCAGAGAATGATGCTCACACCAACAAGTAAGCCTGAAGCCCAGTTTAAAACAGACTCGTCAAATGTCATTGCAAAAGCCTATTGCAATCTCCACGGTCTCTGGAAATCTTAAAGGTCAAATGGGGTCAGGTTTTCCTTATTATGGTTATTGAGAAATAACGACAATAAGGAAAGCCTGACCCCGCCTGTTTATTCCATCAATTTTTCTGCAAGAACCCTTATATGCCTCATCTCTTCCTTAATAATATCATCAACCTTTGATTGTCCAAGTTTTGCAGAAACCAGTTCTTTCATTCCAAGATAAAAGGCGATGGAGTCTTTTTCTGCCTGGATAGCTGTGCTCAATATACCTTTAAAACTGTTGTCAGGCTGCTCTTTTTCAAAAAAGACCCGGGTATCGGCAAGCGCTTTCAGGTAAAGGGCATTTTCATCATCAGGATCAAAAGTGGTGGAAAAAGCTTCTTCGTCTTTTAATTTTTTCTGCATATTGGCAAAGGTTGTTTCATGAACGTCTTCCATCCTGGCCAGCTCAAGGAGAAATTGTTTGTGCTCCTTTCTTTCCACCTGTTTTGAAGCATCCCGATAAAATTTTGCACCATTTTGTTCAATTTTTATAGCAATTTCAAAAATATCATTTGCGTTAAACTCGTTAGCCATCTTTCCCTCCGGTTAAAATTTTCTCCCGCCTTGTACCAGGCTCGCAGAAGAGCGTATGCTCACAAAAATTTTCATGTTTCGTTCAACCATTATTTGCATCAGACAATTTTTGCTTTAATGTTTTGGCTATTTTTACGCCCAGGTCAAAACATTTATTCAAATCATCTTCATCTGGGACATATTGGACTTTAATACCCTCATCAATAATATCCAGTTTCATTTCAGAAAACTCCTTGTTCAGGATTTTTACAGCTTCGCCACTCCATCCATAAGAACCAAAGGCAGCCGCAATTTTATTCTGGGGCCGCAGACCCTTGATATAGGTCATAACGTCTGCAATAACAGGGAAAAGACCGTTATTGAGAGTCGGAGAACCCACAGCAATTGCTCCGGCATCAATAATTTCTGTCATAATGTCGCTTCTATGCCATTTCCGGGTATTCATGAGTCTTACAGCAACATCTTCCGACTCAATTCCACTGGTAATGGATCGGGCCATCTTGGTTGTGCTGTCCCACATGGAGTCAAAGATGACAACCACCTTTTTTGTCGGCTCCTGCCTGGACCATTTATCATAGGCCTCAATAATTTTGGATGGGTTATCCCTCCAGAGAATACCATGATCCGGGCAGATCATATTGATCTTCAGATTTATTTTTGCAACATCTTTTAAAAGAGTCTGTACTTTTGAAGAGAAGTGAAGAAGGATATTGGCATAATATTTTCGAGCGTGCGGGATGATTTCATCACCGATTTCATCATCAAAGAATTTGTCACCGCTATAGTGCTGCCCAAAGGCATCACTGGAAAACAGAATGGCATCTTCCACAAGATAGGTAAACATACTGTCCGGCCAGTGAAGCATTTTTGTCTCAAGAAAAGAAAAGGTTCTGTTTCCGACTTTAAGAGTATCACCGGTTCCCACAACCTGGAAATTAAAGCCCTGGTTAAAATGGCTTTTCAGGTTTTTTGCCCCCATTTTTGAACAATAGAGGGGTTTGTCTTTTCCGATTATCTGCATCAGTTTGGGGATGGATCCAGAATGATCCATTTCTGTATGGTTGCTGATAACGATGTCAATATCTTTAGGGTCAATAATTTTGCTGATATTGGACAAAAATTCATCTGAAAATTTTTCTTTTACTGTATCAATGAGAATATTTTTTTCGCCAAGTATCAAAAATGCATTATAGGTTGTACCTTCATAGGTGGAATAACCATGGAAATCCCTGATATCCCAGTCCCGGCACCCGACAGAATAGATCCCATCCGCTATTTCAATGGGTTTATACATTTATTGTTTCCTCCCTTAATGACAATCAATCGATTTTTTCAAAGTTACTAAAACTATTTTAGTGTTTTCAAGTTAATGCAAAGAGTGTGCCTTAAAACCTTAAGTTTGTTCCCAGATAAAAAGGGTTTTAACTTGAAGTTTATTAATATATTATAAGAAACCTAAAATCAATGGAACATTTATTGAATTGAGTAAAACATGAGTCATAATGTTTATATAAAAAGAACAAAAATTAATGTACCTGTTGAAAAGCTTTTTGCCTGGCATGCAAGGGATGGAGCCATATCAAGACTGACACCGCCATGGGCACCCTTGAAAATGATTTCTCGCAGCGGCCTTGGGATTCAAAAAGGAGTAAAAGTAGCCTTCCGGATAAGTATTTTTAAGATACCCATGATCTGGGAGGCTGAACATATAGATTACCAGGAAAACAAAGAGTTTAAAGACCGGCAGGTAAAAGGGCCGTTTTCCAGATGGGAACATACCCACAGGTTTATTGCGGATGGCAAAGAAAATTCAATCATGGAAGATAAGCTTGAGTTTGAACTGCCCTTTGGATTTTTAAGCTGGCCTTTTTATGGATTTGCCAGAAAAGAATTTGAGCGAATGTTCAGCTACAGGCACAGGGTGCTCAAATATGATCTTGAACATCATGTGGATACATTTAAAACCAAAAGAATTCTTATTTCCGGTGCCAGTGGAACCATTGGAAAAGCTTTGGTCCCTTTTTTGCGAACCTGCGGCCATGAGGTGATCCGGCTGGTAAGAAAAAAGAAAAATCTTTTAAAGGATGAATTATCCTGGGATCCCTACAATGGTATTCTTGACCTGGAAAAGGCAGGCCCCCTTGATGCGGTCATAAATTTAAACGGTGTTGATATCTCAAGGGGAAGATGGACTAAAAAGCAAAAAAAGCAGGTCCTTGACTCCAGAACCATTCCAACCCGGCTGCTTGTGGAGAAAATGAAAGCCCTTGACCATAAGCCCGGGGTCTTTATATCATCTTCTGCAATCGGGTTTTATGGTGAAAGAGGAGACAAGGTCTTAAACGAAACCGCTGATATGGGAGATTGTTTTATTTCCAGGGTTTGCAGACTATGGGAAGATGCCTCCATGGATGCTCAAAAGGCAGGGATCAGAACCATTCAGCTCAGGATCGGTGTGGTGCTTACCCCGGCTGGCGGTGCCCTGGCAAGAATGGAACTGCCGTTTAAAACAGGCTGCGGAGTAAGACTCTCCCATGGCAGACAGTATATGAGCTGGATAAGTATGGATGATGCAATATCAGGCATATTATACCTATTGAATCATTATAGAATCAAGGGGCCTGTAAACCTTACCGCTCCAAATCCAGTCACCAATAAGACGTTTTCAAAAACATTGGCCGGTATCTTTTCAAAAAAAGTATTTTTTGTCCTTCCCAGATTTGTGGCCCTGGCTTTGTGGGGACAAATGGGCAAAGAAACCCTTTTGACAAGTGCAAAGGTGAGACCTGAAAAACTTTTGAACAATGGATTCCTGTTTCAACATGAAACGCTTTTTTTTGCTCTGAAAGATATGCTTGGCAGATAGGGTTTATAATTTTAGAATAAAAAATAATAAGGGCAATAATATTAGGCAAACCTGAAATGAATATTAAATTAAAAATTCTTTTTTCCATTTTAATGATTACAGCCCTTGTTTTTGGTTTCATTCATGTTTATTTCCCGGCTGACAATTATAGTTTTGAAAGACTTCATATTTTTTTGTTTAACCTTTGTACGGGAGGGACCATCCTTCTCTATTACACCCAGGGCAGGGTGAAAGTATCCAAAACCGTCAGTTCTTTTTTCCTGGGGTCACTAATTTATGCGTTTTCAGCCTTTTTTAAAATTTATCCCATTACCATTCTTATATCGGTTCCATTGTTTATACTGGTGGAAAAAATTCGCATTCAAAAATTTTCTTTGTTTCCCATACTTTTTTTTAAATTTAAAGAACCTGTATCAGAAAAGTTTCACCAGGCATCATTGCTGTGCCTTTCCATGGGGATTGTCATGGCAGGCCTGGTTATTTTAAACAATGAATATTTCAAGTTTGTGACCATGGAAAAGTTGACTCTGAACACATTTTTCCTGGGGTTTTCTTTCCCATTGTCATTGATAACGCTGTCTCTTGTTTTTTCCATGTTGAAAAAGATAGAAGGTTCATCAATCAAGGTACTTATGGAAGTTTGTTTCTGGACCATTACCCTTGGTGTGATCATCTTTTTTATTTTTATTTTATTTGAAAAGTTTATCCCCCAGATTTTTGTTACTTTTGCACTTTTCATGGCAGTTGTTACCGTGTTTTATCTTTATTTAAAATTTGCAGATAAAATTCAGCAGAAACTTTTTTTAACCTCAGGTATTGGATTTTTGATTTTGACCGCCATTTCCGGAATTGCATACATATTTTTGCAGATGTCTGCAGAGTATGATCCTCAAAGAGTAAAATGGCTGCTTCATATGCATGTGTTTGCCTCCTTATATGGCTGGAATCTCTGCGGTTTGTCCATTATCTGCAGGTTTGATGATTTTCCCATAAAATTGCACTCTCCAACAGTGATTTTTATTCACTGGCTCACAGCCATTGTTCTCGCACCTCTGGGTATTTTTTATGGATGGTTTGCCATTATTGCCATTATTGGATATTCTTTTATTACACTGACACTGTTTTTCAGCAGTAATAGCAGGAAAATTGCAGATGAATAACAAGGAAAAACTTAATCGATTTTTAAATCTTTTTAATGGCAATTCAAAAGTGCTGGTTTTGATCAATGCTGATCCTGATTCCATTGCCAGTGCCATGGCCGTTAAAAGACTGTTGTGGAGAAAGGTCAGTGAAGTCTGTATCGCTTATTTTAATAAAATCAGCCGGCCGGATAACCTTGCCATGATCGAATATACAGAATCTGGACTGGTTTTGCTGGATGATATAAAAAAGGAAAATTTTGATCGATTTGTCGTGGTGGACTCCCAGCCCGATCATAATGTGCGGTTTTCTGAATTTAGCTATGATGCCATTATCGATCACCATCCATTGACCTGTGATAATGCCACATATGTAGATATTCGATTCGATTATGGGGCTTGCTCCACCATTATGACAGAATACATCAAGGCAAAAAAAATAAAACCATCTTCCAGGCTTGCCGCAGCCCTGATGCTGGGTATTAAGACGGATACCTCTGATTTTACCCGGCAGGCAAGCCTGAAAGACATCAGGGCATTTCAATATCTTTATCAGTTTGCAGATAATAATATTGTTATCAAGGTTGCAAGAGCGGCATTTACCCAGGAAGATCTTGAGTTTTTAGGATCTGCCATAAAACAGAGAAAAGTGATTAACAACCGGGTTTTTTTTCATGCGGGAAATATAACAAAGCCTGATGAACTGGTGGTTGTGGCAGACTTTTTTTTAACCATTGTAAAGGTTAACTGGAGTGTTATTTCAGGTGTTTATGAAAATAAATTGATAATTGTAATTCGAAATGATGGATTAAGAAAAGGCGCAGGAAATACAGTAAAAGAAGCATTCTCCATGTATGGTTCAGCTGGCGGGCATAAGACAATGGCCAGGGCAGAGCTTGATTTAAAGCGGGTTAGAAAAGATATCAAAGCGGTTAATAAAAAAGCAATTGGAGAATGGATCATATCGGCTATTGAAAAGACTGCGGGTAAAAAAATTGAATAATTTTTTTAAATGGTGAATGGTGAATGGTGAATGGGGTGCTGCTCTCTCACTGTTTGCCCGGGAATTTCCAGCGGCTTTTGTGCTCAACAGTGTCGACAGCAGGATTATACTTTAACAATTTAATTTTTAAAAAACAGTAAGGAAAAGAAAAGGATGAATTGATGAATCCCCAAGAATACTGGAACCCGGTTTTGGAAACAATGCCTCGGGAAAAACTTAAAATTCTGCAGTTTAAGAAGTTTAAGCGTATATTAAACTGGGCCTACAAGCGTTCAAAATTTCACAGGGCACTCTATGATACGGCAGGGTTAACCCCGGATGATATTTGTTCTTATGATGATATAAAAAAGATTCCAAAGGTTGAAAAATCCATGATGAGAGGGATTCAGAATAAAGATCCCTTTCCCTATGGAGATGCCTTGTGTGTCACCTTGGAAGAGGTGTCAACCTTCAGGCAGACCAGTGGTACAACAGGCCAGCCCGTTTATCAGCCCGATACCTGGCAGGACTGGGAATGGTGGTCAGAATGCTGGTCTTTTATTTTATGGGCCCAGGGATATCGTCCCAGAGACAGGGTATTTATTCCCTTTGGATATAATATTTTTGTGGCATTCTGGGCAGGTCATTATGCAGCGGAAAAATTGGGATGCGAAGTGGTTCCAGGAGGGGTTCTTGACACTCAGTCCCGGATATTGAAAATAAAAGAATTAAATGCAACTGCCATGATGGCGACCCCGACATATATCCTGAGAATGGCAGATGTGGCAAAGAACAAGATGGGAATCGATCCAAGTTTGCTTTCCATTAACAAGATTACCTGCGCAGGAGAGCCGGGTGCCGGTATCCCAAGCACGAAAAAAAGAATGGAAGATGCCTGGGGCGCAAAAGTATATGATCACTCAGGTGCAACGGAAATCGGTGCATGGTCATACGAGTGTTCACACCAGCCGCATGGAATGCATGTCAATGAAGCCATGTTTTTGGTGGAAATAGAAGATCTTAATACGGGTGAGATCATAGAAGAGGCGGGCCGAAAAGGAAAAATGATCATCACAGCTCTGGACAGGATGGCACAACCCTGTATCAGATTTGATTCCAAAGATGTGATTGAATGGGATTCAGAACCCTGCTCATGCGGCCGGTCTTTCAGATTGATCAAAGGCGGTGTCATTGGTCGGTCAGATGATATTACAAAGGTGAAAGGGGTGCTGCTCTCTCCCGGTTCCATAGAAGAAGTGGTCAGATCCATTGACGGCCTTGGCGATGAGTTTGAGATTGTTGTGGATAAACAGGGAGATGTTGACAGGATAAAGCTTAAAGTCGAGCTCTTGCCGGAGGTCACAAGACTGAGCGTTGAAAGCAGATTAAAAGATCAGCTCAGGCTGAAAACAAACCTGGGGTACTTGATTGAATTTTATGATTATGGCAGCCTTCCAAGGTATGAAGTAAAGGCAAAGCGGTTTAAGGATCTGCGGAAAAAAAATTTCAATAAAAAGGAAGAAAGATCATGAAAAATTTTTCCAACTTGAACGGGGTTAACGATAAAATTCTTAAAATAAAACAATTATTGCTTGAACTTGAAG
>JACNHV010000157.1 GCA_014383445.1 Candidatus Desulfobacula maris | reverse complement strand
TCTCAGCCGATGCTCATCAGCTCCCCCAGTCCACCAATGCATGTTGCACCAGTAAGGCAAAAGATATCACGGACCCGGCAGGCTTGTCAATCACCCGTTGGATATTGTACAGGGCAATCAAGAATTCTCTGCAACCCCTGCTCCGCCTGACCTGAGATTGCTACATCAATTTAATATTTTTTCCCTTGAACTTTCCCGAATCTGTTCGATACCTGCCTGTTATGTTAACTCCAATATCGTTTAATGTAAGCTTGATTTATTTGGTTATGTGTTTTCTCATATACTGTAATTTCAATTTTTCTTATAGCCTTGGAAAAAACTGTTAATTCCCTTCAAAATAGGTACTTATATCTATAGACGAACAAGTTTTAATTTGTTAAAGGATTAGAAAAATCAATAATTCACGACAAAATCAAACTTGTTGAAAAGCAGGGATGGAAAGTCACTTATCTAAAATGATAGATATGTTGCTATTAGGTGATCAGGTTTTTATTATTAGGGGGGGGAATGAAAAGGAAACTAATTGTAGGATTAGCTACAGGATTATTTATACTTGGAATGTTTGGGCTTGCTGTGGCAACAAATATAGTCATAAACGATCATTTTGATGACAGCACATTGGATTCTGCGTGGTCAACCAGTTTTGACCAAGTCACAGGGTGGTACTATACAGAAAGCGGCACAACCTTGAACGTCACAGATATAACTACTACTGGCTCAGGATGGACCAGCGTTAACCTCACCCAGTACATCACACCGCTATCTGATTTTAATATTAATTTTGAATTTTCATGGGACTCGGAAAATGATGTCAAGGCTATGCAGAACGTGTTAGTTCAAGCATACAGGCAGGACGGCACAAAAATAGCTGAAGCAGGATATTCAGACGGATGGATTGACTCTGAAGGAGCCAAATATGGGATGATAGGAGGGAATATTATCGATACAGGTCCCAATTCCGTGGAAAGTTATGGTTCGGCAATAGTTAACATTACCCGTACAGGAAATGACATTGAGATTCTGTGGAACGGTGCCACTTTAATTTCCGGTAATAGCAGTGACTTGCTCTACAGAGTCGATTTGGTTTTTTCACATCATGTAATTGCCGATTCTTTTTTTGGAAATGAGACAGTAGATTTAATTAAAGTCGAAGGATCGTCTTACGCGCCTGATCCTGACCCAGCAACTCAGACCTGGTACCTTGATTATGACGGAGATGGTTATGGTGATCCAAACAAATATATGGATGCCACATCTAAACCTTCAGACTATGTCTCAGATAACACTGACTGCAACGATAATGATGCGACTATCCATCCAGGGGCAACAGAAATAGTCGGGGATGGTAGTGACCAAGATTGTGATGGTAGTGATTTGCCAGGATCAACACAGCTTGAACAAATCTCCCTTTTAGCCCCTGCCGATAATAAAACAATAAGTTTTGGTGCTTCTGGTGGTAAGGTCACATTCTCTTTCAGCAAATTAGCCAATGCAGCCAAATATAAACTCCATCTTGATTTAAATGATATCTTAAATGATATTTCGTTTACAATTCCTGTAGAACTTATTCCGCCAGGTGTCGCCAGCAGTAATCCATGGGGCGGCACAACCAGTTCAACCCCAGGATTTTCCGAGACTTTCATCGGTATGGTCTATGAACTGGCCCTGGATACAGCCACCTGGGATGTTATGGCATTATATGATATTAAATGGGGTGTTGAAGCATATGACAGTACGGGAACATTAATAGGTTCAACCTTTGAAGGATCTGTGGCCACAAAATATATTAACAGCCTTAAATTCATTGCCAGTAATTCCATTAGCATGATAAGCCCGACTCTTGGAGAAGAATTGAGCCTAACGGGTTCTGCCCCGGCATTCAAATGGGATGCTTATCAGGGCGTTAATACCTACGCACTGATACTTGCCCATATGGGTTCATTGGGGTTTGATAGTGTTATTACCCAAGATAATCTTACCTTGAACCTGTTTCCAATGAGTGATTCAACATGGCAGACAATGCCAACAGGTACATGGTATTGGACGATTTTTGGCTACAATGCAACGGGAAGTCAGACACCATTAGGTTTTACAATATTTGATTTTGAGGTAACTCAATAATCTACAAATAATATATTAATGGAAAGGTTCCGTAACAATTAAAGTAAACAGTGGGGTAGAGTTTCAACAGGATGGCACAGCTAAGTCCCTTCATGGAAATGCAGAGATGATTGGCAGTTCCATAGTAGTTACTTTTACTGTGGTTCATACAGGAGTTGATGCCCAAAAGGGGGCGTATGTGACAGCGAAACATGGCGAAATAGTCCTTGACCCAAATACATTTAATGGAAATTTGTCAATGATTGATATAGATGCCTATGTCGATGGCAGTGATCATATTGGAGATTCTTACAGTTCGCTGAAAAATATACAGTGTCAATAATGACTTTGGCAAGTTGTGAATATGTGTTTTGCATGTATGTTAGGAGAATAACTCGATGAAAAATTTTAAACAATTGGTCAGTCTTTTTGTTGTCATCATAATAAGTTACTCTTGGAGTCCACATGTTTTGGCTTCTGATTATCTAACAGAAATTTGTTTTGAATTTAAACACTTAGAAGGATCAATGGCTGGACAATCAGGAATAGTCCAACTTAGCCTTTTTGACATGGGGGCAGGTAATTATAAGCTAACTTCTGTTGTTGGTAACAATCTTGTACAAGGCACAGCAATTCTCAAGGGAAATAAACTCTATATATCCACTACTGATACAGGATGGTTTGGCAATGATGGTGCATATATTGTAACAAATTATTGCGAATTAGACACTCAAACATTAAGCGGGACATTTAGAGGATTGGATACGGAGGCAACATTAGGTAGCCAAGCTTCCACAGCGTATGTTGCAGGAACTATTAAAGCCGTTAGCTGCCCTTAAGTAGTTTACAAATTGATAATATCCATATTTCAGAGTAGTGAAATTAATGGGGACTCACGGGTTTAAATGATCGCCGGGTTGGCATTGGATGGCTCGATGTTTTTTAAAGGAAGAAAACGAATGAAGAAAGCATTATTATCATGTTTAACAATTGTTCTTTTATTGATTCCTGTTAAATTAATTGCAGGCCAGTATGATGGAATATGGGAATGCCCCTTAATGCCAGGCAGTTACAGCATAGTTAGACAAGTTGGAGATACCATGGTGATTATTAGTTTTGACCTTGATGACTCTTCAGACGTTTTTATCGGCATCATGAACGGTAATACTGGCAGTTTTACCGAATATAGTAGCAATAATAGTAATGAAATTAGTTTTATAGCCCAATTCACTTCATTAACTTGAAAACAAATGGTTATCGGGACTGGGTAATACTTATCAGGGAGCCTTGTTTTCGCTAAGCTCGTTTCAAATTTTAAATAGCTCTGATTTATCAGCAGGTATATATACATATTACTTCGGCATTGATACAATAATGAATGGATCTTTGGACTCGGATCAATTAATATATGATAGCATCACAATAGAAGTAAAATAATGTTTTTTCGTTACTGAAGTATTTCTCTATTTTTTTTAAATTAAATTCAGAAACAATATTTTGGTTGGAAAGAATAACATTCTGTCATCTGACATTCAAATATATGAACTAACAGACATGCCCTGGAGGGCACAACAAATTATGAAAGAGTAATGAGATGTGAGATATGAGATATGAGATGTGAGGGAAATTAAGCTGACAGTTTTTTCTCACTACTCAAAACTCATCTCTCAATACTTTCATATAAAAAATGGTGTCATAAGCCATTCTTTCATATTCCAGTTAATATATAAAAAACATCCTTCCCGAATCCTTTGCTTTGAATTCTTAAAGATAAGCAAACCCCTGTTTAATACCTCCAACTCAGATTATCCCAAGCAGCTCAAGAGACCCTGGATGGAATTGAAGACGTGAGTTTTGATGATGATTTGGGATACTCGGGTGAAAATAAAAGTATGTAATCTCCGGAGCAATGACCGTTGAGTTTTCCTAAAAATGGGTGAGGTGGCAAGTATCACTATTAATAATGTTGACATAGACTCAATGAGAATTCGGATCAGCCAGGAAAAAAAGATGCTGGCCGCTATGTTTTGTTTACGCCGTACTTTGTGGATGAAAAAATCAAACTTATCAGCGGGCATAAGAATATAGAAAATTTAGGCATCTATCACGATTTGAATCTATCAAACGTAGAGAAGGAGTACTGGGATGCAATGAAGGATTTTTAAATACAATAAGAGTTTTAGTGATTAAAATATTTATGCTTGACGTACAGTGTACAGGGATTTATTATATATCATGATACAGAGCTTTAAAGGAAAAAAGACAAAGCAATTATATGATGGTGAGCGAGTTCCAGAATTCGAGGCTTTTGCCAGACAAGCTGAAAAACGGCTCCGGGTTTTGGATGCAGCCGATACGCTCTTGTCATTAAGGATGTTACCAAGCAACCGGCTTGAAGCATTAGGGGGTAACAGAAAAGGACACCACAGTATACGAATCAACAATCAGTGCCGCATCTGTTTTGAATGGGAAGATGCCGGTCCAAAAAATGTTGAAATCGTTGATTATCATTAAGGAGTATATTATGTCACATGAACCGATACACCCTGGAGAGATATTATTTGATGAACTAACAGAATTAAGGGTTTCATCTGCTGAATTAGCGAGACAAATTAATGTTCCCGCAAATAGAATTTCTCAAATAGTTTCCGGAAAAAGATCAATCTCTGCTGATACGGCGTTGCGGCTCGGCAAGTGGTTTGGAACTGGGCCTAAATTGTGGCTAAATCTGCAGCAAGCATACGATTTAGATGTTGCTAAACTTGAAATTGGCCCAAATCTTGAAACAATCCGTCCGTATGAAGCTGCTTAGAAATCCTTACTATATTGGGTTATTTATTTTATTCCAGTGCCAATTTTAAAAAGAATGTTTATCTTGGGTGAAATCGCAGCTATGTTTTCATTGGGCCTTTAATTTGAAAGATTTCGAAAAAATATTTTTATAGGATTTGAACTGCTGGCAAGTGTGTCGCAAGTATTCGAAACTCCCCCTTGATTTGGATGTTTATGTTGTGTTACTCAAATAAAAGGCTTGAACTATAAAATGATTTTTGCACTTCGCCTATGGACTGCGGGGAGGCGATTCCCTTCAAATACCTTCCCTATCCATTAATTTTGGCAATTTTCTGGAGTGAGATAAAAATGCCCAAACAAATGAAATCCTTGTTTTTAGAAATTCTGAGGAATTTGTCCCTAAAACGTTACCTCAGTTTGATCTTTGCCGTTCAACTTTTGGTTGCAGTCTCCGTTACCGCTTATTTTTCTTATGTGAACAGCAGTAGAGCAGTTAACAATGTGGTTTATCAACTGCAGGAAGAAATCAGCCAACGTGTCCATCAGAATATCAAAGAGACGTTACGGGTTCCGCAAGATATTGTCAAAAACATCATTGATATAGAAAATTCCGGTCTGATTTCTTTTTCCGATCTGGATGCCTGGGGAACATTCTTCTGGCATCAGATCCGGCAAAATCCAAAACTCACCGGCATGGGCCTTGCTGTAAAAGATCGTGACTATATTACACTGTTAAGGTCAAAAAAGGACGGCCTTGTCATTAAAAAATGCAATGCCTCCACGGGCTATGATCTGCTGAGTTATCGAGCTGATGAAAAGCTCTCGGGCAAAGAGGAGCCATTTGACAAGATAGCGGATTATGATGGCCGGGAAAGACCTCAATATCGCACGGCAGCTGATGCGATTCAGCCGCGCTGGAGCAAGTTCACCCCCCATTTGACTTCGCCCTCCTTATTCACAACTTTCGGCCATCCCGTGTTCGACCACAATGGTGAATTAAAGGGAGTTGCCTTTGGCATTTTATTTGCCACATACTTTAGTGACTTTTTGCAGCAACAGAAAGTTGGAAAAACCGGCCAAGTCTTTCTTGTTGAAGAATCCGGAAATCTAATTGCGACATCAACCGGAGAGGCGCCAATGCAGATTCAGGGAAAGAAAGCATTTAATCTTCATGCTCTTGAAAGTCGCAATGCTTTGACCCGGGCTGCTTACCAGGAATTGTCCCGAAAAGGGATTTTAGATAAAGGGATTGAATATCATTCGGCTTTTAACTATCAGGGCCAAAAGCATTTCATAAATGTATTGCCGCTTAAAGATGAGTATGGGCTAAATTGGAAAATTGTCGTTACGGTACCACAGAATGATTTTATGGCGTTAATAAAATCCGGCAACCGTAATACAATAATCATTCTCCTTATCTTTCTTCTCCTGAGCTTTTTAGGGTCGGTCCTTGTGGCACGCCGTTTAACCCAACCATTGGAAAAGCTGAGCACCTCAGCCCTTGCCATTACTGAAGGAAACTGGGAGATACCCTTGGACTTAAACCGTCAGGATGAAATTGGTAAGCTCTCTCAATACTTTTATCGCATGACGCAACAACTACGCAAACTTGTTGACTGTCTGGAAACAACCGTCCAGGAAAGAACATCTGAGCTAGAAAAAACCAATTTGAAAATCGAACAACAAGTTATTCAACGTACAGCCCAGTTGGAAAAAATTATGATAGCCCTAAAAGAAAGCGAAGAGAAATATCGTACCCTTTTTGAAACAATGGCTCAAGGTGTTGTTTATCAGGATGCTTTTGGGCAGATTATATCTGCCAACCCTTCTGCTGAAATGATTTTGGGTTTATCCATAGATCAAATGAAGGGAAAAACTTCGGTTGATCCCCAATGGAAATCTATTCATGAGGATGGTTCTGAATTTACTGGGGAGACACATCCTTCAATGGTTGCTTTAAATACGGGGCAAATGGTGAAAAATGCAACTATGGGTGTTTTTAATCCTCAGATTGAGAATTACCGATGGATAAATATTAATGCTGTTCCGCAATTCAAGGAGAGTGAAGACAAGCCCTACCAAGTATATACAACATTTGAAGACATCACAGAGCGCAAACAGTTGGAGAGACAACTCCAACAATCTCAAAAACTGGAATCCATCGGCACCCTGACAGGCGGCATTGCCCATGATTTTAATAATATTATGGGTATTATTCTTGGAAACACGGAACTGGCTTTAGAGGATGTTCCGGAATGGAACATGGCTCATTCCAATCTTGAAGAGATCAGGAAAGCCGGTCTCAGGGCAGCAAATATTGTAAGACAGCTTTTAAGCTTCACCCGCATAACGGAGCAGAAATTGCAACCCATGGAAATTGCCATCGTCATTAAAGATGCTCTTAAATTTTTGCGATCAACCATTCCAACTACCATAGATATTGAGCAGAATATTTCTGTCACAGATGAAACTATTCTTGCAGACCCGACCCAGATCAACCAGATCATGATGAACCTGTGCATCAACGCTTCCCATGCCATGGAGCAGACGGGCGGAAAGCTTACTATCAATGTGGAAAATGTGCTTTTAGACGATGATTCAGCCAATGACTATCCTGGCTTAAAAAGCGGTAAGCATATCAAGGTAGTGGTAAGCGATACAGGCCCGGGAATAGACCCAAAAATCATCGACCGCATTTTTGACCCCTATTTTACAACCAAAGGAGTGGGCAAAGGTTCTGGTATGGGCCTGGCCGTAGTGCATGGCATTGTCAAAAGCCATAGCGGATATATTAAAGTTGACAGCACCATTGGTAAAGGCACTAAATTCAGCATGCTTTTTCCACTGGCACAAGAAAAAGCAGTAGTTGAAAAAGAAATAATTCAGGAAATTCCCAGGGGAAAAGAAACCATATTATTTGTGGATGATGAAATATCTATTGCAGATATGGTTCAAAGAATGTTTGAACGCCTTGGATACAAAGTTCAAACCGCCATAACTCCCCAAGAAGCTTTGGATCGATTTGCCTTAAATCCTGATCATTTTGATCTGGTTATAACGGACATGACCATGCCCCAGATGACGGGCGTTGCCTTGTCTGAAAAGCTCATGGACATTCGTCCTGATATTCCCATCATCATCTGCACCGGCCATAGTGCCCTTGTTGATGAAGAAAAGGCAAAAGAATTGGGGTTGGCGGCCTACATCATGAAACCGATTGACATGCGAGAAACTGCTCAGACCATTCGAAAGGTACTGGATAGAAATAAAAATTGAAGTAGTAGAATAATGATTTTCTGAAATTGCAGAATAACAGGAACATTCTTCAGATTATTTAAACTATACTTGGAGTCTATATCTTGTGGTGAGAAGGGGTTAAAGTCTGAATCTCAAATTATACTATATGAACCAAGAACGTTATCAAAAGCCATTCTTACATATTCCATTTAATATATAAAAAACACGGCCCGCACTTAACGCAGGAGAACGCAGGCTCAGAGCAATTAAGATTACACGGATATGACGAGTATTCAGGCAAAAATCTCAGTAGTAGATGATCTTCAGGCAAGAAGAATAAGCGATGCAGAAAACATTTTAAGAGAAGATTTATCCGTCATAGAATCCATTGAGGCGACCATTGGAATCATTGATGTGGAAATGGGCAAAATGCCTGAGTATTTGACGGTAGGAAAAACACCCCTTGAAAGGGTGCATAAATTGCTGTCAAAGTTAGATTCTATAAGGCGGAGCAAGGAACGGGGGTCTGTTGTTTTAGAGTCTGAAAAGGACCTGTCCAATAAATTTATTGGACAGGTAGAGTCAATCTTTAATAATCTCCCTAAGCCACTGAAATGGCAGTCTTTTCTGAACAATGATCTGATTTTATTAACCGACATTCCCTCAATAGTTCAAACCGCCTCTGTAAAACACGACCTGAACAAGGCCCAGACAAAATTACCATAGAAGATTCTTTAAAAAATGTTTTTGGGGGATTGAACAAAATCTGTTGTTGACATACCTTCCCTGGCCTAGTAATCATATTTTAATCATGCGAAAAAATCGTCTTTATCATTCAATACATGAGCAGTGGGGGATTTGATGGATAAATTGACAACATCCATAAAAAAGGACAGCTCAACTCTTTATTGCCCCACCTGCCCTTATGCATTATTTAATGAGTGCCATACCATAAAAGAGTGTGACAAAGGCCAGATTTATTGTCACAGGAAACCAGCTCCATGATACAGCATAGATTATATTTAGTCTGTTTATCTATTTTCATTGTGGTCATGATAGGAAGTACTGGTTACTTTTTCCTTTTTGGTGAAGAATCGAGTTTCATCGACTGCATTTATATGACGATTATTTCTATTACAACGGTGGGATATGGTGAAGTTATAGATGTGTCGAGCAACATCTATGCACAAATATTTACAATGGTTCTGATTATTTTTGGAACGGGCTTCATTCTCTATGGCATCAGCACCTTGACCGCAATAATCATCGAAGGAGAACTCTCAGGAATTTTAAGGAAAAAGAAAATGTTAAAAAAAATCAAACATCTTTCCAATCATTATATTGTATGCGGTGGTGGTGAAACAGGTTGTCCTGTTCTCGTAGAACTCAATAAAAACAATGAACAAATTGTCCTGGTTGAGAAAAGCAAAGATACCATAAAAAAATGTCAAACCTTCATAGAGGATCTGCTCTTTATCGAAGGAGATGCAACTGATGATGAAAATCTTGTCAAGGCCGGAATAAATGTTGCAGCAGGAATCATTATTTCGCTACCTTCTGACAAGGACAATCTGTATATTACAATGGCATCACGAATGCTCAACCCCACCATACGCATCATATCTAGAATGACCAGCCAAAAACTGGAATCAAAACTTTATAAAGCCGGTGCCGATGGAGTCGTGTCCCCGAATTCCATCGGGGCTTTACGACTGGCCTCTGAAATGCTAAGGCCCTCTGTGGTTAGTTTCCTTGACAGCATGCTTCGCTCCAATCAGGGAAACCTTAGAATTAATCAGATCACTATCCCAAATAATTCAAAATTTATAGGAAAAACAATACAAGAAATAAAATTAAGGAAAAAATTTAGTCTGCTTATTCTTGGTATTCAGGAGAAGCACAAGAAAATAGAGTTTGATCCTGAAGACTCTAAGGTGTTGAAACTGGAAACAACTCTAATTGTAATGGGCGATGTAAATCATTGTACAAAAGCCAGAAAATGGATCGCCCAGACTTTCTGATAATTCTTTTTTTACCTTGATGACAACTACACAGGTATGGTAGTTTCCCTTTCATGAACACGACGGCATCAAGAATATCACTTCACGGGGGCCACAGCGGTCAATATTGTAACCATGCCAGGGATTTACTCGAAGATATCATCCTGCGATATATAGACCTTGGATTCAAACGAGTCGGAATCACTGAACATATTCCGCCTATTAATGATGCTTTTTTATATCCTGAAGAAAAAGCGCTTCATCTTACGACGGATGATCTGCACAAACGATTTAAAGATTATTTTAAAAATCTTAATAATCTGAAAGAAAAATATAGGGCTGAAATCAAAATCTTTGTCGGAATGGAGACAGAAGCCTATACTGGTTATGAGCTTCATGTTAAACAATTGATCGCAAGGTTTCAACCCGATTATATTGTGGGCTCTGTTCACCATATTAATGATATCTATTTTGATTATTCCAGAGAAGACTATGACAAGGCCGCTGCCATTTGTGGTTCCCATGATGCTTTGTATGAAAAATATTTTGACCTGCAATATGAAATGATAAAAACGCTTACACCTTTTGTGGTAGGCCATTTTGATTTAATCAGGATCTATGATCCAGCCTATGCAAAAAGACTTTTAAACCCTGACATACAGCAAAAAATCCTGCGGAATCTAAGGCTTATAAAATCCTTGAACCTTGTCATGGATTTTAATCTGCGGCCCCTTGCAAGGGGAGAAAAAGAACCCTATCCTACTGACTCGATCCTTAAACGTGCAAAAGAAATGGATATACCCGTGGTTCCAGGAGATGATTCCCATGGCGTTAATCAAGCAGGGGGACACGTTGACAGGGCAATCAAGATATTAAATACCATGGGATTTAACACCCTTTGGCCAGAGCCTGTACTTTTAACCTGAAGGTCACACGTAACCTGATATCCACAAGGAAAAAAGAGAGACAACATTAGAAATGACCCCTGAAAACCTTGCCATCATTCTTGTTGAGCCCCAGGGCCCAATTAATATCGGCTCTGTTTGCAGAACCATGATGAATTTTGGATTTACACAGCTTCGGCTGGTAAATCCCACAAAACATTATAAATCGCTTTTGGCCAAAAAAATGGCCTTAAGCGCATTCTCTGTTCTTGAAACTGCTTTAATTTTCAATGATCTTGCCTCTGCCCTTTCAGATATACAGCTCGCCTTTGGCACTACCCGGAGGTTTGGCAAATATCGAAAAAACTTTTTTACGCCATCAGATGCAGCCGAGAAATTAAGGCAAACAAATGAGGGAGTAAGTTGCGCCCTGGTACTTGGTCCTGAAGACACGGGGCTTGAGACAAAAGATCTTGATCTTTGCCAGCATTTTATCACCATCCCCACCCATGATGCATATCCGTCCATGAATCTGAGTCATGCTCTGACTGTATTGTTATACGAAATATCTTTAAAATCTGATTCCAGGGAAAACTTTTCTGACCCATCATCACCTGAAAAGCTTGCCATGGGAGATGAAATCGAACATATGTTTGCACATATGAAAGAAAGTCTTTTAAATATTGATTTTCTTGACAAACAAAACCCGGAACACATGCTAAGAACATTCAGGCGACTTTTCGGTGCAGCAGGACTCACCTCCAGGGATGTCAAAATTATCCGGGGAATGATGAGCCGGATAGACTGGACAGAAGACCAAAGAAGGAAAATAACCAATGTTCACGATGGATGATCTTATTTTAACCATTTCAGGCTTTAATTTTTTTCATATCAGGATCATAGAAAGGTTTAAGAGATACTTTAGCAGGATAAATTGTCCCGGCAATATTAATTTCCCAGTTTCCTGCATCAATATAATTCTGATCAACAGGTTCATCTGCCTCAATCATAAATAATCCAACGGCTCCACCAAGGGTGTAACCATAAGATCCTGATCTGACAAAGCCCACAGCTTTTCCATTCCTGTTGATAATTTCGGCGTGGAATAACAAGGGTTCAGGATCTTTCACCATGACCTGGGCCAGACGTCTTGTCATCCTGCCTTTGGCCTTTTTTCTGACACAGGCATCTTTACCGATAAATCCTGAAGGTTTGTCTAATTTAATAGTAAAGCCCAATCCAGTTTCATAAGGGTCGTCAGTGTTATCCATGTCATGGCCATAATCTCTATAGCCTTTTTCCATTCTCAAAGAACCAAGCGCTTTCAGACCAGCATGACACAGGTTGAATTTTTTCCCGGCTTCAACAATGGTATCATACACATGTACGGCCTGTTCAGTCGGAATATAGAGTTCATATCCAAGTTCACCCACATAGGTCATCCTGATGCAGATTGCCCTTCCATATCCAATGGCAATCTCCTGCACATGCCGATAGGGGAAGGCCTCATTTGAAACATCTGCGGACGTGATAGACTGCAGAAGCTCACGGGACTTTGGCCCCTGAATGTTTAATTGTGCATAAGCTGATGTCATATCTGTAGCAAAAGCATGGGCATCCGCTGGAATATTTCTCTTTAACCAGGTCTCAGCGTGTCGGTGCATGGTATCCGTAACCACAACCAGAAATTTTTCTTTTTCCAGCTTTGCCACCGTTAGATCGGCTTCAAGTTTTCCGTCCTCATTCAGCCAGGGTGTGTAGGTAATCTGGTTAAGTTTGCCATCAACCTGGTTTGCTGAAATATAGTTCAGCACTTTGCCTGCATCCCGACCCTGCACATAAAATTTTGACATAAAAGACATGTCCATGATGATAACATTCTCACGGGCTGCCTTGTGTTCTGCTTCCCAGTATTCAAACCAGTGATCTTTGCCCCAGGACAGGTTATCAATTTTTGCTTCCTTGCCTTGGGGAGCAAACCAGTCAGCACCTTCCCAGCCACTGACATCCTTGAAATAAGCACCCTGATCTTTTAAGCGATCATATATGGCAGACTTTTTAGCCCCGCGGGCCGTAATCATGGATTTGTAAGGGTAATGACACTTATACACTGTACCAAGGGATTCAACTGTTCTATGTCTTCTATACTCAGGGTTGTTCTGATAGGTATGAAGACGATCAATATTAAAGCCTGTAATATCAACATCAGGTTTTCCATTCATGATCCAGTGGGCCATCATCTTTCCTAAACCCGGGCCCATGATAATACCGACAGAGTTTAATCCTGCCGTCACAAAATAATTTTTCAGCTCAGGTGCCTCACCAATGATGGCTGAAAGATCAGCCGTAAAACTTTCCGGGCCGCAGAAAAATTTCTTAATACCCAGTTCCCTGGTGATGGGCACCCTTGACATGGCTTTTTCCAGAAAAGGTCCCATTCGATCCCAGTCCGGCTCAATCTCACCAAAAGAAAAGGTTTCTGGAACCTTTTTGATTTTCCACGGGGCACATACTGGTTCAAAAAGACCGATCATAAGACCGCCCACTTCTTCCCGATAATATCCATAGTGAGACGGGTCTTCGAGTACGGGCATATTTTTCGGGATATTGTCGATCTCTTCTGTGATTAGATAATAATGTTCAGCTGCCTGATTAGGGATATTAATTCCGTCAACCTCTCCGATCTGCCGGGCCCACATACCGGCACAATTGACGACAACATCAGCCAGAATATCTCCCTGGTCCGTTTTTACACCGGCAACCTGGCCATTTTTTTTGATAACACGGGTTACAGAAACCGCTTCAATGATATTGACCCCCTGATTGCGGGCTCCTTTGGCAAGAGCAATGGTTGCGTCCACAGGATTGACACGCCCGTCCTCTTTAACATAGAAGCCTGCAAGCAGATCATCCACATGGGCCAGAGGAAACAGGTCCTTGATTTCTTTTGGTGAAATTTCATTCACATCAATCCCGCAATATCGATTAAATACGGCCACACGACGATATTCTTCCAACCTGTCTTTGTTGCTTGCCGCTTCAATAAAACCAACAGGTTTAAAACCCGTTGACAATCCTGTCTCAGCTTCCAGTCGGTTATACAGATCCCGGCCATAAAGACGCATTTCACATGTTGTTTCAGACAAAGAACCAAAAGTCACCATCAGGCCTGCCGCATGCCAGGTTGTTCCCGAGGTTAATTCATCCCGCTCTAAAAGCACCACGTCTTTGCAGCCCATATGACCCAGATGGTAGGCAATAGAACAGCCGATGATACCTCCACCGATGATGACAACATTTGCGTGTTTGGGCAAATTTATATTCTTTTTTTCCATTAATTTTTCCTTTACTTTTCTTTTTCCGTTTCCACAACAATGGATCTAATTTTTGAGAGTATTTCGTCTGAAAGCGGCTCAGGCGTATGGTTTTCCAGGATATATCTAACCTTTACCATTGCCCTTTCATAGGCAGTGGTCGCCCCTGCCTTTTCCCAGGTTCCTCTCATTTTGCGATCAATCAATTCAGGCCGTGACTGGCTTCTCATATGTTTGAATGTGTGTTCATGCATGAGAAAATCCTTGCCTGGTCCTATCTCCTTGATAGGATCAATGGCAAGAGTTTCGTCATTGACAGGAACACCCTGGATCGTATGCTTGATCATCCGAGCAAACTCACAATCTAAAACCAGTTGGCCATAATCAAAGGTGATGCCGCTTTCAAGCATGCCCGAACCATAAATCATATTGGCGCCTGCCAATGCGGGAATAAGTCCGGTAAGTGTCTTTTCATGGCCAGTCTGGGTATCAGATATTTTGCTGTCGCCCTACAGGCCTGCAACATAACTGGGCAAGGCATAATATCGGGCAAGACGGGCCACAGCCCCACTGATAAGCGCACACTCGGGAGTGCCCACGCTTGCAGATGCCAGTTTTAAATCCATGGCTGTGGTGGAACTGCCATAAATAACAGGGGCCCCTCTCCTTGTGAGCTGTGCCAGCGTGATGCCTGAAATAACTTCAGCATTATGATTCACAAGAGTCCCGGCAAGTGTTACAGGGGATGTTCCCCCGGCCATTGCCATGGATAAAATATTACAGACCACATTGTTTTTTGCTGCTTCCATTATAATTTCACAACAATCGGAAATCAATTTCAACGGGCTTACCGGACAGGTTGTAAAAGACACAAGAGGGCGTTTTTTAAATTCTTTTGCCCCGCCGGCAATGGCTTCACCCATTTTAATGATTTTCTTTAAGAATTTTCCATTTCCCGGACCAAAGGCACAATGTTTTGTGGTATTGGTCAGATAGGCTTCTGCATTGTGAAGGGGTACTGTATTCTGATTGACATCATGGGCGCCAAGGGCTTTTTCGCAAAAATCAATTTCATCAAGATAATCAATTACTCTGGCAGAATCAATCAGATCCTGTTTTAAAGGGCTTCGATTTTCTCCCGTATATGGATCATTTACCATTACTCCTTCACTGAAATTGGTAAAATAAACCCGGGTTTTTTCCAGAACAATATCATGTCTGGGATCACGGCCATACAGCACCACCTTGGGAGGCGCAGACCGGATGGCATCTTCCACCATTACAGGGGGGATTTTTACAATTTTTGTATAGCGGTTAACAAAAGCTCCACCCTCTTCAAAAAGATCCAGAGCATTTTCATCTTCCACAAAAATGCCTGTTTCATTAAGGACTTCAAGGGTTCCATAGTGAATCTCATCCAACTCGTCATCTGTTAGAATATTAAGACTCAATCCAGAGCTTAGTTGCCTTCCTGCATGAAAATTACGCTTCATAAGGTTTTTTCCTTGCAACTATTTGATTAATCATTTCTGACTCCATTTTACAACATTCAAAAGACATTATTTCTCTTTTATGGCCAAATTCCATGGCCCCTAATTAATGTTACTACTGTAAGGGTAACATTAATCTTGTTTTTCTTTAACAAACTCTTTATATTTATGTCAAGTTCAAAAAAATCAAGGATTATAAAATGAAAAAAATGACATATTCGGCCTAGTTTGATAAGCTGAATCAAAGGTATTTTATGGTAAAAATAAATACAGAATTCAAACTTGGACTGTCAGATTATGCGCTTACTGCCTATATTTCTCTGACAGCAAACCATCCTGTTAACGGATCACAACTCAGCCGTCAGTCCGGCATACCCAGAGCCAGAATATATGATGTTTTAGAAACACTTATTGCCAAAGGGTTTGTTATTGAATCAAGCAAAAGTATGTACACACCCATTCCTTCCCAGGAATTTATTCGACGGCTGCACCAGGATTTTGAAACCATGCTTTCTTCCCTGGAAAAAAAAATAAAAAAAGCCCGGCAGGGACCTGAAAAAGATGTCATATGGACAATAAAAGGATATGCGGCTGCAATGGGCAAGGCTAAAGAGATGATTGACAAGGCTAAAGAAGAAATTTATGTCAGAATATCTCCGGAAGAGGGGCATTATTTAGACAAAAAATTATTGGCTGCTGAATCACGTGGTGTGCAGGTCAAATATATTTCAATGACCCCTGTCCCTTTAAAATTTAAAGTACAAATAGTTCACCCTTGTCCTGAACCCTGTGAACAGGACTTAAACACACGTTTTTTTGATATCGTTGTTGACAAAGAAGAAATTCTATGTGGAATGTTTATTGATGGAGATGATGACAACTCTGTTATTAACTGGGGCCAGAATAAAAGATTTGTCCTGTCAGGCCGGGACAGTTTACGTCATGATTTTTTTCATTATTTTCTTCATAAAATCCAAAATGAAAAAAAAGCGCTCAGCCCGGAAGAAAAGACCCTTTATGAATTTATCTTGAAAGATATTTAAGGGCTCGCTCAAAAATTAATTGGCACTTTAGGCGGTCAGATAAGTGTTAAAAACATAAGTGTTAAAAACGCTTGACATCTACAGGTGTTCTTTATATTTTTTCAGGTTAGTAACAATTGTTCAACGATTAAAGTTTGTCAGCAGGCTGAAGAGAACATTCCCTAGCGTTTTGCACGGGGACAATAATAATCAATAAAAAATGAACAGGAGATTTACCATGAAAAAAATGTTTTGGATCTGGGCTATTATCTCAGGAGTATTAGTTTTCTTTGCAGGAAACGCCATGGCAGGGAAAGCCGCGCTTGAAGAAATTTATGATGCCAAGACCATAGTGGTGTCAACTGATGCTAACTATGCACCCCAAAGCTTTCTAAATGATAAGGGAGAGCTGGAAGGATTTGATGTCAGCGTTGCAAAGGAAGTTGCTAAAAGACTGGGTGTAAAGGTAAAATTCATTACACCTGACTGGGATCTCATCACAGCCGGAAAATGGGGAAAACGATGGGATATTTCCATTGGTTCCATGACCCCTACCAAGGAAAGAAAAAATGCTCTTTTGTTCACCCTGCCCTATTACAGCTCCCCTGCTCAGTTTGCCATTCATAAAGCCAACACCACCATAAAGACTCTGGCTGATCTTGCAGGCAAACGAATCGGAATTGCAGGAGAAACAACCAATGAAAGATATCTTCAGAAAGATCTTTCCATTGAAGATGTTAAAATTGTTTATCAGGACTGGAAACCAGGTAAGCTTCAAACCTATCCCACTGATGCAAACCACATTGAAGACTTATCCCTTGGTGATGGAGCGAGACTGGATGCCATTTTTTCTTCCAAACAGACCATTGCCGAAGCTATCCGTTCCGGATGCGGTGAGGGCTGTCCCTTAAAAATGCTGGGTGAACCACCCTATTACGAGCCCTTAAGTTTTGCCCTGGATAAAAGCCGGGCAAACAGCCAGACCCTTGTTGACAAACTCAACGAAATTATTCAATCCATGAATGATGACGGCACACTGGTCAATCTGTCTGAAAAGTTCTATGGAACCAACCTGATCCCAAAGTTATAGAATATGAATTTTGAAGCGGTTTTAATAATCCAGTACGCCTGGAATATTTGAGATCGCTTCTTTTTTTCTTTCTCAGGTGCCATTATAAGATTAAAGGAGATATGAATGAAGGCCAATACTTTGCACCCAGGAGCAGGCGGCATCCCTCCTGAAGCCCAGCATATTCTCAATCAGATTGAAACAGAAAAATCAAAGTATAATCGAAATATAATCATGGCTTTTGCTGTTTTGATTATTTTTATGATAACAACCCTTATTGTTCTGGGGCTTGATTTCAAATTCATGCTAAAATGGCTTCCCTTTATCCTTGCGGGCAGCGGATATACATTTCTGGTCGCTTTTCTGGCCATAACGCTCGCCTGTATTCTTGCCGTGGTGGGTGCTCTGGGTCGGCTTTCGAAAAATCCAATATTTAACAGTATTGCAACATCCTATGTATCCCTGATTCGGGGAACTCCTCTTTTAGTCCAGGTTTACATGTGGTATCTGGCACTGCCACAAATTGGCAAAGCATTGGAAGCATATGGAATTCCTGGAATTCAGCGATTATTTACCCTTCCTGCCGTTCCAGCAGGCATACTTGCCCTTGGGGTCTGTTACGGTGCTTATATGACAGAAACCGTCCGTGCCGGCATCCAGTCCATTAAAATAGGCCAGACTGAAGCTGCAAAAGCACTGGGTATGACCACCACCCAGACCATGAAAAGGGTAATTTTTCCCCAGGCTCTGCGGGTGATTATTCCTCCGGTTTCCAATGAGTTTATTGCAATGATCAAGGATTCCTCCCTGGTTTCTCTCATGGGAGTATGGGAGCTTTCCTACAGGGCGATAAAGGTTGGACGACGACATTTTCAATCCCTGGAAATGCTGATCATGGTTGCATTTATATACTGGATAATGTGTATGATCCTGCAATTTGTACAGGAAAAAATTGAAAAACACATGGCCCGGGGCGACAGGAGGATATCATGACGACAAATTCATCTCCCATGGTAAAAATTACCAATGTTCATAAGGTGTTTGCAGGAAAACTTCATGTACTCTGCGGCATTGATCTTGAAGTAAAAAAGGGCGAGACTGTTGTTATTCTCGGGGCTTCAGGTTCCGGTAAAAGTACGCTTTTGCGCTGTATCAATTTTCTTGAAGAACCCACGGCCGGAACCATTGAAGTGGATGGGATTGCCATCAACGCCGGGGAAAAGAATAAAACACGGGAAAACCATATCCTGGACATCCGGAAAAAAACAGGGATGTGTTTTCAATCCTTTAATCTGTTTCCCCATATGACTGTATTGGAAAACATTATTGAAGGACCCACAACCGTGCTGGGCCAGAAAAAAAAACAGGCCATACTCTATGCAGAAGAACTTCTTGACTGGGTGGGACTGACTGAAAAACGCGACGAACACCCTTCCCGTCTTTCCGGCGGACAGCAGCAGAGGGTAGCCATTGCCAGAAGCCTTGCCATGAAGCCCAAGGTCATGCTGTTTGACGAGCCCACCTCGGCACTGGACCCTGAACTTGTGGGAGAGGTGGTAGATGTAATGGAACGGCTGGCAAAAGAAGGCATGACAATCATTGCTGTCACCCACGAGATGCATTTTGCCAGGGATGTGGCCGACCGAGTCCTGATTATGGACGAGGGGATCTGGGTAGAAGAAGGGACCCCTGAAAAAATTTTCAATAATCCTGAAAAAGAAAGAACCCGGCAGTTTCTGGCCCATATCCTTTAGCCGATTTAGGGACTCGGAAAAATATTAATCTCCAAAACAGGATGCAGATTTTCAGGATTACTAATCTGCGACTATCTGCGTCCATAAAACATTGGCGAACTTTAAGGCCTTCCGAAATTGCAGATATATTTATTTTTGGGTGCCTTATCTTTAGCAGAGATATTGGATTAGGTGTAAATTTATTGATGGTAGTGGTATTTATTTTTTAATTTTGCTTGAAAAGGAAACGTCATGTTTGACCTGAAACCAGAAATAAGGGTTATGACCCGGGAACAGATTCAAAAAGTTCATAATGATGCTCTTTTGATCCTTGAAAAGACCGGTGTTATGGTTGATGATCCAGGGGCCAGGGCTCTTATGGAAAAAGCCATAGGAAAAAGTCATGGAAATCATCCCATCCAGATTCCCAGAGAGTTTGTCCAAAGGGCAATAAATTCTGCACCATCTGAAATAAAAATTTTTAACCGCCTGGGTAATCCCTGTTTTACACTTAAAGGAGATGGAAGTCAGGACGCGGTTTTTGGAATCGGCGTAACCAACCTTAATTATCAGGACCCGCTTAAAAATGATATCCAGCCATTTTACCGGCATCACATGGCAGCCGCCACAGGCCTGGGACACTGTCTTGATAACTTTGATTTTATTTCAACCCCTGGGGTGATTCAGGATATTTCCCCTGAAACAGC
This sequence comes from Candidatus Desulfobacula maris, assembly GCA_014383445.1. Classification (GTDB taxonomy): domain Bacteria; phylum Desulfobacterota; class Desulfobacteria; order Desulfobacterales; family Desulfobacteraceae; genus Desulfobacula; species Desulfobacula maris. Next base: position 1,039 of record JACNHV010000157.1, on the reverse strand, counting down.
TGATCTCTATGGGGTGTTGGAAATGATGGCCAACACCACCAAACCCCTTGTAATACTTATTTCCGACTGGGATTCTTTTAATCCAGCTTTGGATCTTTGTGAGCATCTTGTGGGCGATATATCCACCCATCCCTTTCTTATACCCTATGTAAACCCGATTACCCCGCTTACCTTAAATGCTGAAACCACAATGAAAATGGATGCCTCTATTAAAAGAGGACTGCCCCTTATTTTTTCCAACTATGGAATGTCCGGTGCCACCTGCCCCATAACCCCGGCCGGAACCCTGGCCCTGCTTACGGCTGAACTATTGGCAGGACTTGCCTATAGCCAGCTTGTAAAGGAGGGTTCCCCCATTATTCTGGGAAGCCAGCCTGCTGCCTTTGACATGAAGAATGCCGGCAGTTTTTACTCTCCCAATACATTATTGTTAAATCTGGCCTGTGCTGAAATGATGACCTTCTACAAAATTCCCCACTGCGGGACTTCTGGAAGCGGAAATGGATGGGGTGCAGATCTTCTTGCCAGTACAACCCTGTGCATTAACCATTTTACAAGCTGCCTGGGCAAGGCCGGCATGATTCCTTTTGTGGGCGGCAGTTTTGATTCCCTGGTTTTTTCTCCTGAGTTTGTAGTCTATAGCGATGATGTGATTCACCAGTCAAGACTGTTTGGTTCAGGATTTTCTCTGGATGATGATGCCGTGGGATTTTCAGATATTTCCTCTGTGGGTCCGGGGGGAAATTTTCTTTTGTCGGACCTGACAGGCAAATACTTCAAGGATTCACTATTTTCAAGCACTATCTGGCCGTTTTTAACCCTTGATAAATGGAGAGGAAAGGGTGAGCCCACTGCTGAAAAAATCTTAAAAGACAAGACGATTGAGCTCTTGAACAACCCGGCCGCCCCTGAAGACAAAGATGAAATCATATCAAAGGGTGAATCGTTTTTAACGAATTAGTAAAGATTGGGGTTAAAAAATTGGGGGTCACCCATTAAAAGGTCCTTGTCAAGAAAATAAACTCATCCATTACAAAAA
>JACNHV010000057.1 GCA_014383445.1 Candidatus Desulfobacula maris | reverse complement strand
TACCATTCTTTCAAATTAAACTATTTAATATATTTTGTTGAAAACAGACCTCTCCTGGGGTCAAGGTTAATTATCCCTAACCGGGAGTATTCAAAAGTAGGAATTTTTAAGGATACGGATACAATTATTGATTGATTTCAAAAACGGTTAGGCGATCAAAACAGTTGATGAAACAGTTTCAATCTTTGATAGCTCCTCCTTAATCCTATTTTCGGCATACCATAAATCATATGCTTGCTGCATGCGTAGCCAAAGATTTGGGCCATTGCCTGCAAACTTGCCAATTCTAAGCGCCATATCCGTTGTGATTGGATGTGTGCAGGCTAAAATACGGTGCAATTGTTGTCGGGAAACACCTATCTTCCTTGCAGTTGCGCTTACTGACAGACCAAGAGACGGAAGTACGTCTTCACGTAAAATTTCACCGGGGTGAATAGGTGGCCTTTTTAAAGGACGTTTAACAAAATACTCTTCCATAATTTTAACCTCTAATGATATTGTTCAAGATCGACTCTTAAAGCCTCACCTTCTTCCCACTCAAAGGTGATACACCACGGGCCGTTAACATGGATAATATAGCGTTTCGGTGTTCCATGGAGGCCGTGAAAATTAAATCCCGGCACATTCAAATCTATTAACGACTCTGCTTGATTTAAAACATCCAACCGTCGTAGGGATCTTGACTGTAAATTATGCTTGATTCGACGTGACCGACCCAGCTCGAAAAGTTCAGAAAGCCCTTTGTGTATGAAGCTTTTAATCATATTTTATATTGTAACATTTTTTGTTACAGTGTCAACGATTTTGTTATAGTTTGTTTTGTATTAATTTTTACAGACAGGATAGAGATTACATGATGCTCTGTCCAGGCTTAAATTAATTTGTTCTTCTCGGCAATGGCTTTGCAGACCTGTGCCACAAGCCCTACCATATTGTCAATACTGTCAAGTTCGGCATACTCATCTGCCCTGTGGGAATTGGCTCCCACAATGCCCATGCCGTCTATGGTGGGGGCTCCTGCAGCAGAAGTGTAGTTGCCATCAGAACAACCGCCCGTTGAAATCGATTCCATTTGCAAGCCCATTTGTTCTCCCGTTGATCGAATCAGCTCCCAAAGTTTACGGGTTCCATCCCCTGGTTCCATGGGCGGCCTGTCAATGTGGCCTTGAACTTTTATTTGGGCACCTTTTAAATAGGTATGTTCAGGCAGATTTTTAAAATAGGTTTCTATCCGTTCTTTTTCTTCAAGTTTTAAAATTCGCACATCAACCGAAGCCTTGGCCATGTTGGGAATAATATTGACCTTATCCCCACCTGAGATGACTGTTACATGGACAGAGGTCTGCATTTCATTTTGATTCAGCTGATTAATTTTAACTATCTGATGGGCAAGTTCGACTACAGCATTGATCCCTTTTTCCGGATCAGCCCCGGCATGGGCTTCCTGTCCTTTTACAATGATCTGGAACCAGCCACCGCCTTTTCGTTGAAGAACAAAACGATAGCCCGGCCGACAGGGTTCAAAGACAAAGGTTTGAAGGCTTTTTTTAGCTGTTGACATAATCCAGTCCCTGGAAGCATGGGACCCTGTTTCCTCATCTCCATTAAAGGCAACGCAGACAGACAAAGAATCAAGGATACCCTCATGTTTAAGGGTTTCAAGAACATGCAAGACAACAAGCAATCCACCTTTCATATCGCAGACACCAGGGCCGAATGCCCTGTTTCCTGTTATTGAAAAGGGGCGCTTTTCAACTTCTCCAGTGGGAAATACAGTATCCATATGGCCCAGGAACATGATATCAAACGATTTTTTGGAAGGCCGATGTTCTGCATAAAGACAGGGAACTTTTTTATCCCCTAAAAATAAAATTTCAGTGTCAAGGCCTATCCGGGCAAATCTTTTTTCAAAAAACCGGGCCACTTTTTCGATTCCACTTTTATTATCGCTGCTGCTGTCAATATTAACTATTGTTTTAAAATCTGATAAAAAATTTTCGTGCCTGGTTTTGATATATTGTTTCATAGTTGATTCATTTCTTTCTAATAAGGTGTCAGCCGGAAATACCATAGAAAAAATACATAATGGTCATGACCACGCCAATGTATAAGAGCGTCATCCCGCTGCCTGCCCTTACATAATCTATTACCTTATAACCACCCGGCCTCATTATCAAAGCATTGACCTGATGAGTGGGAAGGATAAAGGTGTTTGATGCAGCCACTGCAACAAGTAAAGCCGCCATTCTTGGATCGGCATTGCATTGGACAGCCATATTCATGGCCAGGGGAATCATGAGTACAGTGGCGCCGACATTTGATGTTACCAGGGTGAAAAAAGATGTCAGACAACCAAGGAGTAAAAACAGAACAAAGGGTGTCAGGGCTCCCTGCATAAGATTGGCAATGGATGTGGATAAATAAAGTGCCGCTCCGGTTTTTTCAAAGGCAAGCCCCAAAGGTATGAGTCCTGCCAGCAGAAAAACCGTCATCCAGTCAACCCCCCGGTATGCCTCATCAATGCTCAGAACCCGGGTTAAAATCATACTCACAGCACCTGCCAAAAGGGATATGGCCAAAGGCAGTTTTAAACCCAGCGCAAGAACAAGGGCCAGGATCAGGCAGGCAACAGCAAATCCGGCTTTTTCCGGGTGCATGACCTCTCCCGGGATATGCTCGGTAAAGGCAAAGTCTTTTTTTTGCTGCAATAAATGAAATTTTTCCCATTGGCCAAAAAGAAGGAATGCATCTCCCGTTTGAATTTTAGTTTCAGATATATCTTCATAAAAAACCTTATTCCCTTTAAATAAAGCCAAAGGGTTGACCTGGTATCTTTTCCTAAAATAGATCTGGTGCAATGTCTTTCCCACCAGTTCGGACCGGGGCCTTACAATAGCTTCAGTAATGCCGGAGTTGTCAGGGGATAATACCTCATTTAAGCGGTTGAGTTCATCACAAAGTTCCCATCCCATTTCCTGGGCAAGTTTTTCAATATGCTCACCATTACTGATCACTCCGATGATGTCTCCGGGTTCAATAATATCTGCCCGGGCCGGGACGGAAACATTAAGCTTGCCATCTTTTTTCCCCTGCTTGCAGATGCAGATAACTGTTGAATGGTACAAAGGCCTGATTCTTAATTCATCCAGCCTCTTTGTTTCAAAATTGTACGGGACATTCAGTTCATAGGCGTTATGGATTTCTTCACCATAGGTACATTCAAGATCAGGGTTCAGCAGACAGGAAGGGTCTGTTTTTGCTTTTACATCCGGTAATACAAATTTGCTGAAAAAAACAAAATATAGAATTGCCGTTATAACAAGAGCTACTCCAATAGGTGTTACACTGAAAAGACCAAATGCCTCAAAGGTTTTGTCCCCTAAAATATCCTGGTTATTTGACCACCAGGATGCCATGAGATCATTTAACAGGATCAAGGGGCTTGAACCCACCAATGTAACACACCCACCAATAACAGCGCAGTATCCCATGGGAATCAAAATTTTTGAAACCGGCACATTCAATTGCCGGCAGATCCGGTTGGTTGCCGGTAAAAATAAAGCTGCAGCACCAATATTCTGCATAAAACTGGATATAAACGCAACTGTTCCGGCGATCAGGGCCATGATTCGCACCTCACTTTTCCCGGCAAACTTAATGATCTGTCTGGCAAAGATATTCATAACACCTGTTCGATCAAGGCCTTCACCAATGATGATAACTGCAATGATTGAAACAACAGCATTGGAACTTAAGCCGCTGATGGCTTGAGAAGCCTCAATTACACCGGACAGGGGCAGAAGAACCATCATAAGAAGACCAACCATATCAACCCTTACAACTTCAAACACAAAGAGTATGGTTACAAAAACCAAAAACCCGAATACAATCATCATATCCGAAGTCATTTCAATGAGTGGTATCATTTTTTCCTTATAGTCAGTTTTAAATTATAGACATTATATTTATGCAAAATTGCAAAAATAGTCAAGGATCTTGCTGTGACAAAGACAGCAGACATGTTTTTCAGGAAATCAAATCAACCAGTTCTACCTTCACTTTTTTTTTTAGTGTTTGAAAAAAAGATTCATGATATGGTTATGGGTAAATT
>JACNHV010000059.1 GCA_014383445.1 Candidatus Desulfobacula maris | reverse complement strand
GAGGAAAGCGAGGGGTTGACGCTACTAACTTGTCATGCAGCAAAAGGGCTAGAATTCAGCACAGTAATTGCAATTGGTCTTAATGAAGGTATTTTTCCTGACAAAAGGGATATTGCATCAAATAATCTGACCGATTCCAGGCGCCTTGCCTATGTGGCTATGACCCGGGCCGAAGATCAATTAATTCTGACCAGCAGGCCCCTGGAAAAAGATGAAGATGGCCAGATAAAAAACCCGGCATCAAGATTTATTTCAGAGTCTTTAAAATAATTTAAACTTTTTTCAAAAATAGCAGCAAATCGAAGCAATTCTTCAAACTTATATGAACTTAGTTGAAATTTGCTGCTATTTTCCTCTCATTGCCTCTCAGTGGTCGAAAACTGCCTTATACCGGGTTTTACTGTTTTATTATTTTCATGTATTATTTAGCCATGATAAACAATAACTTAAATTCAGGGGGCAACACAATGACAAAAGAGACATGTGGCTACGTGGGATGTAAAGGACAAGCAGCATATAAACTCACCGGATTATGGGGTAAAAAGCCTATATTATTTGCCTGTGAAAAATGCGCTCCAGAATGGGCCAAAACAGGAGTTGTTAAAACTATAGCAGGTTTGCCAAAATGTTATGAGGTTGAGAGATTATGAAAATATTAATAGCATGTGAAGAAAGTCAAGTTGTTACAAAGGCGTTTAGAGACAAAGGGCATGAGGCATACTCGTGTGATATTATTCCTTGTTCTGGTGGATATACAGAATGGCACTATCAAAGGGATGTGAAAGAAGTATCAAAGTATTCATGGGGGATAAAAGACGTTCATAAATGGCATTGGGATATGATTATATCCTTTCCACCCTGTACTGATATTTGTGTGTCGGGTGCAAGATGGTTTCCTGAAAAAATAGCAGATGGTAGACAGCAAAAAGCTATTGATTTCTTTATGTGGTTTGCAAATCATCCTTGCACTAAAGTAGCCATTGAGAATCCTGTTGGAATAATGTCAAGGATATACAGAAAACCTGATCAGATCATTCAGCCTTGGCAATTTGGCGAAGATGCAAGTAAAAAAACTTGTCTATGGTTGAAAGGATTGCCGAAGTTAGAACCTACAAACATTATTATCAAAGACAGGTATTCAAATCAGACAGCCAGTGGGCAAAACAAATTAGGCCCGTCAGATGAAAGGGCAAAATTAAGGTCAAAGACTTATCAAGGTATTGCCGATGCAATGGCAAATCAATGGTCATAACCAAACACAGCCCGGTGAAAGTCGGGCAAAGGAAACCCATGAGTGAAAAACAAGAAAATACGCTCGCTTCAAAAAATCTGTGGAAAGCTGTTCTATTGCAGGCTATCCACGATCTGAAGCGCAAAAGTTTGCGGGACAAGGCAATAATATGGTTTGAATCTGACCATGATGGCATAAACAGCTTTATCGGGATATGTGGGAATTTGGGCATTGACCCTGGTAAGGCCAGGGATAAAATTTTAAAAGGGGGTGATTGATGGAGTATTATAATCAGGCCTTAATGTTTGAAAATAGTGCTGAACTGATTAATAATATAAGACATTATAAGTCGATACTTACAGCCATTGAAAATGGTAAGGGTGTTACTGATATAGATACAGTCAAGGGGTGCAGCCTTGGCATTGCAATGTACCCTGATGGTGGTTGTTATGGTGAGTGTTATGCAAGAAAAGCAGCCGCACGGTATGGTATTGATTTTTCAGTAAGTATTTCAAGGAAAATAGATTACAATACCTTCCCTTCAATCTTTAAATTTGTAAAAAATCATAGCTTGTCATGGTATAGAATAGGTACGTCCGGCGATCCTTGCCATGACTGGGATAACACGATTTATGTTTGTGAAAAATTAAAAGATACCGGGAAAATTCCTATCATAATAACAAAACATTGGATACCATTATCAGACGATCAGTTGTTGAAATTAAAGGCCTTAAAAGCCGTTATAAACACGTCAACCAGTGGAATGGATTCACCTATTGAAATTGAATATAGAGTTAAACAACTTCATAGAATAAAAAAAGCCGGCATACAAAGCGTTTGCCGGGTAGTTACTTGTGAATTTGGGAAATCAGAATGGGCTTTAAGGTGTAAGAAAAATCAAGACTATTTATTATCGTTAGAGCCTGTCATAGATAATCCATTGCGTACGACAAATCAAAATTATCATGTAAAAAATGGCGATATAATTTTAACAAAAATAAATGAATCAGTGGGGGGTGAAAAGTTTATTTCATTACATTCTGAAGACGCTTATTTGGGCAAATGCAAAACATGTCCTGACCAGTGTGGAATTGATTTTAAAATTGTTAATAAAATTAAAAAGGAGCGTGACAAAATGAAGGGAAAACAGCTTAATTTATTTGAGGACAAAATAGAGTTTTTTCATGTTGAAAGCGTTATAGGGTCGGGTTATGAGGTCAATGTCGCTGAGCTTGCAATTATTGACGGTGTTGCATATAGAGCAGCAAGAAAAAATATGCAGATACACTCAGCTATTATTTTGAAAATCAATGATAAGTTTTCAGGATTTTTTACTTTCCAGGTAAACCATATTGCAAAAGAATTTTGTTTGCTTCAATCAGCAATGACCAAAGAAACCGAAAGCAAAGAAATTTACAGTGATATGGTTAAAAAAATCATCGAACAAAACACTTTTGGATATCCAATGGTTATGACTGTCAGCACAAAACACTACCTTGAAAATCCAAAGGTTTTTGAGGCCATAGGATTTCAAACATATCTTAAGTTGAGTGGTTTTGCTTATATGGTTTATGGGACTCTTGACCAGGTTAGAATGAAACGCCTTGCACACGCAACAATGACAAACGTATGGACTACAACCAGGTCAGATTGGTTAAAAATGAAAAAGGAATGGAATTTAAAAATTGAAGAGGCCGGGATAAAACATAATATTCCTAATCCAAAATTTGCTTCAAGAGATGGGTGTTGGCAGGGCAAGAATGGATATTCAAATGTTATTCTGTCGAGCAATAAGGTTGAGGATGGGAAAATTGTTCACACAAAAGGAAAATCATTTAATGGCAATGCTTCTGTGCTTGATCCGGTTGCATGTGAGGTAATATTGAGGTTTTTCATGCCAACAGCTGGTAAAAGGGTTTATAATCCATTTGGCGGCGGTGTTCAATTTGGGTTTATTTCTGGAAGTTATGGTTATGAATATGTTGCAAGTGAAATAAGACAAAACCAATGTGATGCCAACAACGTCATATGTCAAGACTTGGACAGTGCAAAATGGATAAAAAGCGATAGCTCAACTTATGAACCAGATGGTATGTTCGACCTTTGTTTTTCTTGTCCGCCTTACTACAAAGTTGAAAAATATATTGATTATGATGGCATTATTCCTGATGGTGAGTTAAATATTATGGACACATACGAAAAGTTTAGAGATACGCTTTTCACGGGGTATAAAAAGGCTATTGCCAAGTTGAATGATAATTGCTTTTTCGTTGTAATGACAGGTGATAGTAGGGATAAAAATGGTGCTTATTACGGGTGTGAGGCTGAACATGAGTTGTTTTTCAAAGATCAAGGACTGCATATTTATAATAAAATAACATACCTTGAATGTGAGTTTACCAGGCTTGCGCATGCAAAACGAACCCTTGATTATAGAAAGTTTCCAAAAAGAGAGCAGAAAATTCTTGCGTTTTTCAAAGGGGATATGAAGACAATAAAAGAACTTTATCCGCCTATAGGTAGGTTATAATGAACCACTACATAAAAAACGAAAAACCAAAAGTATTCAACATTGATTTTGACGGAACTTTGACAACCGGCGAATATACCGATGATCCTGGGATCAGCCAGTCATTTGTTGACAGGGTTAAAGAGATTTACAGAAAAGGCCACATAATCATTATCTGGACAGCCAGGCAATGGGATCAGGCGCCTTTCCTTGTTGGGTGGCTGACAAAACATTCTGTACCTTTCCATGGCGTGATTATGGCGAAAGGCGGGTCTGATTATTATCTTGACGACAAAATGATTGATTTTGATAAATTTTATTTAAAGGATTTTTGAAATGAAAAAAATAAAAGCATTTTTCAAGAGATTAAAACTCTGGTATCACTGGGCG
>JACNHV010000158.1 GCA_014383445.1 Candidatus Desulfobacula maris | reverse complement strand
CTCTCGCAGCATTAACACCAGCTATCTCAATGGCTTCATCAACTGTTTTTACATCTTGCGTTCCTGCTTTTATTTCTATACCAAGAGATTCTGACACTGCTTTTCTTGCTGCTGTGATATGTTTAAAGCCTTTACCTGAACGTAATTCAGTGGTGAAAAAATCAACCATCTTTTCTTTTGTGGTTTGTTCTTTTTTGTTTTTTTCGAGCCATTTAAGCCCGTTATCATATGCCTCTTGAGCTGTTTTCCCTGTCCCTACCTGGAACATCCCTGGGGCAAGTATGTGGTATTCTTCATAGGGAGTGCCGCCAGGAACTTTGTTTTTATCACCAGGTACTGCGAGTGTGAACCCATCCCCGAAAGTTTCTGTTATTTTTTGTTTTAAGGGTTCTTCACTTACTTTTGCTTTTAATGCATCGAGTGCCTCTTCCCGAGTCTCAAACCCTTCCATCTTTGAAATATTATCATTATTGGGAATGACAAACCATTTCCCGGATTTTATCTCACTATCAACAATACCACCGCTTATAGGGTCTTGGTTTGTTGCCATGCCCCCGGGAGATGCTTCTGTCCATCCTTCAGGAAGTTCTTCTTTTTTGTCCGAAAAGATAAACTCTTTTATTTCTTCATCGGTCAGATACTCAAGCTTTCTTTTTATAAAAAGAGTTTTAGGAGAATCAAATGTTGATTGCCCGCCAGGAACAATTGAAACTGGTTGTGTTGATAAATAACCTGGCTCTATTTCATAAGACCTTACACCATTTTTATCTTGGTATATCTTCTGCCCATCTTGGTTTTTGCCAATAGGCTTATCTTCACCTTTTAAGAAAATTTCATTTGCCTTGCTGATAGCATCTTCTAATTTTGGGAAGATATAGGCTGTTGATAGGATATTACCTGAATCAATATCTTTAAATACGACATGGTATTTTCCGTCTTCAAGTCCTTTTGTGATGATGGACTGGACCCCATCTTCTTTATTGGTATATGTTTTGACGACTTCGGGTTTTTTATCTTTCTTTAATAAGCCTGCACGTTTACCCCAAAGCCTATCTTTCCGCTCGTTTAACTTCTTTATTCTATTATGATGGGTATCAAAGTTCGCAGGATTTACAACCGCTTCAAGCTTTTCAATCTGTTTTTCGATTTGTTTTATCCTACTTGATATGTCCTCAACCGTCTCAAGTTCTGTGTCTTTTGTTCTCCAATCAGGGGATTTGGGTTCAGTCTTGGAGGAATCTTTATGTAACTGAGAAAGATCAGGATAATCCGGATGTGAGTCTATCTTGCCGTCTTGGATGGCTTTTTGGACAATTTTTCGATGCGACTTAAACCGAATATTTTTCCCACCGTGACTAGAAAAAGTCCATGGGTTTGAAAGATCAGAATTAAGGGCTATTTTATCGGCTTCCGATATTCTTCCTGTTGCCTCTTCTATATATTCTTCTGACTCATCATATTCTTTTCTGCTAATCTCCCAAGGCTCTTTACCCTCTGCTGGGGTGGTTGGCTTTTCTTGGGGGTTTGCTTTGTTCCAGATGTCGGTTAGTTGAGGCTTTGCCCAATCTTTAAGAGTTTCAAACCCTTGATTTTTAATAGTTGAAAGTTCTTCAATTTCTTGTTCTACTTTCTTAAAGGTGTTCCTGCCTTGCGCTGAATACCTATCAAACCCATACATGCTTGATTCAAGCTTATCAATATAGTCTTGAATTTTGCTGTTAGAAAATGTAGCACCACTATTGCCAAATTTGTTTCTGATAAATTCTTTTATAACACCACCTGCGTGGCTTTCCACAAACTCATCAGCACTCTTGTGATTTTTAGCCTCAGCCTCAAGGGATTGCGTATCAGATACAACCTCGCCTTCCACCCCTTCCTGAATAGCAGTATCAGCCTTGGCAGGTTTTTTATCTTCTCTGTTAATGCTTGGGATATTAAGGATTCCTACTTGGAGCCCTTTCATATTGGCTTGTCTTCTTTCTAAAGCCCTTACAGATGCTTCTCGTCTATCTTCAACAGAGATTCCTTTTAATAAAGTTTCACCTTCTGGTAATAATGAAGGGTGGCGCTCCATAATTTCAAGTGGAACAAATTTACCATTCCTAATATCTGTTTGAGCCTGGATGAATTCTTTATCTGTGGTTGTTTTCGTTGCCTGGTCAGACATTTTAGCCTGTCTTCTTTCAAGGGCTTCCACGGATCTGTGCTTTTTGAATTCAGCAATATTTTTTTCTAACTCGGCAAGGCCTTCATTGAATGGGACACCCTCTGAAAACAAAGCATTGATTTCTCTTTGTGATTGATCTCTTACCTTAAAATCAGTTGTAGTTTTAAAGGTGTTTATAATGTCTTCTACTCTTGAAACTTCTCTCCCTGCATATTGGGCGGCTTTTTTTCTTTTCTCAAATTCAGAATCAAAGGATTGATTATATCCCTCTTCCTCAAGGTAATTATCAAGCTCAGACCGTTTGCGCTGGATACTGCTTAATATCCCTGTATCTAATTTCTGTGGTCCTCCACCAAGGGCGTTATTTATTATCTGATTAAATCTGTTTACAGCATCATCAGATGTTGTTGCATCCGTTATGCTGGGGTTTTTAGTTTCATGGTCTGACAAAATTGTGTCTATCTGATCACTGAATTCCAGGAATCTTCTATCAGATTTTAAAGACTCTACTTGATCCTTTGTTACAGATCCAGATTTTAAGCCATCCGATATTTTGTTTAAAAACTCAACTGAAGCAGATCCTTTTCTAATCGCATTAATTGATGCAAAATCAACTATTGGCTTACTTAATGGAATTTCCTTGCCCTGGCCTATAAACTCCGTTGCTGTTTCATACCATACTTTTCTTTCTTCTGGATCGAGTCTCCCGGCAATTTTGTTTGCAGCATCAAACCGTTTCTCTTTATCCTCACTATTTAAGTCATTATATAACGATTTGGCCTTATATGCGTCTGCTCCATGTATGCCTGCACCAAAGAGTAATGGCATTAAAATAGACGGGATTATAGCCTGTTTCGCAGATTCTCCCGGGGAGGGCGTTAAAAGCCCCGCTTCTTGTGCACTTTTAGCCTGTCCATACCCAGCAACCATCTCAGAACCCATTTCAAATGGGACTGTTTTTGCATATGCAGACAAAAACTTTTTGGCACCACCAGGCCCAGCCAGTTCTTTTATTGTGCTTTTGATACCGTTTTTAACGGCATTTTTGCCCAACAAACCAAAGAATGTTACAGCTGCAAGATCGCCGGCAAGCTCGGTTCCGAATTCAAGTGAAGATGATTTAAGAGCATGTTTGTTTGCAATTCCATGAATTTTTTCTTCTGGTATTCCTTTCTTTTCCAACTCTTCAACAGCATCTTCATATGTGTTCTGATATGTACCAGCAAAGAAAGTCCCAAATAATGTACCCATACCACCGATTACCGCACCGATAGGACCACCAACTGCACCACCTGCAAGAGCACCAGCAAATGGAGTTAATGAAGCAGGGATACTTTGCGCCGTTCCCCTTAATCCTTCCATCAAGAAACCGTCATCCCTGGCTTGCGGTTTAAAAATATCGTACTTTTCTTCGGCCACATCCGCTAAATCGGATAGATACTTGCCTAATTTTGCAACAGGGTTTTTTTCTTCTTCGGGGTCAAGGTCGGTCATTCTCATGCCGCCGGCGACACCTTTCGCTGCAGCAAGGCCCCCTTGGGCTAAATCACCTACCAGACCATAATCTTTTGGTTTCGGCTTGCTTTGTATATTGAAATCATCTGCTTCTTTACGATATAGATCATATAAAGCAATCTTTTCATCATCAGGAGTTTTTTTCCAATCTGGATCAGTCGTAACTTGATCAACAAAAGAAAGGTCTATTAATTTGGATTTTGTATCATCATCCAGGCTGTACCATTCTTTTTCTTTCATAAAAGAGAAATCCATTATATCAACCTTATATAAACTTTATTTTGGGGTTTGTCTGAAGTACGGCCTGCCTTTCTTTTTATTTTCCTTCGCGTACTTTATAGCCTTGTCTATCATCTCCTGTGTAGGTTCTTTGCCATCTCTCAAATGTTTTTTGTCCATCAAACTCTGATTAGGCGTTATCAGTGGGATCTCTACCTCTTCACCGTCAATAACAGCCATATATGGTCGCTGTTGCTCTTTCGTTTCTCTGAACTTGTTTAAAAGCTTTGTAGGCGGAGTCCCAAGAATAGAACCTCCCTTTGACAATGGAGACCCTGTTATGGGGTCTATGTTTGGTTGGCCGTCTTCTGTTATATCCGGTTCTTCATCTTTGATTGTTATATTCGGTTCTTCCTCTTTGATGGATTCTTCGCCGGTATCATATGGATGAAGAACCGGATATAGATGCGGTCCGTCCACATCTTTATCTGTGGTTAAAATACCTTTGTCGATTTTTTCTTTAGAATTGGATAAAAGTTTTAGTTTTTCCTGCAATTCCTGTAACGCTGAAAGCCCTGTTTTTTCCCCAGAAGGGGAAAATCCGGATATTTGCCCTGCTAAAGTGCTGGCTTTTTCTTCAACTTCAGACGTGGGGGGCAGATCTCCGCTTAACGCCTTTAACGTGTCTGTATAAACTTCGTTATAAAGCTTTTCTCTTTCAAGGCTTGGTTTGGTTTTGCTGGTTTGAGACGACTTAATTAATGCCTTTGCCTCTTCTTCGCCATAAAGAGTTTTTAAGAAGTCATATAACTTTTCTGTTTCTATCGGCCTCTTTGATACCAGTTTTTCGGCGTTAATTATGTTTTCCCTTTCAGCCTCTATTTTTTTATCTGTAATACCTGTTGTGAATTCTTGTTCTTTAGCCAGGATACCCTCTCTATGGGTTCTATCTTTCACATTCTCGCCCGATAAAAAAGCCCTATATGCATTCTCTCTTTTCTCTATGGCATCGAGTTTCGCCTGTTCCAGCTTTGCTTTTTTTTCAGAATCAAGCAATTTTAACTTTTCTTCTGCCCCGCCAGCCGCTGCACCACCAACAACACTTAAAAGACCACCTGCCCATGAACTCATCACATACCTCCTTGTGCAAGGATACCCTGCTGTTGTTCCTGCGGTTGCCCTTGCGGTCTCTGCCTGCTCTCGATTTGGACTGCCATCTCCCGGCCTTTCTCTGTCTGTTTAGCCTCTTCACTTAACTGTGCAAGCTCTTCCTGGGTTATTTTCCCCTGTTTAACAGCCTTATCAAGATACATACTTACTGCTGCCTGGAATACCTGAGCTTTTTCTTCTTCTGAAAATGGCTCAATGCCTGCTTTCTCAGCAAGCGTAATTATTTCTCCCATCAAAAAATTGGCCCCGTGGACAAGAGCATCCTTTGAAATATCGACATTAGATGATAACGCAGAATCAACAAGCCTTGTTATAATATCAACAGTTACCTCTGCTGTGGCCTGGACCTTGTTTGCGCTACCCTTTATTTTCCCAACTATACCCTTTACTGCTTTTTCGCTATGGATAATATTCATCCCATTTATAACAAGAATATCAAACTCTTCTTGTACCTTTGGATCGACAGCTTGACTTGTTTCAGGAGTGTCCTGTACTTGATTTGGTTCCATGGCTCCCGCCTTTAAACTGCAACGTTAGTGGTTACGTTTGTATTGACTTTTGTATAGTTTTTCCAAAGTTGAGGAATTGTAGCATTAGCCACTTTCTTTTCATAGTCAACACTTACTTTATTTGATGCTTTTTTTCTATCCTCTTCTCTGGCCTGCCATTCGGCAAGATCTTTTTTAGAAGAAGACTCCATCATTGATGCACCGAGTTTCATAAGGCCCTCTGCCCCACCTTTTACAACGCCTGCCTGGACCTCTGGCGACATTCCGTTCCATAATTTACTGAACCATGATCCGCCGGGTTGTTGGACAACTGGAGCTGCTGGCGTTGCTTGGGCTGTTGGGGCTGCTGGGGCAGAAGTTAGAACATTCGGGCCGCCTGAAACAGAAGGATTCACGTCCAATGTTGGTGTCGCTAATATGCCGGTTGCTGGTGCTATTTTACCCGCTGCTGCAGCACCATACATTGCATCTCCTGGCACTAACCCTGCCGTGTTCCCTGCTGCCGTTCCTGCCCCGGCTGCACCTCCAAGCCCGGATACAACTCCAGCGGAGACACCACCAACCACAGCACCCATTAAGGCCCCCTTTAAAATATTCCCCCCTGTTATGGCCGCTGTTGCTGCACCGATTACTGCTCCGGTTACTATTCCGGCTGCTACGGCTCCCGCCAATGTTCCGGCTGCTGTTATTCCTGTGGCCGCTACCGCTGCCGCTCCGCCCGATGCCCATATTGCCACTGGTGTCGCTATAAAAGCCATTATATTTCCCCCTTACAAAGTCCGAATATTATTTGATCATGCAGTTTCCAGTTTTTTAAAAAAGATTTCCTGCAAACACCTTCTCTTTTAAATCCGACATCTGTTACCAGTTTGATCGTTCTGTCGTTATACTCTGGAATCAATGCGACCACTTTTAAATATTTCGTATTTCTAAAACCCCAATCGATAGCCTCTTTTACAAAAGCATGTCCGGTTCCCCACATTTTAGGAGTTGTTGCAATATGAACATAACAGGATATGCTGTTCATCGGATCTATCCGGATAACACCCTGCTTTGTATCATTTACAAGATAAATTATACTTGGGTGGATAACAGGTTCATGATTAACCGAATTGTCGTCTATCAAATAATCATATACTTTTGGATCATTGACAATTCCGGAAATAAGAGATTTATCTATGCATCTAAAAATCATGGCCCGCCACCCGGAACTCCATAATCCACGTTATTACCAGGTGCATTGTCGTCCGGATCATCATCATCATCATCATCATCATCAACAGTATCAACCACAAGCCAATTTATCTCTACCTCATAAAAGTCCGCCACAAGTTCCAGGTTGGCTTGATAAATATCACCAAGTGAATCAATCGCTTTCGTTTTTTCTACCACGGATAACTCCGGGTTAATCTGGATTGCAGCCACATTTGCCTGGTATGTGTCTCCAAGGGTTGTAATCTGATTTGCAAGATTAACCTTTTCAGTTGAATCCAGGTCGAAGATTTTTAATGCTTCTTCAGCTGCTATGTCTGCATTATTTCTAAGTGTTTGAGCTGCTTCCTGAGAATCGCTTAATGCCTGAGTGTCTTTTGCTTTTTGTGCCGCTGCCGCTTTATCTGTTATCGCTTTTTGTTTTGCCGCTTCTTTTGCTTGCTCTGCTTGCAGTTTTGATAAAGCTATTCCCTGGTTGCCTTCTTGTGCCAATAAGCCTGAAGCTTCTGCAGCGTCTTGCGCGGATAATTGAGAACTCGCACCACCTTGAACGTTTACAAGGTTCGCTTGGCTGCCATAATCTTGGACACCCTTGGCGCCTGATATTTCTCCCTGGTATCCGGCTAATGCAGCGTCGAAAATATTCTGGGCATCCTGTGAAGCAATCGGAAGAGCTGCTTCAATCGCTGCTTTTTGGGTGGCTTCTCCGGCTAATGTTGAATTTAAAAGGCCTCGGCTGTTTGCATATTCTTTCCCTTTCAAGTCTGCTGCCTGCATGTATGGGCTACCGGAAGAGAGAATTCCCTCAAGCTTACCTTCAACAGTATCAGCATATGGAGGCTTGTAAACACCCGGGGGAACATAATCTGTTGCAGGCGGCGGAGTAACGTTTGTAAAAGGGGTTACTGTTCCTAATGATGGGACAAAAGGATCATCGCCTGCGGTTCCTGGTCCGCCGCCGGGATCTGGATCTGGGTCTGGGTCTGGGTCAAGTATACCAACAGTAGTTACCCCTTTTAAAAATTCCTGAACATTTGCATCGGTTATTTCATATTTGCCACCGGAACCGGCATTAAAAGCTTCTTTCACTCCTGATACCGAAATATTATTGTCTGTCATTAACTTGTTTAATTGATCTGCGGTAAATTTTCCGCTCTCAACAAGTTTTACAAAATCTTCTGGAGTTTTAAACGGGCTCCCCGTTTTGCCTATCCATCCAAAATCGGCAGGTGGAACAGTGTTGCCTGCATACGGGTTTACATATGGTACTGGGGTAGGAGGGGTATACGTTGTTGGCGTGCCGTATTGAATCGGAGGAGCCGCCTTTGCTTTGGCTACTGTGTTATCATGCGACGGTTTTATGTCCGCTAAAGCTTTGGTGGTTGCAGGAGTTGTGCCCTGGTTCCAATCAATGTTCCCATTACGGGCAAGATGATCAGTGGTATTCTGCACAGTGACCGGAGCTTGACCTTTGTAAACAGTATTATATAAATCTGTCAGCTGCTGCTTTGTTCCTTTTACTGCGGCAAGATCTTTGGCTATCTGAGGCCCTGACGTCTTCTCAAGATACGTTTTTGCTTGCTGCGCATTATCGAAAGTTATATCTCCCACGCTTAAATTTGCCATCCATCCCCCTTATCGTACAGCACGTCTTATAACGTATTGAATTGTGATCCCATCTAATTTATGGCCTGCATCAATTGCGCTTTGCCCATAAATACGCAACCCTATATTTGTCCCGTTCCCTACAATTGGTATAGACGTATCGCTTGACGTCTCTGCATCCCAAAAGAACTCCTCCCAATTTGAAACGTCCCATAATCCACCCTGGCCTTGTGCAACAATATCAACCTCTTCATGATCCGGGATATTTGAATTCCCATAGGAATAAATAGGCTGATATCTAAAAGCCGTGTAACCGCTTGCATCCAATTCTATTGAAGCGGTCTTATAAGATTTGATATATGTTGGTGATTTTGAATGATTGAAAGGAAGGAATAACAGGAAATCTATTTCTTCACCATCAAAACTTGTCCCTCTTTCAAGCTGATAAACCATGCCCTCATCAGAACCAAAAAATAATATTTCACGGCCATTTGCATCCTCTCCGGACTCAGTACATGCAACATTATCAGGATAAAAAAATTCAGTAAACGCAACTCCCTTATCCATTATTGTCATGCAAATTCCAGTACCATTGCTGCCATAAAGCCGATATTGATTTTTAGCTTTGTATGTGATTGAGGCTGTTACGACCTTAACCATGGCCGCAATGCTTTTTTGTATCCGCCGGCTGATTGTATTTATTGCAAAATTTCCATATCTGTCGGTTGGTTCTATTTTTATTATTCCACGATCATCAAGACAAAACACATGACCAATACGCCTTATTGTCCTTGGCAGACCTCCGATCTCGTCAGAAATATCGTCAAGGATAAAATCAGATATTGAATTACCGATCAATTGATTGCTTGAATTTCTTGAATTTATGCAAAGCACATCACCAGGGAGCCTGGCATATCCAGTTATATCGTCCCCCAGTCCTATTTCTGTTGACCCTGTTAATGCTGTGAACTTAAAAGGTTCTCCAATACCAGAATTTTGAGACGATGCTTTAAATGAGAAAAAAAGCTGCTTTTTATGGGCATAAACATATTCAGGCGTATCCGTCACCATGTTTGTGTTTATCGGAACATAAGTCGTCCCATCAAATTCAAAACCTCTGTTTAAACCATCACACCCATAAAGGCGCAACCGATCAAGACTCGCATAAAAATTATGTTGGATTATTTCATACCGGCCACCAGGTGTTATCGTGATAGCTGTTGCAAGACTTCCGGACGTGGCTTTCGTTACCGCCCCAACCTGGAAATCATTTGTCGCATTAAAGGTGCCAACAATCGTTGTAATGATCAACCTGCCTGCAGCCGTACCACCTGCCCATGTCCCGGTTTCATGCACAACTCTTTTGACAAGTGCTGTTGCACCGCTTACCAGTTGTGTTATTGTATCTCCATCAAATATTTCTCCAACTCCGGTATCGAAACTTATCTCATGGAATAGTGGTACTTCAACCCATCCAGCGGCGCTTTCTTTAAAAATCATACCGGCTGTTCCACCAGGATTGTCAACAAAACAATACAGGGTACCTTTTAATAATTTAAGGCCTCTTACTGGTCCGCTACCTGCCGGTTTTAAAATGTCCGCCCTGTATTCATCGGCCACAGCCCCAAGAGCGACAGCATCTAAATATATTGTTGTTTCCCCGGATTCAACAAGATCCCCTGTTATTGACCCAACCGGACTACCTCCGATATTTACAACCTCTTCCTGAAAAACGCCCACTATCTTTGTAATATCGATATAATCGGCTCCAACAATAACCACAACACCAGTGGCACCTGAATCAACGCCGGTTACCGTATCCCCAACAGAAACAGTATCTGTAAAGCTGAACGGGACATAACTATATACACCATCAGACGGTGACGGTTGTCCGGAATACCGTTCATAACCATCAATCAATGAATATCCACCCTCTGTGTCTGGGACATAATTAAGGGAAAGATCAAGAGAACCTAAAGGTTTTTGCATCCTTGGTGTAACAAGGTCAAGTCCACCACGAAACGGTACATAATCCGCTTTCCATGGAATTTTTGGAAGTTTCACGCTAACGGCCTCCCAAATGTTACTTTGGGCAAATATTTGAAACGCATTTTATTTGATAGCTTTTTGTATTCAAGTTGAGCATGTGCGTATAGATCCGCAGCGCCAAGATCACCGGAATACAACATTAAAGCCTTCCAGACTATTGCCATATGAAACTGTGTCGCAAATAATGGTTCATCCGCATTCGCTGTCATTATGTGCGCTGATCGATAATACTGGCCGTCTATTGTATATACCTGTTCAGATATCGGATATGTCATGAGTGAATCATCCGGTTTGACCGTGATTACAATCGGTCTACCTGTTTGTGACCTGAAAGCACCGAAATTATAGTATGATCTAAAAGTCTCCCATGGTTCAAAAACAAGGAAGGTTTCATCACTCTCTGTCAAATATACCCTGAAATCATTTGTTTTCCACTTGCCAAAATCACTTAACGCAACGCCTGTCGGAGTATATGTCGCCGTGCCAATAATCGTTGAGAAATCAAAGCTTTTCTGCAGAAACCTCCATGTCGGGTGAAGGTTCTGAATTTCTTCATATGCTTCTGAAACCCATTGGACAACCCTTAGTAACTGTCCGGTTTGGGCAACAACGCTTGACGGTCCTGTCCCTGGAATGCCAGCTTCACTCCGTGCCCTCTGGCATATCTCCAAGAAATTCATTACGCTGCAGCCTCTTCCCGCAGTATGGCATCCAGCCATTCAATCCCATATTTATGAGGATCTTTTTTCACAATGAACAGATCTTTAAGAGACGTGTTTTGAAGCATGACAAACTTATCCCGCTGTGATTCGTCCGGTACATGCTGCTCATACCTGGTAGTCCTGTTTCTCGCCAGGGCTTCAACGAAACACCGCCTGACCCATGTATCAACGCCCCTTATGATAGGCTGATTGATTCCGTTGACATTTGGGACAATAACCGGATTATCTTCTTTGTTTGATGATTTCTGAACATAAATCAAGACTTTCTGATTCATGAAAGCCTCTAACTCCGCTGTTTTCACGAAATCATTTTCAGAAACTTTTTCAATTGGCCTTGTTACGCCGAGTTCCCTGCCGTCAATTGGATCGCTATTATAGAAATTTTCTCCGGTCGCCTCATACTCTTTTTTGCTCCTGGTTACCGTTTTTGTCAACGCTTCCATTTGCTGCCCAATCCGTTCCATAAATTTTTCAAAATCTGATTTGGTCACGTACCCCTCAGCCTTTGGATCTTTTTTGGGTTCTATTTTTGTGGGCTCTTCTTTTTTAGACATTGGATCTCCTTTTAAAAAGATGGGGAGAGAATTCCCCCCACCTATTTTTATGGAATAATTTAGATTAAACGCTCAGCGGGACAACTGGCACAGAGAACAGGTCAACATATACGTCTGTAACGCTTGCCTTGCTGAAATCATCAGTTCCGCACAGGAATGTAACACCATCAGTGTCAATCCTGATATATCCAATCGCACATTTACTGGCCGATGGTGTTGGGAACCTCACAACATCTGCACTTGCGGTTAAAACTTCTTCCCCTTTCAACGTGGTAAGGTTGCCGGAAGAATCAAGTTGAACCAGATAAATACAAGTCGTATCAGCTGCCTGTGTATCAACTGTGGTCCCGTCTTCATTCGTGACCACAACAGGGATGTCCGCTGCATCAGCCTTGTGATACAATACACCATTGATAACAAAATCAACACCGGCACCGTTTGGCGCTGCAATGTCGACATCCTTGGCATCAGAATTACCAATTTTTAAACCAGCTTTTGACAGGCAAAATGTCCCGCCTCTGGGATCGTCATTAAGATTCATTTTACTCACCGTTCCTTTTTAAAAGTTTATGTAATGAACTTCTCGTATATCGTCAACAAGTCAGCTGAAAGATCCTCCTTCTTGTCCAGGTCGATTAATGCTTTTTTGATCATTTCCGTAGCAACCTCTCCAAATTCAATGTTTTTGACAAGGGGTGGTTTCGGCTCATTCCAAAGGACCTGATTCTTTTCTTGCCTGAGATTCAGCAATTTGTTTTCTTTATCACTGAATGACAGGTCTTCTCTTGCAACCCGCAAAAGTTTGAGATTCATAAAACTTCCTTTAACTGGAAGGATGTTTGACAATAACACGCGTTCAAGAACACTTAGTTTCATAACATTATCTCCTGTTGACAAACCTGGTATAAACCGTGGGAAAGCTCGCCAGGAACAAGCCTTTCGGTGGGTCCACCTATCCCACGGGTTTTCATTATGCGGCCTCTGCGTTATAATACATCAGGTAAGCAAGGTTCCCATCAGGCAACCTTATCTTAATCGAACCATCAGTGTTTGCAGGGGCACCACCGGTACTGTCATAAATCATATTGCCGGTTGCTGCTGTCCATCCTCTAAAGTCGAAAAGGACTGCATCATCATCAACGTCGGCCATACCAGTGGCGTCACCGCCATTAACAACAAGGAAGCAGGAAAGCAGGGTGCTGCCCCCCGGATCACTTGTTGAACCATCAGAATAAATCTCAGCTTCAACTGCTGCCATGGTTACATTACTGACAAGAGCAACATCTGGAATATGCAGCGTACATCTTGCAGCAATCCCTTGGCCTGTGACGGTTCCTGTAGCCCCGAAATTCAATGAGAGATGTGCGCCATGGGCAGTTCCGGCAGCGACATCTTCAACAGTCGTGAAAACTCTAAGAGCCTCACCGCCACCGCCTGCACCTGTTAAATACTGCCTCAGGTACATACCACGGTTGTCGCCGGAAGTTGCGCCATTGTCAAAATAGAATGCCATGAATTTCATATCAGGAGTATCTTCAACAACTCTCGCACCAGATGTGCCGGCCTTAATGATACCGCCATCAGTATTCGCTGCAGCGACTGTATTGCTGGAGAAGTCGATTCTTGAATCCCCAACAAGAAGAAGCCCATTTGCGCTATTATCCCAATGTAAATATGCACTTGCAGTCGCGCCGTAAGCCGTTAAATCAATACCCTTAGCGTCTGCGCCTAAAACAACAGATCCGTTTGTATCACCATCGGCATCAAACCTGACCAGATAACCGGCTGTGGTTCCATACCAAACGAAATCACCTGCCGGAGTACCAGAAACACCAATTTGTAACGCTGCTGTAGTCCCGACCCCAGTAATTTTAATGCCGGTACCACAAGCCCCAGAGATATTAAGACCAACAGCGCTGCAGGCAGAAGCAATCTCGATACCATCTGTCATCGCGCCAGTGGCTATCTTGATTCCGTCTGTTGCAGCACCAGTGATCAAAATCCCGGCAGCACACGCACCGCTTATTGCAATCCCGGCAGCGGACCCCGTCCCGGCAAGTGAAATCATATTCACGCCGGAAAATCCGCTTGTTACTGAAATTGCTGTTGTGCCATCTGCAGAAATTTCTATACCTGTGGTAAACGCCCCTTCAATTGAAATCGGGGTTGCAGTTGCTCCAAGCGTTATCGCCTTATGTGTATTGTCATCATTCAACAATAACGCAGCTATATTTTTTATACTCCTTTGAATTCTCCTACTCGGGATAGTATTCAAAAGAGAAGGTAAATAATCAGTCATTTTTCCCGCCTATCGCCCTGGTAAAATCACAGGGTCTTTTTTAAAGGTCCGTAGCCGCACATTCAAGCCGCGTCATCCAATTTTCATTCAATCGGACACTCGAATACCAGAAATCAGCACCGACATATCCAAACATACCGCTGGGGTTTGCATGGTTTTTATCTTTTGAAGAGATAATTGTCGGAGAGATTGCTGTCCATCCATGTCCTTTTAGAGAAACATGACCCCAGGCCTCTTCAGCCATGATGATCAAAGGATAAACATCAATGTTGGTTAAATTAGCGGCAACCATCCCGGTTACGCCAACAGCCGCACCAGCTGCAAGGAACGGAGCAAACAACGGAGAAGTAACGAATCTGAATTCTTCACATGCACCCAACTCGCGCGGATGTATGGCTGTAATCCCTGATCCGTATTCAACACGTTTTGTAAACCCTGGCAAATCCCTTACATCAGCTGACATATCCGTATGCATAAAAACAACATACGCAGGTTCAACAGGCGATGTATCGAAATCTGGCCCGGCAGAGATTTTTGATGTTACATGCTTCCCACGGTTCTTTTCCATAGACCTCGCTGCTGACCTGAGTTTGGCAAGGCTGACCGTTGAATTAATCCCAACCCGGGTGCTTCCATTTGCATAGATAACACTGGACCCTGATTTAATGGCTCCATAACAAACCAGTTCTGCAACTTCACCCAAGGTTTCCCCGGTAAGTTTTGACTGGTCTTCGGGAATATCATCTTCATACATCAATTCCGCTTTGCTTGAAAACTTGAACAGGATCGCGTATTGCTCCAGTGTTACAGATACGTCGGTGTATGAAATGGTATTTGCATTTGGCGTAACCCCCTCAGAGGTAACAAAGTTTGCCGGCGTAATGCTCGGGGTTTCTGAATAGCCAGTAGCGGGGTTTGCTTGAACTGTTGAATTAAACGGGCGCAACCGTCTAAAAACGATTGTATCCGTTGATCTCTGTGGATGCATCTTTTGCATTCCGAAAGTGCCAAGTACCATAATATTATCAGCATGCTTGAGCATTTTCATCTCTGCCTTGATAATATTACGGCTGCTTATCGGAGTGCTATATTTTTGAATAGCCATGATAATTTCCTTTATTATCCGAAAACCTCACGCCTAACGCTGTCTCGCAATTCTGCCTCAGTCATATCGGCCTCGGATTTCTGATTAAAATGTTTTCTGTTTGTGGTTTTGGGTTTTATGGAAGCTTGCAGCCTTTTTTTTCTTATTTCTTCAAGTGTTTCAGGGACGACTTCTTTTGAAAAATCCCTTTTAAATGTGTTGAGAACCTTAACAGCATCGACTGCTTTCTGAGAAGTTTTAGCAACCGTTTGGACTTCAGCGGGTTGCATAGCCAGCCAATTTTGATAGTCATCACTTGCAACAACCTCCTGCCAGTCTGGATGAACCACTGAAACAAACTTTATTTCATCTTCAATAGATGTTGTTTTGTTCGTTTTTAGGTCAGTGATATCTTTTCGGAGAGATTCAATAACGGATTCACTTTTACTAAGTTTCCCCTTGATTCCTTTTGCAATGTCTGGGAATTCTATCTCAACATCGTTCCAGGCTTCTTCGTCCTCCTCTTTCTTGGCAAGTTCTTCTTCCGTCGGCTGTGATTCTTTGGCTTTTTTTTCTTCCGACAGCTTATTCGATATCGAGCCTATTCTGCTCTCAGTTTGTTTCAGGCGTTCTCCGAATCTTTCAAAGTCAGAGAGTTTGCTTGAAATCGTATTAATCTTTTCCAATAAATCGGAATTAACATTTGCCAGAGGGTCCTCTTTTTCGGCCTGGCCATACGTTATAGCCTTGCCGTCAAAAACCTCGGCTTTAATATCTTCTCGATCTTTGGCCTCTTGTCTGATTTCTTCTTTTTCGGCTGTGTCTTCCATTGTCTTACTCCTTCTGTCCAGCTTACTAGGTGGACCGTTTTGAGGCGGAAACCGGCTCGTTAAATATTTTTTTGGTTAGGGTATAAAAAAAAGGGCAAACGATGTATACGGACACCGTATTGCCCTTTTTTTTATCTTAGCTGCTTCTCATCCGGCCAGATAATATGCAGACCCTAATTGTATTGGCTTACTTTTTCATTTTACTGTTTCCTGTATTGATAATATTTTTTTCAAGACTTTGATTTCACCCCTTAAAGTAGCGGTTTTTTCCATTGTTAAAGATATATCATTTTTTTTTCTGCATTTGTCAAGTTCTTCTTCTGCCCAATTCTTAATATACGCCCAGGTGCCGGAATAAGGATTGAAGGTACCACCTTCGTTGGTATTGCCTGGAAGTGAAGCTACAAAAGGTTCTTCGCTTTTTTTATCACCTTTCGCTAAACCGAAAAGATTGAAAAAATTTTTACCCATGTCCCACCACCTTTAATGTTGAAACCCGTCTCACTTCCCTTAACCATTCTGGCTTACCGATCTCAACCCACCCACCATCGAGTTTCGCCCCTGCCTCAATAATGCTGTGGCCGATAGGGTTAAGTTCTTCTACAACAAGCAGATCGCCAAACATAAAAGACTTAGCTTCACCTATGGTTGCAATCATTTTACCATCTTCGTGTCTAAAAAATTGTCCTGGTTTCATTATAACCTCCTGGTTACGTATTCGCCTTTGCAATTAACTCCATAACATCTTCTATCGCTCCGGCAACACTATGAGATACCCCGGAAGACATCTCTATTTTTACCTCAGTCAAATTCTTTTGCGTGACAGATAATATTTGATCAGCTTTGATAAACAAAGAGTCTGTGTTCGATTCAAATTCGACAAATCCCGTATACCTTTTTTTGCTCTTTTCCCAGCGTTTCATGGCTTACTCCTTAATCCTGGTACGCTTTTCCGTCCTCGGCCCGGCCCTCAGGCTCTACCAATGGTTCGGCAACTTGCGGACCTTTTTTGTCAGGCCCAGCCAGATAAACCTGTGTTTTTAATTTAGCCGAAGAATCAGCAAGCTTTGCCTTAATCTGGTCCAGACTGATCTCTTTGTTTTGTGCGAATTCCATCATCTTGATATTCTGATCCATTTCTTTCATCCTGTATTTAAACTCTCTCTCTTCCCTGGCATCCTGTAACTTGGCCTGCAATTCTTTCTCTGCTATTTGAGCTTTGATATTCGCGCCCTCGATATCTGTCTGCGCTCTCATCTCAGCTGCCGCAATTCTCGGATCTTGTTGTTGTGGCATCTTAGCCCGGTCCTCAAGCGCTTTCTTATAATCCTCTTCGCTTTTAATAATGTCAAGATTTAACGCAGAGAACAATTTTTTAAGAGCCTTTTCCCAATCAACCAGGATAGCAGCATCAGGATCATTCTTATAAGCCATTACCTGCATTAACGTTTGCGCTCTTTGATCTTTTTGCAGTAAGACAGATGTTCCTCGTGGATCAACATTGAAATCTCCTTTTATTTCCGCTTTTTCGCTGTACTGCATCAACCAGTGATAATATCGCGTGATATGTGGGACTGTAATCTGATCGTCAAACCGCTTCACCCTGCTTCTTAATCCTACGTTGTGAGCATCAACCATGATATTTGTGGCTCCCAGGGTTTCTGGCATTTTCTGCTGTTCGCCCTGGAAAATAGTCGGAATAGAGGTTTCAAGATCAACAAACTTTAAGACCAATTCTATTACAGCTTCCAGGTCTTTTTGATTGTTGGCAATTTGAAATTGTTGAAAAGCCTTTCTGACATCGCCGTCCTCTGCGTATTCGTCGATCATGCGCCATATTTTTTTGCCAGTGATTTCCCAAACCTCGTCAACCGGTTCAACCCCTGGCCCGATCACAATATTTGCCCCGGAAGAATCCCCCGCATTGTCCATCATGGCCCTGAACGCAGCATTGAGTATCCGTTGTAACCAGGCCATCATCCTTGGAATCCCAATCCCCCAGGGAAGATCCCGTACACTTGTCCATTGGAAAAAATCATACGGCAGCTCCCCAGTATCAATTTCGTTTAGCTCCACTTTGATCGGCCTGTCATTGACAAAAACAACGACCCCGGAAAAAGACTGTGCTATCTCATCGTGTTTGAGATTAATCCCCATGGCCTCAAGGTCTTCTCTCGTTATATCACCTGAGTACGTCCACATCTCATATAGATCGCCCTTTTTTGCCAGTGTTTTTTTGATCATATGCCGTTTGTCCTTTTCATCATAGAAAGCTTTTGTCCTGACAGGCGGATCATACAAAACTTTGACTATCTCTTTATCAAGATATCCAGGGACTCCGTACAAGTCTCTCACTTCTTTTGCCCTGATCATGTCGCTTTCCCAAAAATACCCCGCATTGCTCAAATCTTCCGTGCAATCAGGATCAGGATATATGTCCCAGCACGAAACCGTTTTTGAAGCTGGCTTGAAATCTTCGACAATTTTGAGATTATAAATATGCTCTTTTTCACCTTCTACCGGAATCCAGACTTTACGAACTTTTTTTATAATGTTCGGTCCTTTTATTATTCCGGTCCCCGTCCTTACTGCATCTGAGATCAGCTTTCTGAGTTCTGCATTGTAATGACACTCTGTTAAATTATCGTGGATCTCTGTCTCCATGGCTTTCATTTTTTCTTTTATCTTTTCAAGATCCATCTTTGCCACATCTGACATGGTTAATATCCGGCCGTCAGCTTTCAAAGGTTCTGTTGCTCCGATCGCTGCAGCCGGCCTGTTGTCCTTCATCGCTTTTGCAATTTCTGGAACAGGAGTTTCTTTCAGCCCCCAGTTTTTATCGTCGGTGGGGAGCAGTATTTCTGCAAACCGCCCTTCTGCTGTTTCACATTTGCCTCGTATGATATTGACAACGACCTGTGATCTTTGCGGTCCCGTTGATCCTGCTTTGGTCGCCTCTCCAGTTGCATACTCTATCATGTTTCTTGCTGTTGTTAAGAGCCCGTCACCCCCGTCAAAATTCTCGTCGTCCTCTTTCCACATCTGCTCTACCCCGGACGAATGCCGATAAGCTACTGCCTCGTCCCTCTTCATAAGAAGTGATTCAGACAGTGATTGAATTGCTGAAAATACCGCTGGGTCTGCTGGGTCTTCTATCTGTTCTATTTTTTCTTTGTCCATTTCATCTCCTAATATCCGACTGCGGGATCTACCGGCCTGTAACCCGGGTAATTAATTCTTGTTATTGGTTTTTTCGTATCAACATTTAGCATTTTATCAGCATTAACACAAATATATCTTAAATTGTCAGCCCCATGACTGTGTTCATCATGGACGGGGCTTGTTTCTGCTGTCGTTTCTCGGTTAATTTTGCGCCTGTATCTTTTTAAACACTCAATAAGCCTGCCGGTCAAAAGTGTGTGTCCTTCAGGCGGGAGTGGATTGAGTTTGCCGGCACAATGTGTCTTATCAAAATAAATCTGCCCAAATTTCATTCTGACGTTACGAATACCTTCTTCGATTGATAGCTCAGAAATTTCAATATCTTCCCGTTTTCTCGCTCGCCTGACCGCACATTCCCACCCCAAAGCTGTTAGAATGTCGTAAGTTGATTTACCGCCTGAATTGAGAGAAGCGTTGAACCCATCGTGCGGCAGCCAGACAAGGCCCCAATTATAATGAAAAGCCTTGAGCTCAGACGACATGACGTCCAACCGGGTTTTTGAGAATTCAAGATATTTTATAATCCTTATTTCAGACAAATGTTTCTGGACCAGGGATACAGCAAGCGAATCACCCCATCCCAAATCAAGGACGACGTGAACTTTTAACATTGGATCGTATGGCAGATTGCAGATCCTGCCCTCGTCTTCGGCTTTTTGGATTTCCTTGTAATAGATCGCGCCTGATACTGCCGGTTTGCATTTGCCTTCCCATATGTTTTTATAACCCTCTGGATCTGTTGCCAGGCAATGTAAGCGTTCTTTGTTCATCACGTCATTGAACCACGGATTGTCACGCCAATTCATTTCGACTGATAAAATGTCTTCCGGCGGGTTTGTTATAAACCTGTCATACGTCGGGTCTGTTTCAAGATCCGGGTTAAACGATATCCAGATTTCAGAATTGTCTTTCCGGATTGTCGGTATTAATATTGCCCATGAATTTTCAGAAATATTTTGAGCTTCTTCCACCCAGCAGACATCGTAGCCTTCATATGATTTGATAGATTCAACTGTGAGTGCGGACAGTCCACAAAATGCGAACTCGGTCCCGTTTACACCCCTGATTGCTGTTTCAAGAACTTGATATCTTGACCCCAGGCCTAAAACCTGGATCTGATCTTTGAGAAGTTTGTGAACTGATTGCTTAATCGACTCCTGGACTTCTCTTGCACATAAGATTCTAAGTGTGTATCTGGCCCCCAGGATCAAGAGAGCCCTTGCAAATCCCCATGATTTCCCGCTGGACCTTCCACCCCTCGCAACTTTATACCGCATTGCTGTAAAAAGAATTTTAAGTTTCTCAGGGAACTGAGCTATGCCGGTTTCTTCTGTCATTTCGTCTCTTTATTTGGCGATGGAACGAATTCAAGTTTAATACAATCGATACTGCCTGAATGTTCGTGCTTCTCTGGACTGTATAACCCTTTCAATTTGTAACCCATATCAAGGATCTGCCTCTGGATATGTAATGCCTCAGTCTCAACTTCAATGATGGTTTCACCAGCTGAGTATTCTTTTTCCCCGTCGTCTCCTTCTGTGACCAGTCCTGACGTTCCAATGGCTCTGAAGCCTGGCGGTAATGACTCCTGGCCGACATATCCTTTGACTTTGATGACCTTTGTTTCTTTTGCCTCTTGTAGTTGTAAATGTTTTTTGTGAAGAGCGTTATCAGACATACCAACCTTCTCCATCCATACGCCGATCTTTTTGTCGAGTTTTGTAAAGTTTTGATAACCGATGTTCCTAAAGCTTGCATCTGATGTGGCTTTATAGCCTGCAGCCTTTGCAGATCCAGATCGATTCATATATGTTTTCGGATTACCTTCATCTGTGAAATGCTTGAACCATTTATTTAACAAGCTGATTCTTGCCATTTTACCAATTTCCTAACTTATTGAATTTAAAAAGGAAAGTCACATTCCCCCAGGGGTAAAGTATTAACATATTGTTAACCTCCCGCGCTGAATAGTCCTTTTGGTACCTTTCAGAAATTCCTTCATCTTGCCATTTCTCCCGTATTTCAGCCTTTTCCCGATTTTCCGGCCTCCAAAACATGCCCAAATTTTGAGTTTTAGCTCTCCCGAGTATCCCCAGTACCCCTGTTTTTAGCCCTTTTTGGACAAAAAAAGGCCATTGCTGTTTTAAACAATGACCCCTCTTTGTGTGATGAATATGCCATTTTTCCCCCAGGGAGATAAAATTTAGATATAACCTTGATCTGTTTGTTTGTCAAGTCTGGTATTTTTATACCATGTTTTTTTAAAAAAAGAACATAATCTCAAAAACCGACGATCTTTTGCGATATTGTATGTAAATAATTATTATTTGTATTTATTTACCTTTTGTTGCCTCTCACTGTCTGTAATCGCCTGAAACCGGGTTTTACATTGTTTTTAAAGTCCTGTATTATTTTAACCATGATAAACGATAACTTAAATTCAGGGGGTAACATGAAAAAATTAAACCAGGCAGCTATCTTAA
>JACNHV010000147.1:12928-21675 GCA_014383445.1 Candidatus Desulfobacula maris | reverse complement strand
TGTGGAAAGAAAGGCAGGCATAGTTCTTTTGGTTATAGGTTTTTAGCTTGTGGGTTTCTTCCAGCTTTCGGGTAACATATCATATTTATCTTTTCCGGTTGGAATATTAAAAACACCGTTCGCATTAAAATAAGGCTCCCCCCCATCAGAAGGGAAAAATATTTCAAAAATTCCAAAAATGGGTTTTCCTTCCATAGTTTGCACCGCAGGCCCACAACGCACAATTGTTCCACCCATTACGTTTTCAATCATAATATCAGCGCTCTGGTTATTTGCCATAGTACACCGGTTTAAAATCGTTTTGGGGCTCATTTCCTGGGCAGTTCCAAAAGTTAAAATTTGATCATCATAAATTTTGTCATAAACAGAAGTACCATACTTAGGATTCATTTTTGGAAGGCCTGTTTCCCGGGCCACCTGATTAACAGTTTCCTTAATAATCAAATCCTGTGTTTTTTCAGTTATCGGGTTCTTTTTCTCTCTTTTGCCTGTGGTGAAAAGGTTTTCCAGGGGTTTCAAATAGCCTGTCATCAATGCTTTTTCAATAGCCTTTTGAACCCATGGGGTTTTTATTGCAAAGGGATCTATTCGGCAAAATTCCCGCAATGCTTTTTCGTCCCCGGATTCATATCTTTTTTCATGATCCCGGCTTCTGGCTTCTCTTTTTTCCGCTCGTTCAAGTATGTCTTTGGAAAACATTAGACTGCCTCCCGTTTTGTGTTGATATCTGTTATTTTATTTTTTTCAAGTTTTCCCTGCTTTTCTATCCAATCGCCAATCGTTTGAATATTCGGCCTGAGATATTCCAAGTCTGATTTTTCAGTGTAGGCCTGTATGGTTATATCGTTACCCATTTTATGATTCATCAGGAGTTTAGTTCGCCATAATTCAACATTTAAATGCGCCGCAATACTCCGAAAAGTTCGCCTTAAATCATGGGCAGATAATTCAACGCCCAGGGCTTCGGTAAGCTGATCCGTGACAAAGCGCCCCGGGCCTATATAACCTGTCTTGCTTTTTTCTGAACAAAAAACAAATTTATTTTCTTTTGTCCTGGGCTTGCTTTCAAGTAAAACACGGGCCTGGCTGCTTAAAGGTAAGGTTATGGGGATTGTATTTTTCGGGTCTTTAATATGCCATTGCCCCAATATTTCCCCGGTTTCTTCGTCAACCCCAAATTCAAGATTTACATTATCCCAGGTCAGTTTTTGACATTCTCCCCACCGTGCCCCGGTTAAAAGACAGAATAAAACTGCATCCACCATTGAACGAAAAGCCATTGTCTGAGCTGGGTCTAATTGCATATTTTCAAGCATAACCCACGCCTGGCCAATTTGCTCTATTGGTATCCGTCTATTTTTAGGTTTGATTTTATTCCAGATCCGGGCACCTGAAATTATTTGCACCGGATTTTCTAATATTATTGGTTTGTTGCCGGGCCTGTATGCTTCCATTGAATAATTTAAAAGCGCCCTCAAAACTCTAAAAGCCTGGTTTGCCTGTGCAGGGCTTTGTTCTGATCTTTGCCGGAATAGTTTTAAAACCATGTCCCTTGATATGTCTGTAATCGGTTTATCCTTCCAGTCCTTAAAAGTCCCTTTCAGGTGCTTATTGATATCGTGAATACTGGAAGCCTTTAAAGTTCTATCATTGATATAATCCTGGGCCACCTCTTCAATGGTGACGGCCTGGGCACCTTTTATTTTTTTCTCTTCGGTCGGATTAATCCCGTTTGACATATCCATTAAAAACTGTTTTGCTGCCCTTCTGGCCTCATCGACTGTAAAAACCCCATAATCACCGATTTTAACACGTTTGGACTGTCCGTTAACCCTGCTCTGGACAATGAAAACTTTCCCAGTAGGATTAAGCTTTATCCCAAAATTTTTAAGCTCGGTATCCCATATAAAAACCGGGCTTTTTTTAGGCAAGGAAAATCCATCAATAACCGTTTTTGTTAATTTTTTTTTGTTGTTTTTTAGAACCGATTGCATAAAAATCCCCTGTTCTTCTGGTAAGCAAATAGTAACCACCTAAGCCTGCTGGTAAGCAAATAGTAAGCATATTCTGTCATGCTCCATAAACCAGCATGGGGATTTTTAACATGTAACGTGCTTATATGTCAAGCTTTATCTTGCTTACTAATAGAACATAGTATTTTATCAAATACCAGATCATTGGACTGAAAATCCCCGTGTCGGCAGTTCAATTCTGTCCCTGGGCACCACAACAAAGATTAGAGTATCAAAGGTTTTCAAGTTTTTCTTGGAAACCTTTTTTGCTTTAAAATCCTCGATTGTGCCCAAATTGTGCCTAAAAAGGCCAAAATTTATTTACAAACATCAATTATCGATTTTCTAAAATTCCATAAATTCAGTCGGTTACACTTTTCCATTTTCACATCTTTTCCATAATGGGGATTGAAAGTCCCCTTTTCGTAAAAACAAAAAATAAAATAATAACAGATACTTATATTGTGATTTGCCAAAAAAGAATCAAGGACAAAAAAAGATTTAGTCTTGAACGAATGTTAATTACTGCCGAAGTTCTATCGTTTCTATAACAAAGTCATCTTTTGATTTGAACAGAATTTGAATTATTTTAAATTGAAAAGTCAATAACCAGATTAACGCCCGATACATTATGTGTCCCTTTATTAATTTTTCACAAAAACCACATCTGAGTATCAGGTTAATTTGGTATTTACAATAAATTTGGGGAAACTTGTATCGTGTTGGTATAGTAACATGGTTTTATTTTGGCAAACCACAATTTAAAAAATTCTAAAGTTCTGACCAGAAAGCTATTTTCTTTTTTAGGAGAAATTTTCTCTTAAGGGTTGACTTTTATAAATTTAAATGAAATAAAATTGTAATTATAAGAGAAAATTTCTCTCAAGGAGATAAAAATGATAATAGAAATAGAAATAGAAAACTGGAAATCTTTTCGAGATCCCACTTTGTTTACAATGTTAGCGAGTCGTGAACGCCAGCATAGTGAAAGGTTGGCCCGAATAAACAAATATAAAATGAGGATTCTACCAATTACGGCTATATACGGCGGGAATGCCTCTGGAAAATCTGTTTTTTTTGAGGCGATAAATTTTGTAAAAAATTTTGTGACTAATGGAGTTAAGCCCGAAGAGCAAATTCCTGTAGAACCATACAGATTAGATCCAAAGTTCAAAGGCTTACCAACTAAATTTAGATTTGAAATTTTAGTCGATGGAATTGTTTATGATTATTCTTTTGCAGTAACCAATGAAAAAGTTATTAAAGAAAAATTAGTTAAAATTACAAGCTCATCTGAAAAGATTTTGTTCCATAGGCAAAAGGACAAATTATTAAATCTTGAAACCACTGCTAATAATGAAGACTATTTGAATTATGCATTTCATGGTACACATGATAACCAATTATTTCTTTCCAATACTGTTTTTCAGAAAATAACACTATTTAAACCAGTTTTCGACTGGTTTAAGAAAAGCCTGGTATTAATCAGTCCAATGGGAATGTCTGACCCAGTGACAGCGCTCATATCCAAAGACACTCCTTTATATGAAACCATTAAAAATTCATTGTATCGTTTTGATACGGGAATAATGCATTTAGAAGGAGAAATTATTCCTTTTGACAGCATTCCAATGGATGATAAATTAAAAGATGAATTGAAAAAAACTGTAACTGAATCCACTCATGTTGAGCTTGTTGGTGCCCATCGAGCTGAACGAATTGTACTTTCCAAAAAAGAAGGTGAAATGATTGCAAAAAAACTTGTTTCATATCACCAAAGCTCAGATGGACAAAAAGTAAAATTCGAATTAACTGATGAATCAGATGGTACCAGGAGACTAATTGAGCTACTCCCTGGATTTTATAATATGTCTAATGAAAACAACGCAAAGGTTTACATTATAGACGAGATAGACAGGAGTCTTCATTCTCTATTGACCAGACAGCTGTTAAATCTGTTCCTTTGTAGTTATTCCGAAAAATCCAGGTCACAGTTGCTGTTCACCACTCATGATCTTTTATTAATGGATCAGACTCTTTTGAGAAGGGATGAAATGTGGATTGCAGAAAGAAATGATCAAGGTTCTTCTACGCTTATTTCATTTGCAGAATTTAAAGACGTTAGGTCTGATAAAGATATTCGTAAAAGCTACCTACAAGGCAGATTAGGGGGTATACCAAATGTGCTTATCAATGAATGCTTTACACCGTTTAAATCTGAATATGATGGTTGACCTATGGTAAGAAATAAAAAATTTCAGAGAAAATCAGCATTTAGAAGATATAAAAAAATGTTTGTCATCGCTGCCGAAGGTGAAAAGACAGAGCCTGAGTATTTCCAAATGCTGAATAGTGTCAAGGCTGTTGTTCATTTCAAATGCTTGAAAAACATACATGGTAGTTCACCGCTTCAAATTTTAAAAATTATTAAAACCCATTTGAAAGAAAAGGGATTAAAGAAAAATGATGAGGCCTGGCTAGTCGTCGATAAAGACGATTGGGAAACAGAGTCTTTATTGCAGTTATTTAATTGGAGCAAAGAAAAAAATAATTACAATTTTGCCCTTAGCAATCCAAAGTTTGAATATTGGCTACTTTTACATTTTGAAGATGGGAGTGGGATATCGTCTTCTCAAGATTGCACAAATAGGCTTAAGCGATATCTTCCAAACTACAATAAAGGAATTCCGACGAATATAATCAAACCAAAAATTCAAAATGCAATAAACCGCGCCAAACAAAAAGACAGGCAACCTTGTGAGGATTGGCCACGGCAACATGGAAGTACTGTCTATCGACTTGTTAAAAAATTATATCTTATCGATTGATGGTCTAAAGC
Organism: Candidatus Desulfobacula maris; assembly: GCA_014383445.1. Lineage (GTDB taxonomy): Bacteria > Desulfobacterota > Desulfobacteria > Desulfobacterales > Desulfobacteraceae > Desulfobacula > Desulfobacula maris. The sequence continues at coordinate 16,824 of JACNHV010000147.1, read as the reverse complement.
ATTAAAATTTATCTTACCACATTCATTATCAACAGCACTGGGGCAAATAATTCAACTTAAAAAACCAAGTTGCCATATCAAATGCTGAAATGGATTGAACTGGATGCCAAAACAAATGGAACTGATGAGAAACCGGAGAAAAAAATCAGAAAGGCTTTCAGTGATTTTCACTCAAAGCCTTTTTTGTTTGGCCTACCAATTTAATATAAATTTTTAAATCAAATTACTTTTTGCTCAAGGGTTTTGGTGAATGTAAAAGTCATTTGTCACCATAACGGCCAATGCCATGAAAGAAGATAGGGAAAAGTGGTGCCCAGGTTATTTTCTTTTTTTTAATCCGGGAAAAAGGCACCAGGCAAGTCCTGCAAGCTGAAGTCCTAAAATCGTCAAAAATCCAGCCTGATATCCGGATGGATGATAATTTCCGGCCGCAGATACCTCCCACAGATTGATGATGGCGCCGACAAGCCACTGCAGAATAAAAGCAGCTATAAATACCAGAAGATTGATGCTGGTTGTTACTCTGCCGGACAAGGTTCTAGGAAAATTAGAAGACAAAGCTGCATAGGAGAGAATTCCAGATGTTCCAAAGAAACCAAACAAGATCCATAAAAAAGTGGGAGCAATGGAAATCTGGAATACGATAAATATCTGGATGCCAATAAAAATACTCATCCCGGTTACAGCAGTATAAAGGATGCTGATCCCCCTTTGAGCCAGTTTTTCAGCAATAAACCCAAGACAGATATATCCGACTGTCAGAGCAACCGCAGCCCAGAATAATACAATGGCAATCTCTGATCGCTGCATCCCTTCAATATCCCTTAACCAGGGTCCTGCCCAGAGCCCTATCAAGGCGACAAAACTTGCCTGGGTCATGGCCGTTAAAGGAGCAATACGCCAGAAATATTGAGATTTAAAAACCTGTTTTATGCCTTTAATCTGTAAAGAAAAACTATCCTGGTTGTTTTGAGATTTTTTTTCAGGCACAATAAAAAAAATACCAAGAGCACTGAAAAATGAGAGAATTGCCAATAAAAGGAACAAGCCCCGCCAGTCTGTCATATTAAGAAGCCATTCAACGGGTGTGGTTGCGGATAAGGCCCCAAGGCCTCCGGCAGCCATTTGAAATCCATTGATCCTTGGCCATAATTTTTCAGGAAACCAGATGACATAAGATTTAAAAGCAGCCATGAGACAGGCAGAAACCCCGAAACCGATAAATGCCCGCCCAATGATGACACCGGTTAACGTTTGGGATTTTGCAAAAATAAACGCACCTGTTCCGGCAAAAATCAGAAGAAATGATTCCACGATTCTGGGACCGAACTTATCCAGTAAAATACCAAGGGGTAATTGAGAAGAGGCAAATGCGATAAAATAAGTGGAGGTCAAAAGCCCCAGTTGTGAAGGATTAATATTTAAATCCGCAACAAGATCCGGGGCAATGACTGCGTTGACCACACGAAACAGATAGGATAGAAAATACCCAAAAGCAAAAGGCAGAAAAACTCTGAAAACAGATGGATTGATATCTGGCATATCCTTTTTAATTTTGAAATATTTTTTCAATGGTTTCCATTGCTATCTGATAGAGTTTTTCATTAAACCGTGACTTTAAGGCATAATCCAGCATCTCTTTGTTAATCGCTTTTTCATTTTTGGCCATTACCCCAAGGGAAGCCAGAGCCCAATCCTGTTTTTTAATTTTTAATTCTTTAAAATCAATTTCAACAATATCTGCATGAGTCTCAGGAATATCAACACTCTTTTCTTTTAAGACAAAGGTGCCGGATTTAAGGGCGGCAAAAATTTTACTCCGCCGCTGAACCCCTTCATCACTAAGAGCTAATACAACAGAAGGAGATTCAATACCGGGATAACCTATTTTTTCAGGAGAAATCATGATTTCACTGACAGACTGACCCCGGAGAACCGTGATGTTGTAATCATTTTTCATTGATACATTCATACCGGCGCAAATTCCGGCGTAACAGACAATTTCACCGGCTGTTACGATGCGCATGCCTGCACTGCCAAGGATAACCACCTCCTGCTGAAGATAATCTTCAAGCTCGATTTGCTTTTCAATGGTGATCGGTTCAGGAAAGACATTCCTTTCTTTTGCCAGAGCCCTGTACCGTTCACCATATTCAGATCTTTTATTTTCTTTTATGGCACCCGGCATTTCAGGCAGATCTGTTATGATCTCATCAATGACTTTCGGGGTCAGTTTATTTCTTTTTGTATACCGACCCGTGCACATACCAAGGGTTTCAATTAAAGAAAAGCCCTTATGCTGCATTGCCCTGACAATTTTTTGCGGCAAATCCGGATCAAGGCCTGAACATCTGTCAATATAAGTTGCACCGGCGCTTTTGGCAATGGAGCAGATATCAAGGGGAATCTCAGCCTGATTAAGGAATTCAGATCCCACTGTTGCATCTGTGGGTGTGGTGGCAGAATATTGCCCTCCAGTCATGCCAAAGTTAAAATTGTTGAGAATGATCAGGGTAAGGTCAAGATTTCTTCTGCAGGCAGCTAATACATGGGCACCGCCGATGCCAAGTCCTCCATCTCCCATTGTGACAATCACATTCAGTTCAGGATCCGCAAGTTTCAGGCCCGCAGCATAGGTGAGCGCCCGGCCGTGCACGCCATGAAGGGCATGAACATTGAAAAAAGTATCAAACAGCCCTGAACAGCCGATATCCGTGACAATGACTATTTTATCGGCATCAAGACCCATATTGACAAATGCCTTATCAAGGCCCGTGGTGATTTTTTCATGGGTGCATCCCGGACAATAGACAAGGGGCCTGTTTTTATTTAAAAAACTATTCATTTTCTATGACCTCCATGATTTTGGTCGGTGTAATCAGCACGCCATTCATCTGCCCATAAAATTCCACTCGTTTATCACAAAGGATTCGTCTTATTTCATTTATATACTGTCCAAGGTTCATTTCGATCACCACAATGCGTTTAAATAATTTTGCTTTTTCCCGCAAAAGTTCTTCAGGTACGGGGAAAAGGGTTTTAAGCGTCAGCAAGGATACAGGCTTTCCTTTTTTTTGAAGTTTTTTACCGGCATCTTCCACAGAACGGGCAGTAACACCATAACTTATAATCAGGGTATCGGAATTTTCTTTGATATCTTCTTCAAAAAGCGCAATCCGATTTCGGGCGCTATGAATTTTTTGCCTGAGTCTTTCCTGGTTTTTCGCAATCACTTCAGGATCAATGGTGATATAACCATCAGGCCCATGGGTTGATGATGTTTGTCTGACAAGGGTTTTTCCTCCAATGGGAAGAAATGGCGGGGCTTTTTCCGGCTCTGCCTCAAAAGGAAGATACAAATCGCCTGAAAAATATTTCCTTTCAACGATGGGGGGAAGCTCGACAGAATCAAGATCAAAGCTTTCACTGGTCATTCCGATCTCTTTGTTAGAGGCGATAAAAACAGGACACCTGAATTCTTCAGCATAATTAAAAGCATGAACAGCCAGGACATAGCAGTCAAGTGCATCTTTAGGAGCAAGAACAATAACTGGTACACCGCTTGTGCTGCCCCATCTTAAAAATTGAATATCACTGTCTGCACCCCTGGTTGCTGAACCTGTTGAGGGACCAAGCCTTTGTACATCTGCGATCACCAATGGAATTTCACTGCCAATGGCAAATGAGATCTGCTCACTGTAAAGGCTGATACCCGGGCCGGATGTTGCCGTCAGTGCTTTTTTGCCAGCCATGGCTGCACCGATGCAATATCCCATGGATGCGATTTCATCTTCTCCCTGAATACAAACGCCACCAGTTGCGGGAAGCATTTTCAGCATATTGTTAAAAATAGTTGTTGCAGGTGTGATGGGATAGCCTGCAAAAAAGTTGCAGCC
>JACNHV010000147.1:0-12648 GCA_014383445.1 Candidatus Desulfobacula maris | reverse complement strand
TAATGTCATTTATCATCATTGATGAGTGATGATTATTGAATGTGTAACCCATAACTCAGATCATCGTTGCCGAGTGATTAATTTTCAAATAAGGAGAGGATAAAAATAATGAGAGGATCAGATGTAATTATTGAAATGCTTATCGCTCATGGAGTTGAACATGTATTTGGAGTTCCTGGTGATACGAGCATGCATTTTCATAATTCATTCTTTCACAGGAAAAATAGAATCAATCATATTCTTTGTCATGATGAACGAAATGCAGGATATATGGCAGATGCTTATGCAAGAGTGTCCGGTAAAGTGGGGGTTGTTGAAACCCCAAGTGGCGGCGGCGCCCTTTATGTGGTTCCTGCCGTAAGCGAGGCGTACAATTCTTGTATACCAATGCTCTGCCTGTCTTCTGACATCGGACTTGTAAGTGTTGAGCAGGGATCTCTGACGGATATAGATCAGGAAGCTTTGATGAAGCCCATTACAAAATGGAATCAAAAAATCAAGATAGGAAATAAAATACCTTATTTATTCAGAAAAGCCTTTCGCATGGCCACGGGCGGAGTCCCGGGTGCAGTGCATCTGGCTTTGCCCGAGAACATCCTTGAAGATGAAGTAAGGTTCACGGATGAAGAATTAAAGGGGTCAGGGTTAACCGGGTGCAACTCTCCGTTCAGGTATGGACCTTGTGACTCTGACCTGACCCTGGTTACTGAGATGCTTATGCATGCCAAGAGACCGATTATACTGTCCGGTGGTGGGGTACACCTTTCAAATGCCTATGAAGAGCTTGCAAAGGTAGTGGAGACATTTCACCTTCCCCTTGCGACTTCTATTAATGGGAAAGGAGCCATTTCAGAGCTGTCTAAATTTTCAATTGGTGTTGTTGGTGCCAATGGCGGTTCAATGGAAGGGCTTGAGATTGTTCAGAAAGCAGATTTTGTTCTGGCCCTGGGCTCAAAGCTGAATAATGTGACCACAATAGGCAAGACGCTTTTTAATGATAGCTGCAGGATTGCACAGGTTGATATTGGCGAGAATCTCCTGGATGCCAATATTAGAACCAATGTTGCCATTATGAGCGACATTAAAACTTTTCTGGAAAAACTGTTAGAAATAATGAAGGCAAAAGACCTGGAAGATACATCAAGGCTTGACACCTGGAATAAATTTGTCTGCCGGAAAATGCAGGAAAAACAAGCCAGAATCCAAAAGGATGTTGAAAGAAAAGAAGATCTGGTTACGCCTGCATATTTTTTTAATATGCTCTGGAACCTTACAGATGAAGATACATATTTTATTGCCGATGCTGGAACACCGACCCCATATCTTTCATCCTATTTCAGGCAGAAGAAAGCGGGCCGGCAAACGGTCCTGCCCAGAGCCCACGGCAGTCTTGGCTATGCCCTGCCAGCTTCAATGGGCGTACAGGTTGCAAAGCCCGGCTGTAAAGTCATTGCAATGCATGGAGATGCAAGTTTCTGCATGGCCGCAGGAGAGTTGGAAACAGCAGTAAGGTGTAAGCTTCCCATTGTGTTTATTAACTTTCAGAATTATGCATATGGCTGGATTAAAACCATTCAAAAATTATACTTTGATGAAAAATACTTTGCCGTTGATTTTGGAAAATCTTTTGATACTGAAAAAATTGCCCAGGGATTTGGTCTCAACGCAAAAACTATTTACAGCAACACAGAAGTCAAAGACGGGCTTACATGGGCATTAAATCAGGATGGGCCGGTCATGCTTAATCTGATGATTGAGCCGCCCACTAAAACCATCCCACCTGTTCTTAAGTGGGAAAAAGATGCAGCCAAACCTGCTGATAAAAGAATTAAATTAACATATTGAAAAATTTATTTGATATTAAAAGACCAAAACCATATTAGTATGATAAGCGTTTGCAGAGATAAGTGGTTGGATGATTGTTTTTCAGATGTTTTTTTCAACAACCTAAAAGACAGTTTTCCAGTTTTTCAATTTATTATCAATTTTAAAAAGGAGAACAACATGTTTAAAAGAATTTTTGTAGTGGGATTTGCAATCTTTATGCTTTTTAGTTTTTTAGCCTCTTTTGTCCAGGCAGAAACAAAGTTTCTGAGGATGTTTTCAGGGCCGGAAGGAGGATCATGGTATCCCCTTGGTTCAGCCATGATGAGTATTATTGAAAAAGAGATGGGCATCTCCTCATCCAATGGTCCTGGCGGTGGAGTCGGTAATTGTAAAGCAGTAAACGCGGGAAGAGCTGATTTTGGCTGGACATATACCCATACAGCCTATAATGCTTACAATGGCCGGGGTAAATTTGATAAGAAAAACCCTAACCTGCGCCACTTGATGTCTTTATATCCAGGAGTTTTCCAGATGGCTGTTCCCAAGTCCAGTAAAATCTTTTCCGTCAAAGATCTTGCTGATAAGCGCATCGTACCAGGCAAGGTTGGTTTTTCAGGCACTGTCATTGCTGAAAACGTGCTTGCTGCTTATGGCCTCACCTTTGACAGCATAAAGAAAAATGGAGGTCTGGTCAGTTATGTTGGATATTCTGATTCAGCAGCATTGATGAAAGATGGACACAGCGACTGCTACATGGCTGTAACATCCTGCCCCCAATCCACCATGATCGACTTAATGTTTCGCCCTGGCATAAGGTTTTTGTCCGTGGATAAAGCACACATGGATAAAATCAAAGAAATAGATCCCGGATTAATGGGAACCATCATTCCCAAGGGATCTTACAAAGGTCTTGATCAAGATGTTCCAACTGTTGGTACTGTTACATGTCTTGTGACCAGCAAAGACGTGCCCGACGATGTGGTTTATAAGGCAGTTAAAACCCTTTACGCAAACTGGCCTGCACTTGCCGAGGTCAAAAAACAGGCCATTGAGGACTCCAAACCTGAAAAAGCCACCATGGGAGCAGGTATCCCTGTTCATGCAGGTGCTTTAAAATACTACAAAGAGATGGGTTATGTAAATTAATTTTCAGGGGCACGAAAGTGTCCCTTTTTTTAGTTTTTTCTACAAACCCTGTGAAAATAATCCAGAATAAGGAGTGTCATTTTTTAACATGAATGAAAAAAAGCTTGAATACAATGAGGTAAAAAAAGAGAGCATCCTGGAATGGCTGCTTCGTCAGAAAAAAGGTATTTTTCATTTCCCTTTGGAACTGGCAATCTGCCTGCTCTCTGTCACCTTGAGCATTTATCATTTATATGTGGCCTATGCCGGTTCTCTGGAGGCACACGCCTTTCGTTCAACCCATCTGGCCTTTGTTCTGGTGCTGTGTTTTTTGCTGAATCCTTTGGGCCGTAAAAAATGGACCGATCCTAAAAACGCCTGGTTTTCATTGGATCTTCTATTGGTGGGACTTACCATTGCCATTCAGGTTTATACCTTATGGGATTTGGATGCGTTTATCTTCCGCCGGGGAGATCTCACTCAAATGGATATTTACGCAGGTACTGCCATGATCATACTTTTAATGGAAGCCACCAGGCGGGCAGTGGGTTGGGCAATGATGTTCATAGCATTATTTTTTCTGGCTCAAACCGCTTTTTCCGACAAATTATTCTGGATTTTCTACGGCCCCCCCAGCTCATGGTTCACAATGGTTGATTACCTGTTTATGCGGGAAAACGGAATGTATTCTATTCCTATAATGGTTATGGCTACCTATATTTTCCTGTTCATCCTTTTTGGTGCCATCCTTGTAAGGTCTGGTGCAGGACGTTTTTTTATTAACGTAGCCCTGGCTCTTACTGGCTCCAAAGTGGGAGGCCCTGCCAAAGCATCTGTGCTTAGCTCATGTTTGATGGCCTCGGTTTCAGGTTCTGCCGTGGCTAATGTTGTTACAACAGGCAGCTTTACAATACCTTTAATGAAGCGAATCGGATATCGTCCCTATTTTGCCGGAGCAGTGGAGGCCTGTGCCTCATCCGGAGGACAGATAATGCCCCCTGTCATGGGTGCTGCTGCTTTTGTTATTGCTGAATTTTTGAATGTTCCTTACTTAAAAGTGGCTCTTGCAGGTCTGTTTCCAGCATTGATCTATTTTTTTTCCATCTTTGTAATGGTACACTTTGAGGCCCGCAAGCGTAATCTTGCCACCGTCTCCAAAGCGGAACTGCCCAACCTGAAATACGAGATTAAGCGTGGCGGACATCTGTTTTTAGCAATAATTGTGATTGTGGTATTGATGATGGTTGGCTATACTCCCATGCTTGCAGCTTTCTGGGCTATTATGTCCATCCTGATTTTAAGCTCCTTACGCAAAGAAACCCGTATGACTCCTACTGACATGTTAAGTGCCTTTGAAGAAGGTGCACGACTGGCCGTTTCCGTATCAGTGGCCTGCGCTGCTGCAGGTATCATCATAGGTTGTGTTTTTGTTTCCGGCATAGGGCTAAAATTCACCAACGTGATTGTTTCCCTGGCCGGCGGAAATCTTTGGATCGCCTTGTTTTTGACCATGGGCTCCTCCATGATTCTTGGTATGGGCCTTACAACCACTGCAGTATACATAACCCTGGCAGCTCTTGTGATTCCTGCCCTGATCAAGATGGGTGTTGTGCCAATTGCAGCCCATCTGTTTGCCTTTTATTTTGGCCTTGTTTCAGCCATTACACCACCTGTCGCCCTGGCATCCTTTGCAGCAGCAGGCATAGCAGGATCAAACCCAATGCAGACAGGCTGGTGCTCGCTTCGACTTGGCATAGCCAAGTACATGCTGCCCTTTGTTTTTGTTTTTGCACCAGGGCTGTTGTTCGTGGGAACCTGGGACCAGATTATTATGGCTATAGTGGGTGGCTTTGCAGGCATATACGCTTTAACCGCCACAACGGAAGGATGGATCATCGCTAAAATAGATTGGCCTTTGAGAATCCTCCTGGCTTTGTGCGCATTCCTGTTTTTTACTCCTGGGCTGAACATGTCCATATCAGGGCTTGCCATCCAACTGCCTTACTGGCTCACCCATTTGTTAGCATGGAGTATTCTTGGCATTGTTTACTTTATACATAAATCCAAACATCGCAACATTCTTATAGAGGAGGCTAGAATATGAACATGCGGCGAAAGTTGGAATGGCTCTTGATCGCAATGACCGGCGGATTGATAATTCTGCTCAAATACCTTCATTACGGGGTAACCAATTATAATATTTTTCTGCTGATTCTGATGGCCTGGTCCCTGATCATGATAATTTCACTCCGAGTCCTCTATAAAAAAGGAAACAGTCCCTTTGACCAGAACAAATCATAAATTATTTATCAAATTTGGTATTAGTGCAGTTTAAAAAGGGAAAATAACCATGGATATAAATAAAATAGCATGCGTGGGAGCAGGACTAATCGGATCTGACTGGACAACACTGTTTTCATCAAAAGGGTATAAAGTGATTTTACAGGATATAAATAAAGATATCCTGGACAATGCTGTTAATGTCATACATACAAACTTGATATTTCATGAAAAAAATAATTTATTAAGATCAGGTGAAGTTGAGGAAGCTCTAAAAAGGATTGAACTTACAACCAGCCTTGAACATGCAGTTTCTGATGCTGATTATATACAGGAATCCGTCTTTGATGACCTTGACCTTAAACACCGGGTATTCAAAGAGATTGATGCAGCAGCTCAGGATCACGCAATAATTGCAAGCAGTGCTTCCGGTCTGTTGATGACTGATATCCAGAAAGCTGCAACCCGGCCAGGCCGTTGTGTGATGGTGCACCCTATTCTTCCGGCTCACCTTATCCCCCTTGTTGAAATTGGCGGTGGCCCTGACACATTGCCCAAAAGCATTGAAATAGCAGGAAATTTTATGAAAAAGCTGGGCAAAACAATAGTTGTACTGAAAAAAGAGGTGCCAGGATACATTGTGAATCGATTGCAGGCAGCAGTACTTCGCGAGGCAATGGATTTGGTTGATAAGGGTGTTGCAACTGCTGAAGATATAGACAATGCTTTTTGTAAGGGATGTGGTATTCGAGATCCCTTTATAGGTCCTTTTTTGCGCGCCCATTTAGCTGGCGACAATATTGAACGCTTTTTTGAAAACTATGATCAATCCTATAGATACAGGTTCGAAAGCATGGTAACATGGACTTGTTTTCCTCCTTCGGCAATAAAAGCTGTTGTTAAAGATGTTAACAAGATGCATATGGTGGTCAATAAATCCATTGATGAACTCAAAGCCTGGAGAAATGATAAACTTGTCAAAATGCTTGCAATGACAAATAATAAAAATTGATAAAAATTTAACTATAAATAGACTTCTTCTGAAACACAACTACCCATAACAACCCAAGTTAAATTAAAGGTGAAATCATGACAATTAAAGAGGTATTCATTGTTGGCGCAGGGCTCATGGGCAGTGGAATAGCACAGGTTATTGCCCAGGCAGGAATCAATGTAAAGTTAAACGATGTCAATGACGAAGCCCTTACCAAAGGCATGAAAACAATATCATGGTCTGTGGATAAATTCATTGAAAAGGGAACGCTGTCCGAAGACCATAACACGATTTTAAACCGAATTCAGACAACAAAAAATATAAGCGATGCTGGCCAGGCTGACCTGGCCATTGAAGCTGTCTTTGAAAATCTAAAAGTTAAGCAGGAAATTTTTCAAAAATTTGACACCTTTTGTAAACCAAATGCCTTGCTGGCAACCAATACCTCTGCTATCCCCATTACAGAGATGGGAGCCGTTACAAATAAACCTGACAAGGTCATTGGACTGCATTTTTTCAGCCCTGTGCCCATGATGCCCGTTGTAGAATTGGTTAAAGGGATCAGCACCTCGGAAGAAAGTATGGAAATGGCTGTTTCTTTTGTGAAAAAAATAGGAAAAGAACCGATCCGGGTGGAAAGTGATATCCCGGGATTCCTCATGAATCGAATCAACCTGGTAAGTTATGTTGAGGCCATCCAATTACTGGAAAAAGGAATTGGAACCGTCCAGGATATTGACAAGGGAGTCAGGCTTGCTTTTGGAAGACGAATGGGGCCCTTTGAAACAGGAGACATGGTGGGGCTTGATGTCTCCTTTGGCGCTTTGACAGCAATATACCAGGAAACCCAGGACAACCGCTATTATCCGCCTCAACTGCTTCGCCGCAAGGTAAAAGCGGGACAGCTGGGAAGAAAAACAGGTAAGGGTTGGTATGAGTACGAGGGTAATAAAAAAGCCTAAAGGGATTATTAATGACCGATAAAATCATGACCGCACGAAAGGCCGTGGACACCTTTATTAAAGACGGCGACCAGATTGCCCTGGGCGGTTTTACCGTGAACCGGAACCCCATGCACATTATAAGGGAAATTATCCGCCAGAAAAAAAAGAAACTTTACCTTGTGGTTCATTCCCACGGCCAGGGCATGGAACTTTTGATAGGGGCCGGGTGTGTTGAGCGCATCGAACTGGCCTATGGTGGTGTGGCACGATTTGCCCCCACTGGGTATCTTTTTAAAAAAGCCTTTAAAGACAAAACCATTGAGGTTGAAGACTATTCCAATTATCAAATGACGCTTCGCTTCATGGCCGGGGCCATGGGCCTGCCCTTTATTGCTACCAAATCAGGCCTTGAATCAGATATTGTCCGTAAATTTGGATTTTCCCCCCAAATACGAGGTAAAGGGAAAATCCCTGAACATAAGCTCAAAGTCATTAATGATCCCATCAACGAAGATGGAGGCAAGGTTGTGGTGCTTCCCCCTCTTAACCCGGATGTGGCCCTTATTCATGCCCAGTATGCAGGAGAAAAAGGCACCATTCGTATCAATGGGCTTTCCTTTGCTGATATTGAGCAGGCAAAGGCTGCCAAAACAGTTATTGTTTCCTGTGAAGAGATTGTTCCGGAAGATTATATCCGCCAGGACCCGGACCGGAACAGCCTGGCCCATTTTATTGTTGATGCCATTGTTCCGGCACCATTTGGCGCCCATCCCACTGCCTGCCACATGTATTATGACTATGATCCCAATCATTTGAATTATTTCAAAAAAATAGCACAGAACCAGGACAGCTTTAACAGGTATCTTGATGAATGGGTGTATCCTTTTGAAACAATGGAAGACTATCTGACCAAGGTGGGATTCAAAGATCTTTTAAAAATAAAGGCCAACTCCGCCCTGGGCTATGCCCCTGGCCTGGACAGGCGATAGGAAAAAACATGGAGCCGTATACTGCAACTGAAATCATGGCATTGACAGCAGGCAGCCTTGTTCAAAACAATGATATTCTTTTTGCCGGAACCGGTCTGAGCATGCTTGCGGCAACAGTTGCCAAACGGATCCATGCGCCGGACGCGATTGTTTTCTTTGAAACAGGAGGTATAGACCCTTCTTTGGAAGAACTTCCATTGGCTGTTGCAGATCCCAGGGTCATGGTGGGCACTTCTGTCAATTCAGGCCTGGCAGATGCCCTGAGCATCCTTGGCCATCCAAAATTTCGGACCATTGCCTTTCTCGGGGCAGCTCAGATTGATTGCTATGGCAATCTAAACTCCACAATGCTTGGGACATATGAAAACCCTGAACAGCGTTTCCCTGGATCTGGTGGCGCATGTGATGCTGCAAGCTTAGCATATGGAATAATTGTTTTTATGCAGCATGAATATCGCAGATTTGTTAATAAACTGGATTATTTTACAAGCCCGGGCTGGCTTTCAGGATACAACTCAAGACGGGAGGCTGGTTTCTTGCGGGGTGGCCCCATGGCAGTGGTCACAAACCTGGGTGTTCTCAAATTCGATGATATTACAAAAATGATGTATCTGGATCAATACTACCCCTTTACTGACCCTGAAACCATTGCATTAAAAACAGGGTTTAGTCTTGATATTTCAAGAGCAAAAAAATGCAGTCCTCCTAAAGAAGATGAGTTGAAAATGTTGAGGCAAGAGGTTGATCCCCAGCGATTAATCCTGGGTCCCATGCCCGGATAAAACTGTTCATTTCAATGCTATCAACTTATGAAACGTTATTTTAATCACCATGAAGGACATGAAGCCAATGAAGTTTTATCTTCCTGTTCTTCGTGGTCTCCATGGAAAAAAAATTATGTGACATGTTTTATATAATGAAACCAAATCAAAACATTACCATAGTCGGTGCCGGCGTTGTGGGATTGAGCATTGCATATGAACTGTCAAAGGTTTTTGATGGTGAAATCAATCTGCTGGAAAAAAATGAAAAAATTTCCGACGACAATCAATCCACAAGGAATTCCGGGGTCATCCATGCCGGCATATATTATGACCAGAGAATCATGCCTAAAAAAGCCGCGTTTTGTGTTACAGGCAACCGGCTTTTATATGAATTCTGTGCAACCTATAAGGTTGCGCACAAACGGGTGGGTAAATTTGTAGTTGCCACCTCTCCTGATGAAATCGACTATCTTGCGGATACGCTCAGGATTGCCAGGGAAAACAATGTCCCGGATGTACGCATGGTGGATACCGGTTTTGTAAAGAAGTACGAGCCCAATATAAACTGCATTGCTGCCCTTTACTGCCCCAGCTCAGGGGTCATTGATCCTGTGGGCTATTTAAAAAAGCTTCATGGCCTGGTAAAACAGAACCACGCCGCCATATATACCAAAAGCCATGTCATTGATATCCTTCCCCAAAAACAAGGATTTAAAGTCACCGTTCAATCCGGGGATCACTTGGAAACCTTTGATACAGATATTATCATCAACTGCGCCGGGCTGAATTCAGATATCATTGCAACATTGGTCAATCCTGAAAACCCCTATGAGATAATCCCCATGAAGGGAGAAGCCGTAAAATTCCTTCGAACGCAAAATCCTGATCTGTTTACCAGCGGCATGAATATTTATCCAACCCCACATGGGGTCTATCCTGAAAAAGGCGGAAAGGCGAACCTGCTATTTGCTGAATTTGAAAAACTATATCTGAAAGGGCTGATCAAAAAAACATTAGGCGTACATTTGACCCCGCTTGTGCAAAAAGATCAAACAGCCCAGGTGACTTTATCTGATGAGATATCCATCGGGCCGGCCATGAGTGCGGACTGTGGAAAACAATCCTATGCGCATACATTTGACAAAAATTATTATGTCCAGCGTGTCAGGTCCTTCTTCCCCCATATTTCAGAGGCACACCTGGATTTTTATCAGACGGGAATCCTGGCCATGGCAAAAGGCCAACCGGATTTTGTGATTGAAAAAGATCCGAATCATGAGAATTTTATTAATCTTATCGGAATAGATTCACCCGGCTTAACATCATCCTTAGCCATTGGAAAGTATGTTTGTGAAATTGTAAAAACAATTTATCAATGATGTTTAGAAAAATACTTTTTTACATCATTAATAATTCTGTCGATATGTTTAACCATGGATTCGGCAACAGCAGCAGGATCACCTTTAATGAAAAACTTCAGAATCTCCTCATGATCAGTGACCATTGTTGAGTATTTTTTTCTGATATACGAAAATTCCAAATAGGCTTGGCTCTGGGTCATTATTAAATTTACCATTTGAGCCAGAATTTTGTTGCCAGATATTTTGCCCAGCAGGCTGTGAAATTCCAGATCCTGCTTATCTCCAAGTGAACCATGCTGAATTTCCAAACTCTGATCTTCAAGAATTTTCTCTATCTGCCTGCATTCTTCAGGTGTTATCTTCTGGGCTGCTAAATAGGCAATTTCTTTTTCAAGCAGTCGTCTCACATAAAGAATATCCAGCAAATCTTTCTCTGAACTGACATTAGACTCATTTACCAGCTCGTTTACCTTATGTTTTCTTAATTCATCATTTACCAATTTATCAAAATATTCTTGGCCTTTCAAAGTAATAACCCGGCCTTTATTACTATGTTTTTCTAAATAACCTCGAAATTCCAACTCATGAAGTTTTCTACCTATGGTTGCCTGGGGCGTATTCAATTTCAGAGCCAGGGAACTTGCTCCAACGGGCTCATTTTTTTTTATAATACAATTCAGAAGATTGAATTCAAAATTATTTTCCATTTGAATCATAAACTTGTAATCTCCTACAATTTAATCGGTTTATAACCTATTTCTGCTAATTGGTCTCTTAGACAGTGGGGAAATTTTACATGAAAAGCAACATCTTTTCTTTCCTTGTGAGACACAATACACTCACAGCAAACACCATGTCTTTCGCATTCCGTTTTCGGACAGGAACAATAAATGTTCTTTTTTTCCCAAACAAGGCAATTTTCAACTAACTTTTTTCCAGTCATAATATCTCCGGCAATAAAACCGATAACCTGAATTTTTTATCAAAATCATTTTCTCTAATAACCTATAGGAAAATTAAAAACAAAGAAACATAAAAGTAGTGGCCAGGCATGCCTATTCTACAAAATGCTTTGGATATTGATAATATTTATTATTAAAACGAAATCCTAAAAACCGGTTGCCTCTTTTGATTTTCAGTATCCGTTTAAGGATTGTGTCAGGGTTTATCCCTGAATCTTGATCATTTTTATACCGGGCAATTAAAGTCTGTATTTCAAGCAGTTCTCTTAATATGGCTAAATTTAATTCATCGGTCTTAACTGGTGAGGTTTCATTGAATCCAAACTGAAGCAGCGAATCCGGCAGTATTGCAGCCCAGGCAATCCCTTCCCGCTCCATTAATTTATTTATGGCTGTTTTGCATCCAAGCAGGATAAGGGAATTTACATTTTTTGTGGTTGGTGAATTGTTGAGCAGTTTTTTCAAAGTATCAACAGTGAGCCCATTAAAAAATTCACCGCCAAGAAACGCGCTCATACTGCCATAATCAGATCCATGATGGCCTGAAATAAATACCCTGTCAAAATCATATGAATCATTGTTTAACACATCTTCTAATTCAGGCAGAAAGTCGTTTAAACTGTAATCCTTATTCTGGTCACCCGTTTTAACCCAGCGAATAACCTTACCAAGATTAAAAATCTGTCTGGGAAAGTCTCCACCGGGCTTCAGAATATTCTTTTCCTTCATGCCATTCATTATAGCCGTTAATTCCTGGATTCTCTGGCGTTTATCCATGCTGTATGTCTCCAGGGAAGGAACAATAACCAGTCTGGATTCAGGTCCATTGTTCGTTTTTTTAGTCTTATCCAAGTATTCTTTAACAATCTGGATTTCAGGAATGGCATTGTTAATATCTAAAAAAAGAACGTCTCCGGCAAACGCGTGTTGGCAGAACAAAACCAAAAAAAGAATAAAAATAAATACTTTCATAAATAGCACATCACAGGCCCGGAAGTTAATAGCTTTAAAATCTCCATTTTGCGCGTGAAAAATTAACAGATTTTAGAGGTAAACACAATGGGCTTTATCATCCTCTGGATATTTGGGGCACATCCTTTTCACTCGCGACCTAAATTCAAATGAACCTTAATCGCCTTATCCATATTGTTCACCAGTTCATGGTTCAGCATTCCAATGGATTTAATCAATCTTGCCTTATCCAGGGTCCGAATTTGATCAGCCTTTCCTTTTGAATCTTTTTTCAACGGGCTGGCATCATTGGGAAGATAAACTTCAAAAGGATATATTTTTGTAAGATTCTTAGAGGTAACCGGTATTATCGTCACCGTCCCGGAATATTTATTGCCGATATTATTCGATACGATGATAACAGGCCTTGTTTTCGCAATCTCATGGCCGA
>JACNHV010000295.1 GCA_014383445.1 Candidatus Desulfobacula maris | reverse complement strand
CAACTGCTCCCATGGTAGTTGCATCAATTCCGTTTCTGTATCCAAAAAGTTGACCGCCGGGATAGACCTCGACTTTAACATTGCCGTTAGTTCTTTTCTCAACTTCTTCAGCAAAGAAAGGCATTAAATCAGATCCAAAATAGTGAGAAGCTGTCATGCCTGTGAAATAACGCAATTTGACCGGGTTTTCAGCCTGTGCTGGTAAACACATAAAAAATCCTGCAACCAATGTTAAGCATACACAAAGAAAAAATTTCCGTCTTGTAGATTTTGATACCATTTTTGACTCCTTTTTTAATTGTTTTTTGTAAAATTTTATTTTCCTGAGGTTGTCCCAGGTAAATATTAAACTGAATGTCTTGTTCCAAGTTTTGATCACTTTTACCTTAATTCATATCCAAAAAATTTATGCACATTATCTATCCTTTTATTGTACCATCAGAGAAGGAAGCCAGGTCGCCAATTGTGGAAAAAGTATCAGTATAAATAAAGAGAGCACCAATATTAAAATAAAAGGGGAAGTCCCTCTTATTATCGTTCCCATACTGAAATTTGACAGGCCTTTTATAATAAAGAGATTCAGGCCTACTGGAGGGGTTAGAAGTCCTATTTCCAGTACGATTATAAAGAAAACACCAAACCAGACCGAATTGAATCCCGCAGCCATGATAACAGGATAAAATACAGGAAGGGTTATAACCATAACGGATGCTGCATCCAGAAACATGCCTAAAACAACCAGCATGGCGGAAATAGCAAGCAGCGTTTTAACCGGTGAAATCTGGGCTGCCTGAATATACTCTACCAAATCAGCAGCAATGCCTATTTGAGAAGTAAGAGCTCCAAAGATTCTGGCTCCTACAATGATGATAAGGATCATTGAGCTTACCTTTGTGCCGATCAAAATAATATCAAATAATTGTGACCATTTAACGGTTTTCATAATTAAAGTTGTAATGATAATAGCATAAATAACCATAATGGCGGCAGCTTCCGTGGGTGTGAATATACCCATATAAATTCCGCCCAGTACAAATACAGGAGCAAACAAACCACACAAAGCCCGCTTAAATACGTTTAATTTATCTTTCCAGGTTATATCCGGGGTTTGTATTTTTTCCGGTACCTGATCTTTTTCAAACAAAGAATTTGCATTAATTTGGGCTCTAAGGAGAATATATAAACAATAAAACCCAAATATCATGGCAGCAGGTATAATGCCGGCAATAAACAATTGGCCTATGGATTCCTCTGTAATTACACCATATAAAACGTATCCGATAGAGGGTGGAATTACTGTGCCAATTGTAGAACCGGCAACCACACCACTTGAAATTGATTTTTTATATCCCGTGCTGATTAATATAGGCAGGGAAACTGCAGCAATAAGTGAAGTTGTCGCAACACTTGATCCGCTGATAGCACAAAAAAAGCCACCAACCAGAATAGTTGAAATCAGTGGAGCTGAAATAAAATTGCCGGCAAAGGATCTAAAGAATAAAAAAACATCTTCAACGATTTTACCTCTTTCCATAATTATTCCGGCTATTATAAAAAGCGGCAAGCAGGTCAATGGAAAGCTTTCCACTGATTTATAAGCAATGAACGGCAGTTGCCTTGTTGTTGATTCACCTATCAATATATACATGCCGATACTACCGACAAATCCCAGAGCAAGGAAAACAGGCATTCCACATAATAGGACCAAAAGAGCGATTAAGCATATTCCGACAATTTCATTTACATATACAGTAAATATGAGGCCCAAGATTAATCCGACAATAAAAATTGCCATGAAAAAAAAAGGATTATTCCATTTGTCTTTAAAAAAATTTTTTATATTAAATAGATGTGAGGATTGAATTGATGATGATATAATCATTCGAATTATTTGCAGGAAAAGCAGTAAAGATCCCAGGCTAATGGTCGATATAAGAATTCCTTTGGGTATAGGTGTCTCGGAAATTGTCATTGCGCCGGATGAAAAAGAGGCAAACGCCCATTCCCGGCTAATCCAGCCTAATATTACAACAAAGAAAAGGGATACAGTATATGAAGTTATTCTAAAACCTGCCCTGGCACCGTCGGATAAATGATTTAACAAAAAATCTACATGGATTTGTTGACCTTCTCTCAATGTATATGCTGCTGATAGAAAAGTAAAAATGATAAGAGAATACATAGACAGATCAAACAGTCCTGGGACATGCATGTTAAGGAAGTACCTGGAAAAAACCTGTGTTGAAATAAACAATGAAAGCAAAACCATCAATACTACGGAAATTAATCCCATTGCCGATAAAATTCTGTCAATGGTTCTATCTATTGCTTTGTATAGTTTTTTCACTATTTTTGCTCCATGACATTCATTATCTGCCCACTATGGTCCGTCCGATGATCATTTTTTCAATTTCCTTTGCCCCTTCATAGATTTCAAGGACTTTTGCAGCCCTGTAAAAGCGTTCAATATCATAATCATCAAAATATCCATATCCGCCATGGAGCTGCAGAGCCTCATCAACCACTTCAACGGCAATGCGTGCGCTATACATTTTTGCCATGGCAGTAACGTTTGTATCGGGTGTTCCATTATCAAGCAGCCAGGCAGCCTTGTACATAATGTTTCTGGCAAGTTCAATTTTTACTGCCATATCAGCAATTTTAAACTGGACACCCTGGAAACTGCCAATGGGTTTTCCAAATTGTTTTCGTTCTTTGACATGTTTGACAGCCATATCCAGAGCTCCCTGGGCTAGTCCGACACCATGGGCGGAAACATAAGCCCGGCTTCTGTCAAAAAATGCCATGAGCTGGTGAAATCCATTCCCACGCTTTCCAAGAAGGTTTTCCTGGGGCACACGGACATTGTTAAGATAAATGGCTGCAGTGTCTGAACAGCGCAATCCCATTTTCCCATGCATGGGGTCAGCCTTGTAACCGGGTCTGTCTGTCTCAACAATAATGATGCTGTGTCGCTTGGATCGGGCAGCCTCGGGATCAGTCAAGGCAAAAATCAACATAAAGGTTCCCCGGGTTCCATTTCCAATCATGACCTTTGATCCGTTAAGAACCCATTCATTGCCTTCTTTAACGGCAGTAGTTGCGGCTGCCAGAGTATCAGAACCAGCATCAGGCTCGGTTATAGCAAATCCCATAACCGCATCTTTGGTAAAGATGGGCTCTAAAAATTTTTTACCCTGCTCATCTGTACCAAAAAGCAGGAACTCTTCTGCACCAAATGTTAACGAGCAAAGCTGCTGTCCGATACCGGGATCAACTTTCCAGAACTCTTCCATGACCATGGCCTGCTCAAGATAGCCCAATCCAGGACCACCGAATTTTTCAGGGATGAAAAGCCCTATAAGATCCAGTTCTCTTGCTTTTTCTACAATAGCGGCAGGATAGGTTTCATTTAAATCAAATTCCCGGCCCACAGGTGCCATTTCCCCAATGGCAAATTCTCTGGCAGCTTTTTGAATATATTTTTGTTCCTTGGTCAGTAAAAAATCCATGTGCCTGTCTCCTTATGTCTATTTTTGACTATTGAGAAAAATCCATCACTCCAGTTTCCCGCACATCTCACCATTCACCATTAAAGAGGTATATTTCCATGTTTTCTGAAAGGCTCTGGCCGTTTTTTGTTTTTCAGCATTTTAAGCCCTTTTATTATCTGGGTCCGGGTCTCACAAGGCTCGATAATGCTGTCTACCAGCATATTGGAGGCTGCATGAAAAGGATTTGAATACTTGTAATCATATTCTTTAATTTTCTGTGCTTTAAAGCTTTGAGGGTCATCTGCTTCAAGGATGTCCTTGCGATATATAATATTAATGGCTGCCGCAGTATCAAGCACAACAAGCTGGGCCACAGGCCAGGCCATCATCAGGTCCACCCCCATTCCAGCACAGCACATGGCCATGACAGCCCCGCCATATTCTTTTCTCAATGCCAGTGTTATCTTGGGCACTGTGGCTTCTGCATAGGCATACAGCATTTTAGCACCATGACGGATGATACCGGCATGTTCCTGGTCAACCCCGGGGAAATATCCGGGCACATCCACTAAATTCACCAAAGGAATATTAAAACAGTCACAGAACCTGATAAACCGGGCTGCCTTGTCTGAGGAATTATAATCCAGGCACCC